>JAQXQU010000137.1 GCA_029101345.1 Erysipelotrichaceae bacterium | reverse complement strand
AAAAAATAAGCCAAGTACGCCCAGACGGTCGGCATCATCTACTTTCTGTTCCACGTGGTACTCCACTTATCCGTCAGTCGCAGAAAGCTTAGCTTTAGCCACATAAATATTACCATATGACCACCTTCCAAACAACATTTCCTTAATGAACTTTCCAATGTTTTTGGTATCAGGATAAAAGATAAAAGACAGATAATCTCTGATCATTTGCAAAGCGTCTTCTTCGCTGATGCAGGATGTTTTGCCTATAAGCTGCTCTTAGCTTACAATAAGCCCATAACAAATGAGGTGATAATGATGACAATGTGGAATCCCTGGCGTGGATGCAGGAAATGCAGTGACGGCTGCCTTCATTGCTATATCCATAAAGGTGATGCCAAAAGGCAAGTCAATACCAATGATATTGTAAAGACCAAAGACTTCTATAAGCCGAAAAGACGCCAGAAGAATGGCAGCTACAAGATGAAAGGCGGTCTGGTTTATCTTTGTTTCTCCACTGATTTTCTGATTGAAGAAGGAGATAAATGGCGCAAGGAAGTCTGGTCCATGATCAAGGAAAGAAGTGATTGCACCTTTCTCTTTCTAACCAAAAGAATTGAAAGATTCAAGGATTGCCTTCCTGCCGATTGGAATGATGGTTATGAAAATGTTGTTGTCTGCTGTACTATTGAAAATCAGAAAAATGCCGATCGGAAACTATCAATCTTCAAAGAACTTCCCATCAGGCATAAATGCATCACCGCCCAGCCCTTGCTTGAAAGAATCAATATTGAAAAATATCTTGATGGCATCAAACTGGTAGTTGTTGGCGGTGAATCCGATATCAATGCCAGACCCCTTGATTATGATTGGGTATTGGATCTCAGGGAACAATGCATAAGAAAGAATGTCAGTTTCAATTTTCGACAATGTGGCACCCATTTCATCAAAGATGGCAGACAATATGCCATTCCAACAAGAATGCTCATAAGTCAGGCCAGAAAGGCTAACATTGACTTCAAGGCAAGCATATAGAAAAATCCCTCCATCGGGAGGGATAATCATCTTAATGGTTGTATTTATCACTAATTGCCTTGTCTTTTTGAAGTACCTTGTCTTTAGCTTCAAGGCGCTTTTCTTCAAGCTTTTCAGCTAATTCATCATCACCAACAGCTAACATCTCAACAGCCAATAAAGCCGCATTTGCCGCTCCATTGATGGCTACTGTCGCTACCGGTATGCCACTTGGCATCATGACAGTCGCAAGCAGAGCATCAAGACCTTGCAGATTGGCTGCTGAACAAGGAATGCCAATAACTGGCAAAGTTGTATTGGCCGCAATAACACCTGCCAGGTGAGCAGCCATACCTGCAGCACAGATCAGAACGCCAAAGCCTTTAGCTCGCGCACCTTTGGCAAAGGCAATGGCCTCTTCCGGTGTACGATGAGCACTATAGACATGTACTTCAAATGGCACTTCAAGGCTTTCAAGTTCCTTGATGCCCTTTTCAACAATTGGCAGATCTGAATCGCTGCCCATGATAATTCCTATCTTTTTCATATTCTCCATCCTTCACTGTGAGTTTACCATACAAAAGTGATGATGTATAATTGTAATATGGATTTTTATACGGCTGTTGTGATAGTATCGTTCATTTCGCTTTTATCACTAGGCTCTCTGGTTTACGATAATAGTCACTTTTCAACTAAGATCAAATCCCGTTTTCTGACATCTTTTGCCATGATCTTTTTGGCAGGCTTTTCTGAATGGCTTTCCTTCAGGCTCAATGGTGCCCCAATGCGCTATGCCCTGCTTCATCGCTTCATAAAATGCGCTGACTATGTCACAACGCCATTAATAGCCAATGCCTTGATCCTGCTGGTCAATGATGATGAAAGGGTCAACGAGGGATTCTTCCGTTTATCCTTTGCCAACGCAGTCATCCATGTCATATCCATCTTTACCGGTTGGACCTTCTATGTCGATGCCCACAACTTCCATCACCATGGTCCTTACTACTTCATCTATATCATCTATACTATCTTCCTGCTGGTACTTGTCATCTATGAATTTGCCAAGTATTCTGCAAACTTCAAAAACCACAATCGCTTCTCATTGATAGCTTCACTGATGCCGCTCTATGCTGGCTTCTTCATCCAGGAAGCGATGAACATTGAATATAGAGTACTCACTATCTCGCTTGTCATCTCTGTAGCTATGATCTATATCCATTTCTCTGATTTTGCCTTTCAGAAACATGATGACAAAATACTCAATACCCGCAAATTATTGGATACTGATGTCATGACAGGATTAAATAGCCGTTATTCCTATTCCAGGGTTATCAAGGAATTGTCTGAAGCTGAGGAACTGCCTGAAGATCTTGTCATCTTCTCGGTTGATATCAATGGCCTGAAGGAAACCAATGATGCCCTTGGTCATCTGGCTGGTGATGAAATCATCATTGGCTGTGCAGAATGTCTAAAGAATACTCTTGGCAAATATGGTTCCATCTTCAGAGTTGGTGGAGATGAATTCATTGCCATTCTCTATCTGGATTTCTCAATGGCCGCCGATCAATTTGAAAAGCTGAAGAATTGTGTTGCCAAATGGCATGGCAATAAGGTTGATCGCCTTTCTTTATCAGCCGGCTTTTCCGGTATCTACGAACATCCATACGCCAATATCAATGAACTCTTGAAGATAGCAGATAAGCGCATGTATGATGACAAGCGTGCCTACTACTCCAGCAAGCAGCATGATCGCCGGAAACGATAGCTTATGTTCCATAAACAATCAAAAGCTAAAAACGAGGAAGATGACCAATATTCGATCATATCCTCGTTTTTTAATGGCTATTTGCCAGATTGTTTCTTTCATAGACAGATGAAACAAAGGCCTTGGTTCTTTCCTCTTTAGGATTTTCAAAGAAGGACTTGGCTTCATTTTCTTCAACAATTACCGAATTCTCCATCAGGATGACCTTATTGGAGACATTCCTTGCAAAATTCATCTCATGGGTAACAACAAGCATCGTCATTCCTTCATTGGCCAGCTTCTTCATGACTTGCAGAACTTCACCGATGAGTTCAGGATCAAGAGCACTGGTTGGCTCATCAAAGTAGATGATTTCCGGGTCCAGGGCCAATGCTCTGGCGATGGCAACTCTTTGTTGCTGACCACCGGATAATTGTGAAGGGTAGTGGTCCTTGCGGTCCAGCATGCCAACCTTCTCTAAAGCTGCTAAGGCTTTTTCCCTGGCTTCTTCCTTACTCATCTTTCGTGCTGTTACAAGTCCCTCCATGACGTTTTGCATTGCTGTCATATTAAGGAAGAGATTGTAGTTCTGAAAGACAAAAGCCGTCTTTTTCCTGATGGTCGCAATATCCTTCTTGTTAATGGTCTTCATATCATAGACAACATCATCAAAGACCAATTCACCACTATCTGCTTTTTCCAGGAAATTCAAACAGCGTAGCAGGGTTGTCTTGCCCGAACCCGATGGTCCAAGGATTGCTATGACATCACCCTTTTCAACCTTGAGACTTATATCATCCAGAACCAAGATGTCACCAAAGGATTTTCTGATCTTTCTTGCTTCAATCATCTGACACCTCCATAAGTGCTCAAGCGTTTTTCAATCCTTGCTTGTAACCAGGTAAGGAAAGTTGAGAAGAGCAGATAAACAAGAGCCGCTTCACAATATAGAGCAAGCGGTTCATAGACCCTGGCATTGATGATCTGCGCTGTTCTAAACAGTTCTGTAACGGTAATCGTAGCAGCCAAGGATGTTGATTTAAGCAAAGAGATGAAGGAATTTGATAATGATGGAAAAGCCGTTCGCATTGCCTGTGGCAAAACAATGCGCCACATGATCTGCAGATAATTCATGCCCACACAATAGCCGGCTTCCAGTTGTCCTTTTGGTACAGCTTCAAGAGCTGCTCGCATGCTTTCAGCCATATAGGCGCCTTCATTGATGCCAAAGACCAAAATGGCACAAGGGAAGGCATTCAGCATGATACCCACTTTAGGCAGGCCATAAAAGAAGATATAGAGCTGGACCAGAAGCGGTGTTCCTCTGATAATCCAGATATAAAAACGACATAGCTGCTTGAGATAGCGGATATTGGCATATTGGATAATAGCACAGACTGTCGCAATCAAAAGGCCCAAGGCAAAGGACAAGATGGTCAAAGGAACAGTGACCTTGATGCCTGGTATCAGCATCTTCAAAAAGGAATCAACTAATATTTCAATTACACGCTCACTCATAACAAATCAATTCTATCACCAAGATTAAAAATGAGCACTGTCTAGTGCTCATTTACTTGATAATTGTTCTAGCTATAGTCCTAATGACTTCTTCAATGATAATCGGCTTGCCAATATGGCCATTCATGCCAGCCTTGAAGGCTGCTTCGACATCTTCGGCAAAGACATTGGCAGTCATGGCAATGATGACAATATCCTTGCCATCTTCCCTATCCCCTAGATTCCTGATAGCCTTGGCAGCTTCATAACCATTCATCTTTGGCATCATGACATCCATCAGGATGAGATCATATGTACCCGGTGGATTATCAACAAAGGCCTTGACTGCTTCTCTTCCATCAGAAACACGGCTGATCTTCATGCCTAGTTCCTCTAATTGGACAGTAGCGATCTCAGCATTGAGATCATTGTCCTCTGCCATCAGAACCTTGATATTATGCAGATTGACATTGTACGATGGAGCTTCTTCAATGGTTTCTTCCCTTTGATAGATCGCTTCCAAAGGCAGTTCTACCAC
>JAQXQU010000136.1 GCA_029101345.1 Erysipelotrichaceae bacterium | reverse complement strand
TGCAGGCTTAGTTATCTGATAGACTATAGTATTTTTTGAGCTCTTTCTTTAAGAGATTGTAGATGGCAAGGCCTTTGTTCTTCTTGAATCTTCTTACTAATGTACGGTAGATGAGATTCTTGTCCTCACGCTTATCTTCAGGAATGTTTGCCAGGGTCTTGAAGATATCATCAATTTCTGCATCAGAGTAGTCTTTAAGGAGCGTTTTCAAGAAGGCTTTTCTTGTTAGCTGAGGATTAGAAGGTACTTCTTTGACAATAGGTGTTTCCTCTTTCTTCTTGATAATCCTTTTTTCTGATGTCTTCTTCTCTTCTAGGACTTTGGTTTTCTTAACCTTGGGCTTCTTTGGTTCAGGTTCAGGCTTGGTATTGATTTTTCTTGTCTGAACGCCCTCTTTTTTCCAGTATTCTACGATATGATCGTATCCGGTATCCTGAGAGACAATGACATATTCGGAATGCCTGTCTTTGCCAATCAGATAGCCTAAATAGGAAGAAAGATAGAAATCCAGGGAATTCTTGCCTACTTCACAGTCAATGATCTTGATATTGTTTCTTCTTCTGTTTTCAGTTATTTCCCTTAAAAGGGAATAATTGAGATTCTTGGCATTAGCTGTCACAAAGATGAAGAGATCAATGCGATCATCGTTCTTTAGAAGAGATGTCCAGGTAGAACCCACGTTTTCAGTGTCTATCAGATAGGCTGGTACTTTTTGAAAAAACATGGTTTACCCCCAAATCAATATTAACATATGAGCAAGGAAGCAAGAAAGAATGAAATTGCTGAAGGATACAGTGGAGGATAATCATGAGTGGTATGGATGCAACGAAAAATCAGATGCATTTTGATGTTTGCAACAAGAATGAAAGCGCTATGATTTTAATGTAAAGAAAGATGAAAAAGATGTCATAATATATATAACAAGCAAATATCTTGTTTATTTGATATTAGAAAGAGGATATATGAAACGCGAACAGATTATTGAAAAACTGGCCTTATATGGGCAAGAACATCTTCTTAGATATGAAGATGAATTATCGGAAAAGGAAAAGGAAGCATTCTATCAGCAGATAATGGATACAGACTTTGACTTATTGAAGAAATTAGGCCAGAAGGAAGAAGAGAAGAAGGAAAGAAATATTGAAGGCTTGGATTGTCTGGAAGCAGATGCAATCAAAGCCAAGGAAGATATTTATCGGAATAAAGGATTGGATGCTATCAGGAATGGCAAAGTAGGTGCTGTCCTCTTGGCAGGTGGCCAAGGCACAAGACTTGGTTTTGATCATTCCAAGGGCATGTTCAATGTAGGTATCAACAAGACTCTTTATATCTTTGAACAGCTGATCAGAAACCTGATGGATGTCACAGATGTTGCTAAAGCATATGTGCCATTCTATATCATGTGCTCTGATAAGAATGTCGATGAGATTACGGCATTCTTCAAGGAACATGACAACTTTGGCTACCCTGGTGACTATATTTCCTTCTTTGTTCAGGAAATGGCACCTAGCTGTGACTATAATGGCAAGATCTATCTTGAAGAGAAGGGGAAGCTTTCCCTTTCACCTAATGGCAATGGTGGCTGGTTCTCAAGCTTTGCCAAGGCCGGTTTATTGGATGATGCCAAGGGACGTGGTGTTGAATGGCTGAATGTCTTTGCGATTGATAATGTTTTGCAGAGAATTGCCGATCCAGTCTTTGTTGGTGCTGTAATTGAAGAAGACTATGTCTCTGGTGGCAAGGTTGTCCGCAAAGCTAATGAAAATGAAAGAGTTGGCAATCTATGTCTGGAAGATGGCAAGCCACAGATTGTTGAATATTATGAAATGACACCAGAACTATTATCAATGCGCAAGCCTAATGGTGATCTGGTCTTCAACTTTGGTGTTATCCTGAACTATCTCTTCAGGATTGATAAGCTGGTTGATATCATCAATACGGAAATTCCTGTTCATGTTGTTGAGAAGAAGATTCCGTATCTTGATGATAAGGGCGAACTGGTCAAGCCAGAAAAGATCAATGGCTATAAGTTTGAGACATTAGTGCTTGATATGGTTCATCTGATGGATGATTGTCTGCCATATGAAGTCATTCGTGAAAAGGAATTTGCACCAATCAAGAATCCAACTGGCGTTGATTCAGTTGAAAGTGCAAGAGAACTGATGAAGCTCAATGGCATTGAATTATAGGTAAGCATTTATGAAAATACTCTTTGTTACTAGTGAATGTGCACCTTATTCCAAGTCTGGCGGTTTGGCTGATGTTGCCAACTCCCTGCCACCAGCCTTGCTGCCACTGGGGCATGAAATTGAAATAGTTTCACCACTCTACAAATGTGTCAAGGATCGCTATATGGATGAACTTGAATACAAGGAATCAAGGACCATCTATTTAGGCAATACCCGTCAGGATTGTTCATTATATCGCTCAATGCTCAAAGGTGTGCCAGCCTGGTTCATTGAATGCGATCCCTTGTTCTATCGTGATAAGCTTTATGGCTATGATGATGATAAATATCGTTTTGCCTGGTTCTCCAAAGCTGTTGTTGAACTGATGGAGCACTATGACTTTGTGCCGGATATTCTGCATTGCAATGACTGGGAAACAGCGCTATGTGTCATTTATCTGAAGGATGACCAGGCCGTCACTTCCCGCTTCCGCAATGTCAAAACTGTCTATACTATCCACAATATCGCTTACCAGGGCCAATATGGTGCCAGGGACTTAGTTGAAACCTTTGCTTTGAATCCTGGCTGGTATAATGGGGCATTGGGTTATGAATATCAAGGGCGCAGCGATGTCAATCTCATGAAGGGTGCCATGTTGATGGCTGATGCAGTTTCAACAGTATCACCTACTTATGCCAGAGAACTGCACGAACCGCGCTTTGGCAAAGGACTTGAAGGTGTCTGTGACATCATTGAAGGCAAGATGTATGGCATTCTCAATGGCATTGATATGGACCAGTATGATCCTGCCAAGAATACAAATATAATTGCCAACTTCTCACTTGAAGATCGCAGTGGCAAGGCCCTCTGCAAGGCCAAGGTCCAGGAGATGTTTGGCTTAAAGAAGGAAAAGAACTGGCCACTGATTGCTTCAGTTGCTCGTCTGGTAGAACAAAAGGGCATTGAATTAATCAAGGAAATTCTGCCGGAAATCATGAAGATGGGTGTCCAGGTCATTATCTTTGGTCAAGGCGAACAGAAGTACATTGACTACTTTGAAGAATGCAAGAAAAGATGGCCAGGCCAGTTTGGCTTCTCATCCAATTTCTCACAATCAGTATCAGAAGAAGTCTTTGCCGGCATTGATATGTATCTGATGCCTTCAGCTTTTGAGCCATGTGGTCTCTCCCAGATGATGGCTATGCGTTTTGGGGCAATTCCAATTGTCCATGAAACCGGTGGTCTAAAGGACTCCATTCGTCCATATTCTGATTTCGATGGCATTGGTGATGGCTTCTCCTTCTCTGGCTATAATGCCAAGAATCTTCTGGTCGCTATTACAGAAGCAGTCAAGGTCTATTTTGCTCAAAGGGACATCTGGGAAATTTTGATTGATCGGGCAATGTGGAAGGACTTCTCATGGGAAAAGTCAGCCCTTGCTTATCAGAAGATGTATTCTGATATCATTGGCAGTGATTTCAATCCAGCCGTTACTTTTGAAGATGCTTATGATGTCTTGAAGATTCTTTATTCGGATTTGGAAGACGAAAGAAAGGAATTCCTGCAGTTGCAGAATGATGACTATAGCGTCATTGCCCAGATTGATATCATCGGTCCTGGTTCTGGTGTCTTCTATCTCAAGTTCACCAAGGAAGGCATGGAGATGGCACCATATACCTATAAGGATGCGGATGTCTTCATCTCAGCAAGCCTGGATAACCTCTATCGTATGTCAACAGGCCGTGTCAGTGCTGATAAGCTGTTCATGAATGGTCAGATGAAGGTGGCAGGAAATATCTCCAAGGGTTCTGATCTCAGATATCTGATTGGCAAATGATAATCAAATAAAAGAGCTAGCTTGTGCTAGCTCGTTTTTTGACTTCTTGATCTATGCATTAGTTTTCAATTGAAACAATCCCTGCATAACTGATCTTAAAATGTGTTTCCTTATTTGTATAAGGGATTCCATTTTCAAGACACAAGATGACATCTATTACGCCACCATGTGATACCAGCAGAACATCATCATTTTCGACCTGCTTCTTGAATTCATGCCATGCATCTTTGATACGATGATAAAACTGCTCAGGGCTTTCACCAGCTGGCCATTCTTGTGTCCAATCAAGTGCACTCCAATATAATCCTGGATATTTTGCAGATGCTTCAGCTTTAGGCATCCCTGCCAGCAATCCATTATTGGTTTCCCGAAATTGTGGCAAATAGATGATTGGCAGCTTCAATTCTTCCGCAACTATTTCTGCTGTTTCCTTAGCACGAGGCAAGTCACTTGCATAGATTTGCTTAATGCCCTTATTAATCAGATGGCTTTTTGCCAGATGAACCTGTTTCTTCCCTTCATCTGTTAATCCATAGGAGCTCCATCCACCATAGCAGTTGGCAGGGTCTGCTCCATGCCTCATTAGATAAATCATTTTCTTACTCCTATTTTGGTCTTAATCAATCTTCCTGATTTCCTCAATCAGCAGGTGGATACGCTTGAGAATTGAGATGTTTTTATCATGGATGACAAGATCCTTGTCAGCTAATAGATGCTTGAGGGCATCGTATTGGTCGTTGATCTTTTCAAGCAAGTCATCTCTTTTATCCTTTACTTCCTGATAACGGTTGAATCCTTGGGATAAGAGTTCAAAGATTTCAACTGAGAGCTTGTCATTATGGATAATGCCTGATCTGTTGTAGTTGTCGATGACGATCTGATAGCGCTCATAGGCCTTATGGCAGGCTTCTTCCCAGGAAATATAGAGTTCATTCTGAGCATTGATGCCAACATTATTCAATTGATCAGCAGAAGTCAGAATCTCTTTCAGCTTTTGATAAAGAGATCGATAGTCTTCTGAAATCAAATAGGCATTATGATTATCAATAGCCCCTTCGGCCGCACAGCTATCTTTGACTAATACTGAAGGAAGGCCACAGGCAGCCGCTTCTCTTACAACTAGGCCATTGGTATCAAAGGTTGAAGGGAAGACAAAGAGGTTGGCAATTGAATAGAAGGCTCTAAGCATTTCCCGTTCCTTGATGGCACTTAGGAAACAGACATTATTAAGCTTTAAAGAATTGGCATATTCCATGATTTCACTTTTATCTGCACCATCACCAATAAACAGCATCTGATAATCAATGCCATCATTCTCTAGTCCCCTTAAGCCATCCAGGATCAATCTGATATTCTTATACCACATCATTCTTCCAACAAAGAGCAGAATTGGCTTATCGGTCTTTAGATCATAGTCTTTTAATAGCTTCAGGGCTTTGTCTTTTTTGATCTTCTCCTTAGGCAAATCAACACCATTCTCCATGACAATATAGTCCCCTTGGTAACCTAGGGACTTAAGATTTTCACCAGCTCCTTTTGATACTGTCCAGACTTCATCACAGGCATTGACATTGGCAATAATGGCATCAATGGCTTCCTTTCTTAATAGCTTGGAAGCTATCGCATTATTAATATCAATATCGTATTTGGTATGCCATGTTAAAACGATTGGCTTATTGGTAATATCCCTGAGGGCTCTTGACAGATAGCAGGAGGTCATTGGGCAATGGGTATGGATGATATCAATATTCTCATTCTGAATCTCATTGAAGACCTTAAGGGAGAAGGGAATGCCGGTCCGATAGCCGATCAGTTCCCTGGTATTGATGCTCGGATAGCGATAGATGCTGAAATCATATTGGCTATCATCACTATCGGGATCATAAGGTGTCGTAACAATGGCTTTGGAAAGCTTATTGATAATCCTGGCATAATTGGCGACAACATTAGCCACGCCATCAATTGTTGGTGGGAAAGAGTCATTAGCCAAACATACAGTAGTCTTTTTCATATTTTTATTATCATACATTATGCATGAATATGCATATGAATGAAAATATCCATTATTGTAAAATTAAATTGGAGGAAGAAGCAATGTTTGAAAACAAAAGTGAATTGATGTCATTTATAACCATGGTTACAACCATCGTGATAGCAACAATATTGTTAGTATGTGCTTTGGTCATTGTACCAAAAGCTGTCAAATCACTCGATCATCTTGATGAAGCAGTAACTTCTATCAATGAGACGCTGCCAGAAATACTTGAAAAGACCGAAAGCCTGCTTGATGATACCAATGAGAAGCTTGCGATTGTCGATATTGAAGCACTTAATGGTGCAATCAGGGATCTAAGTGCAATAGTTGAACCAATTGCTAAAATCTTTGGCAAATAGAAAAAGCGGAAAATCCGCTTTTTCCATTAATGGAAGAATAACTAATTGTGGTGGTTGCCACTTTCGCTATGATGAGAGACGCCACTTTCGCTATGATGAGAGACGCCACTTCCATTTGTCGAGCTATTGGCGTAGTGGTAGCTGGCCTCAGAGCGGCTGAAGTAGCAATGTCCGCCAATCTCACTTGTGCATTGGCTCAGATATTTGCATAAGTCATAGACATTGTCATATTTCTCTACCCGATAGTTTTCAGCAAACCAGGCATTGCCACCTGCTTCCTTGATTGTACCCTGTTTGTTGGCAACAACTTCATAGGTATACATCTTGTCATTTAGTTCAACAGTGATTCTTGTTGTATATAAGACTTCATTGGCATCTTCATTTTCCTTATTGAAGGAATTGATGAAGAAGATTGATGATCCAAGCAAACCTAGAACAATCAGGATTATGGCAACAACAGATAAAGAACGATAGATCTTCTTTCTTCTGGTTGCATCAGCTGCCAGCTGTTCATTCAATACTTTCAGTTGCATGGCAACTGCTGATTCATCTTCCTTTTCTTCTGGTTCTTCAACTGTACCATTGACCAGGGTATCCAGTGGTACTTCAAATAGTTCCGCTAATCTATTGAGCATCTTGGCATCGGGAACTGATAAGCCATTCTCCCATTTGGATACCGTCTGTCTTACAACATTCAGCCTTTCGGCCAATACCTCCTGGGAATAGCCCTTGGCCTTTCTTAAGTTCTTGATATTTTCACTAAGCATCTTTTTACTCCTTGCTTTACGTCTTTAATTCTATGCTATGAAGTGGGAGTTGCGCACGCAACTCATATTAACATCAGCTGATTAGTGGGGCACTTCGTTTATGCAAAAGGAGCTATTATTCACAAGCTTAAAAAAGCATGATTCTTATTTGTGAAATCGTTGTCAATTATCATTAAAAACATTATAATATTATCGTTTAAATAGCGCATTTTTTATTATGCTATTTGGGAAAGACGGAGGAAAAACCATGACAAAGAAAGTCGTATTAGCAGGCGCTTGCCGTACTGCTATTGGTACTATGGGTGGTTCATTATCTACAGTACCTGCTGCCGAATTAGGCGCTATCGTTATCAAGGACGCTTTAAGAAGAACTGGTTTGAAGCCTACTGATGTTGACCATGTTTATATGGGCTGTGTCATTCAGGCAGGACAGGGCCAGAATGTTGCTCGTCAGGCTACATTAAAAGCTGGTTTGCCAATTGAATGTCCAGCAGTTACAGTCAATGTTGTATGTGGTTCAGGTTTGAACTGTGTCAATATGGCTGCTCAGATGATTATGGCTGGTGAAGCTGATGTTGTCATCGCTGGTGGTATGGAAAACATGTCAAAGGCGCCATTTGCAATGATGGAAGGCCGTTATGGCTACCGTATGGGTTATCCAATGGGCAAGTCAAATCTTGTTGATACAATGGTCAATGATGCTTTATGGGATGCATTCAATGATTACCACATGGGCATTACTGCTGAAAACATCTGTGAACAGTGGGGCATTACCAGAGAAGAATTAGACCAGTTTGCCTATAACTCACAGGCAAAGGCTGCCAAGGCTATTGAAACTGGCGCTTTCAAGGATGAAATTGTTCCAGTTGAAATCAAGAAGAAGAAGGAAACTGTTGTCTTTGACACTGATGAAGGCCCAAGACTTTCTTCAATGGAAAAGCTTGCTACATTAAAGCCTGCCTTCAAGAAGGATGGCATTGTAACAGCTGGCAACTCTTCAGGTATCAATGATGGTGCTGCTTGTGTTGTTGTCATGTCTGAAGAAAAGGCCAAGGAATTAGGTGTTACCCCAATGGCAACATTTGTAGCTGGTGGCTTAGCTGGCGTTGATCCATCAATCATGGGCATTGGTCCAGTAGCTGCTACTAGAAAAGTCATGGCTAAGACTGGCATGAAGATCGAAGACTTCGATATCATTGAAGCCAATGAAGCATTCGCTGCTCAGTCAATTGCTGTTGGCAGAGACTTAGGCATTGATGTTGAAAAGCAGCTGAACCCTAATGGCGGTGCTATTGCCTTAGGCCATCCAGTTGGTGCTTCTGGTTGCCGTATTCTTGTAACATTGCTACATGAAATGGCTAAATCAGAAACAGCAAAGAAGGGTCTTGCAACACTATGCATCGGTGGTGGCATGGGTTGTGCTACTATCGTTGAAAAGTACTAAAAACAAGCATAAAACTCTAGGAGCTGGCCTTCTAGAGTTTTGCAATATTTAAAGGAGAGAAAGATGGAGTATATTGCATATGATGTAAAGGGTGCAGTAGGCGTTATCACTATCACCCGTGAAAGAGCACTGAATGCTCTTAACTCTCAGGTTCTCGATGAATTGAATGAAACACTTGACAATGTCGATTTGGACACTGTCAGATGTCTTGTTCTGACAGGCGCTGGTTCCAAGAGCTTTGTAGCTGGTGCTGACATCGGAGAAATGAGCACACTGACAAAAAGCGAAGGTGAAGCATTTGGCAAGAAGGGCAATGATGTCTTCAGAAAGCTTGAAACATTCCCAATTCCGGTAATTGCCGCTGTCAATGGCTTTGCATTAGGCGGAGGCTGCGAGATTTCCATGAGCTGTGATATTCGCTTATGTTCAGATAATGCGGTCTTTGGCCAGCCAGAAGTAGGCTTAGGCATTACTCCAGGCTTCGGTGGTACGCAAAGACTTGCACGTCTTGTCAGCCCAGGCATGGCAAAACAGCTGATTTATACAGCTAGAAATATCAAGGCTGATGAAGCATATCGTATTGGTCTTGTCAATGCTGTCTATTCAGCAAGCAAGGATGAAGAGGGCAATGTAACAGCTACTGCACAGGAAAATCTGATGGCAGCAGCTATGAAGATGGCAAGTGGTATTGCCAAGAATGCCCCAATTGCAGTCAGAAACTGCAAGAAAGCTATCAATGAAGGTCTTGAAGTTGATATGGATTCAGCCTTAGTAGTCGAAGAAAAGCTATTTGGTGACTGCTTTGAAACTGAAGACCAGAGATATGGTATGGCCTTCTTCTTAGATAAGAACAAGGAAAAGGTCAAGGAACCTTTCAAGAATCGTTAATTAGGAGGAGAAAAAAGATGAAAGTTGGAGTTATTGGCGCTGGTACAATGGGCGCAGGTATTGCTCAGGCATTTGCCATGACAGATGGCTATGAAGTATGCTTATGCGATATCAAGACAGAATTTGCTGAAAATGGCAAGGCTAAGATTCAGAAGAATATCAACTTCTTAGTAGGCAAGGAAAAGATCTCTGCTGAAAAGGGTGCTGAAATCATGAACCGCATTACTACAGGCTTAAAGGATATCTGTGGTGACTGCGATATGGTCATTGAAGTCTGCCCTGAAAGAATGGATATCAAGAAGGCAACATTCACTGAATTGCAGGCAATTGTCAAGCCTGATTGCATTTTTGCCTCAAATACATCTTCTTTATCAATCACTGAAATGGGTGCTGGCTTGGATCGTCCACTAGTTGGCATGCACTTCTTCAATCCAGCTGACAGAATGAAGCTGATTGAAGTCATCGCTGGTGCAAATACACCTGCATCCCTTGTTGAAAAAATCAAGGAAATCTCTGTTGAGATTGGCAAGACTCCTGTTGAAGTCAATGAAGCTGCCGGTTTTGTTGTCAACAGAATCCTCATCCCAATGATCAATGAAGCTATCAATGTCTACGCTGCTGGTGTTGCTTCTGTGAAGGACATCGATACAGCTATGATGCTTGGTGCTAATCATCCAATGGGCCCTTTAGCTCTTGGTGACTATATTGGTCTTGATATCGTTCTTGCAATCATGGAAGTCATTTATCATGAAACAGGCGATTCAAAATATGCACCATCACCACTACTTAGAAAGATGGTACGTGCCGGCAAGTTAGGCAAGAAGACTGGTGTCGGCTTCTATGATTACAGCAAGTAAGGAGAAACAAAAATGGATTTCACTTTAGATAAGGCTCATGAGATGCAGAGAACTCTATTCCAGGAGTTCGCTGTCAATGAAGTTAAACCTCTAGCTCAGGAAGTTGATGAGAATCATATGTTCCCAAGAGTTACAGTTGAAAAGATGGCTAAGTATGGTTTCTTAGGCATTCCTGTACCAAAGGAATTTGGTGGTCAGGGCTGTGACCCATTGACATATATCATGTGTGTTGAAGAATTATCAAAGGTCTGTGGCACAACAGGCGTAATCGTTTCGGCACATACTTCATTATGTGTTGACCCAATCATGACTTATGGTACTCCTGCTCAGAAGGAAAAGTATCTGGTACCTCTTGCCAAGGGTGAAAAGCTTGGTGCCTTCGGCTTGACTGAACCAGGTGCTGGTACTGATGCTCAGGGTATGCAGACAAAGGCTGTTCTTGATGGTGATGAATGGGTACTGAATGGTTCCAAGTGCTTCATTACCAATGGTAAGGAAGCTGATGTCTATATCATCTTCGCTGTTACTGGCAAGGTTGAAAAAAGAGGCAGAATCTCTAAGGAAATCTCAGCCTTCATCGTTGAAAAGGGTACTCCAGGCTTCTCATTTGGTACAAAGGAAAAGAAGATGGGTATCAGAGGCTCTTCTACATATGAATTGATTTTCCAGGATTGCCGTATTCCTAAGGAAAATATGCTTGGTGCTCAGGGCAAGGGCTTTGGTATTGCTATGCATACACTGGATGGTGGCCGTATCGGTATCGCTGCTCAGGCATTGGGTATTGCTGAAGGTGCTCTTGAATTAGCTATCAACTATACTAAGGAAAGAAAACAGTTCGGTCGTTCAATTTCTGCTTTCCAGAATACACAGTTTGTTCTTGCTGATTTGGCTACTAAGGTTGAAGCTGCCAAGATGCTGGTTTACAAGGCTGCTATGAAGAAGGATGAATATACAAGAAATCCTAAGATCTCATATACAGTTGAAGCTGCAATGGCTAAGCTATATGCTGCTGAGGTAGCAATGGAAGTAACAACCAAGTCTGTTCAGTTACATGGCGGTTATGGCTATATTGCTGAATATGATGTTGAAAGAATGATGCGTGATGCTAAGATCACTGAAATCTATGAAGGTACTTCAGAAGTTCAGAGAATGGTCATCAGCAGTGCATTGCTTAAGTAATAGGGGAGGCAATAGAAAATGAAAATCGTTGTTTGTGTAAAACAGGTTCCAGATACAGCTGGTGGCGTTAAGTTCAATCCAGATGGCACATTGGATAGAGCTTCAATGCTGGCTATCATGAACCCTGATGATAAGGCAGGTCTCGAAGCTGCTCTTAGAATCAAAGATGAATTAGGTGCTGAAGTTACAGTTCTGACTATGGGTCTTCCAAAGGCTGCTGATGTCTTAAGAGAAGCTATTGCCATGGGTGCTGACAAGGGCATTCTGGTCACTGACCGTGTTCTTGGTGGTGCAGATACTTGGGCTACTTCAACTACTATTGCTGGTGCTTTAAGAAATATCGACTATGATCTGATTATCACTGGCCGTCAGGCAATTGATGGTGATACTGCTCAGGTTGGTCCACAGATTGCTCAGCATTTGAATCTGCCTTTGATCTCTTATGCTCAGGATATCAAGGTCGAAGGTGACAAGGTTGTAGTTCAGCGTCAGTTTGATGACAGATACCATGTCTTGGAAGTCAAGATGCCATGTGTCATTACAGCTTTACAGGAACTCAATGCTCCTAGATATATGACACCAGGCGGCATCGTTGATGCATGCAAGGCTGAAATCACTACTTGGGGCAGAGCTGATCTTAAGGATGTTCTTGATTCCAACTTAGGTTTAGCAGGTTCACCAACTAAGATTGCCAAGGCTTCTGATAAGGTACGCAAGGGTGCTGGTGAAAAGGTTGTTCCTGATTCAGCAGACGATGCAGTAGCTTATATCTTCAACAAGCTTAATGAAAAGCATGTTATTTAATTAGAGGGGTACAAATCGTGAACTTAGAAGAATACAAGGGTGTATTTGTCTACGCTCAGCAGGTAGACAACAAAGTAAGTGGTATCGCTTATGAATTGCTCGGCAAGGCTAGAGAATTAGCTCAGCCATTAAATGCTGAAGTTACAGCTGTCCTTATTGGTTCAGATGTCAAGGATCTTTGCGATTCATTGGCTCAGTATGGTGCAGATCGTGTTATCCTGGTTGATGACCCTGAATTAAAGGAATATCGTACAGAACCATATGCACATGCATTGACTTCTGTTATCAATGAATTCAAGCCTGAAATTATGCTTGTTGGCGCAACAGCTATTGGCCGTGATTTGGCTCCAACTGTCTCAGCTCGTGTTGAAACAGGTCTGACAGCTGACTGTACAGTATTGGAAATCGGTGATTTCCCACTAGTACCAGTTCCAGGCAAGGAAGCTGAACAGAAGCACAACCAGCTATTGATGACAAGACCTGCATTTGGTGGCAACACGATTGCAACAATTGCTTGTCCAAACAATCGACCTCAGATGGCAACAGTTAGACCTGGTGTTATGCAGAAGATTGATCCAATCAAGGATGCTAAGGCAAATATTGTTGAATTCAATCCTGGCTTCACTCCAGATCACAAATATGTAACTATCAAGGAAATCGTCAAGTCAGTCAATCAGGTAGCTGATATCATGGATGCTAAGATCCTGGTATCTGGTGGCCGTGGTGTTGGCTCTCCTGAAAACTTCAAGCTTTTGCAGGACTTGGCAGATGCCATTGGTGGTCAGGTAGCTTGTTCAAGAGCTGTTGTTGATGCAGGCTGGATGCCAAAGGATATGCAGGTTGGCCAGACAGGCAAGACTGTTCGTCCACAGGTTTACTTCGCTATTGGCATTTCTGGTGCTATTCAGCATGTTGCAGGTATGGAAGAATCAGATCTGATTGTTGCAATCAACAAGGATGCTGATGCCCCTATCTTCGATGTAGCTGACTATGGCGTCGTCGGTGATCTTAACAAGATCCTTCCATCCCTAACAGCACAGATCAAAGCTGCTAAGGAAGCTAAGAAGTAGTTTCAAAAGGAAGGCTTAGCCTTCCTTTTCTTCTAATAATTGAAAAGAGGTTAAAATGAGTAGAAGTTTTGATGAACTGCTGGCTAGAGTGTCAGAATGTTCAAAGAAGAAGGTTGCAGTTGCGGTCGCTCAGGATTCAGCAGTACTGGAAGCAGTCGAAGAAGCCAGAGTCCGTGGCATTGCAGATGCTGTATTGGTTGGTGATGCTGAAAAGATTGCAGAAATTGCCAAGAATGACAATATTGATATCAATAACTTTGAAGTCATTGATGAAAAGGACAATGTGGCAGCAGCTAGAAAGGCTGTAGAACTAGTGCATAATGGCTATGCTGATATGTATATGAAGGGATTGATTGATACCAAGTCCTTCTTGAAGTCAGTATTAGACAAGGAAGTAGGTTTGAGAACTGATAAGACTTTATCACACGTCTGTGTCTTTGAATTAGAGGGTCATGAAGGCTTATTGTTCTTAAGCGATGTTGCCTTCCTGCCATATCCATCATTAAATGACAAAGTAAATATCATTAGGAATACAGTTGAAATTGCTCAGGCTGTTGGCATTGAATGTCCAAAGGTTGCGCCTTTGGCAGCTGTTGAAGTTGTCAATCCAAAGATGCCATGTACAGTAGAAGCAGCTGAACTGACAAGAATGAATGATGAAGGCGAAATCACTGGCTGTGTTATTGATGGTCCATTATCACTTGATATTGCCATTGATCAGGAAGCAGCTGCCCATAAGGGTGCCAATGGCCGCAAGATTGCTGGTGACGCTGATATATTGCTATTCCCGGATATTCATGCCGGCAACTTGGTCTATAAGACTTTGACCCACTTATGCAAGTGCAAGAATGGCAATATCCTGACTGGTACCAAGGCCCCAGTTATCCTTACTTCCCGTTCAGATTCCAAGGAAGTCAAGGTCAACTCCATTGCTTTAGGTGCAATTGTAGCTGAAAAGCTCAGATAAGAGGAAATATGTATAAGATTCTAGTAATTAATCCAGGTTCAACATCTACTAAGATTGGTGTCTTTGAAGATGAAACCTTGGTCTTTGAAAAGACATTGCGTCATTCAACTGAGGAAATCGCCCAGTTTGAAAGCATTGCTGATCAGAAGGATTTCCGTAAAAAGGTCGTCCTGGATGCCCTTCAGGAAGCAAATATCTCTCTTGACAGCTTAGCGGCTGTAGTTGGCAGAGGTGGACTATTAAAGCCAATTGTCTCTGGTACTTATGAGACAACAGAAGAACTGCTGAAGGATTCTGTTCATGGCGTTCAGGGTGAACACGCATCAAATCTTGGTGCTATTCTTGCCCATGATATCGCTGCTCCACTGCATATTCCATCATATATTGTTGATCCAGTCTGTGTTGATGAATTAAGCGATGTAGCAAGAATCTCCGGCTCACCAGCCTTTGAAAGAACATCAATCTTCCATGCCCTCAATCAGAAGGCTGTTGCTAAGCGCTATGCCAAGGAAAAAGGTACACCATATGCTGATCTCAACTTGATTGTTGTCCATATGGGTGGTGGAGTTTCTGTTGGCGCTCATGACCATGGCCGGGTTGTTGATGTTTGCAATGCCCTTGATGGTGATGGCGCTTTCTCACCGGAAAGAGTTGGCGGTGTGCCAAATGGCCAGCTGATCAAGCTTTGTTTCTCAGGCAAATATACCCAGAAGGAAATCACTAAGATGTTTGTTGGCAATGGTGGTTTCAATGCTTATTTAGGCACAAATGATATGCGTGAAGTCGCAAAGATGGCTAAGACTGATCCAAAGGCCAAGCTCGTTAGAGAAGCCTTCATCTATCAGGTCTGCAAGGATGTTGGTGCAATGGCTACTGTCTTATGTGGCAAGGTTGACCAGATCATTCTAACTGGTGGCATTGCTTATGGTCAGGATGTCTGTGATGAAATCAAGGCTCGTGTTGGTTTTATTGCCCCTATCACCGTCTATCCAGGTGAAGACGAATTATTAGCTCTTGCCCAGGGTGCACTAAGAGTCCTCAAGGGCGAAGAAAAGGCTCTTAAGTACTAATAACAATAAAGATGCAAGATGCCTTATAGGAAAGGTAACTTGCATCTTTTATTATGCTAATGAGCTAGAGAATCAATGCTGTTAAACCAATAAATGGAGTTCAATATTTGGGTGTTGACAATTAACCAATCAAAGGAAATAAGATTAAAAAGTACCGAAAATTTAACTGATTGCTAGCAATCATAATGGGCTTGTGAATGCTATAATAGTAACAAGAGTAGGAAAAAACAACATTAATAATGAAAAGGTCCTATCCTTCCGATACCCACT
>JAQXQU010000135.1 GCA_029101345.1 Erysipelotrichaceae bacterium | reverse complement strand
TTTTTTTTGCATCATTAATACTGAAACCTAATGTAGATAATTTGGATTTACTCAACAAGAAAATCATATATAGAACAGAATCTAATAACGTCATTATTACAAGCGAATATAAGCCCACATTCTTATATGCTAGGACTATACCGACTCCACTTGCAATTGTATAAGACATCAGTTTACATATACCTACTGTTTTGAACTTTAATTCCTTTCTGAGAGATGAAACAAAATATCCATGTAGGCTATACATAATTATTGAGACAGATAGCAACCGCAACGGTGTTATTATTGTTTTATCTGCAATTAGTTCAGATATAACAGGGCTTAAGCACAAGTTTATTAAAGCCGCAATCATCCCAAATGTCAACGACAATGAAAATGCTGTTGACCTATAGAGATCAGTCACGTTTTTTTTCTGAATTAACGAAGATCCTATACCAGCATCAGATATACTTGACAGTATTGAAACCACACCTGTAATAGCAGCATAGTACCCAAATTCCTCTCTTCCCAGCAAACGTGAAAAAATGGAAAAAATAACAATTTGCAAAACAGCTGTAGATACAGTGATAACAGTCTGTATTGATAATCCTGATAGTAATTTATTTCTGGAACTATTTTCCATTATAAAAAAAATAACGTAAAGTACATACCACCCACTTGATCTAATGCGCATTATTGCCATAAATAACAGAACCCAGAAGAATGTCTAATAAAATTTTTGAATTACCTCCTGTGTTCAAATGAAGTTCTTTCAAACTATCCTTATTAAGCACAACCATTAACATCTACAACATCCAAATAGAATGACACTTGACCAGATTCTGTATGTAGTTCTCATTTTATAATTGAAATCCTATTTTCTCAATTCCCCAATAATAAACAGTATCTATGATTGGTATCTCAACATCGCATTTTTTTGCTGTTTCAACAATATACCTCATCCCATAAGGAAAATCCTCTGTAAAATACCTGCTTGTAAAGTCTGGTTCATACTTCCCAAATTGATTAACCACCATAGGCGATAATATCCCTTTAAATGCAGGTATTGAGTGAAGTTTCCTTGTTAAAGATTCCGCATCTGTACTTTCGTAATACTGTAAAACTGGCGGTATCGCACCAGCTTTTAAACCAATCTTCCTTAACAATACCTGAAACTCTTCATCCATAGCAATAAGGAGCTCCGCTGCTTCAACTGTCCAATCACAATAAAATTCCGGATTCCTGTCATAAGACATTCCTGGTTTCCAGTCTTTCCACATTGTATATAAACGAGATGTATGGAGTAATGGATTGCTATTAGACAGACTCACCTCATAGTAACTATCCAGCAATTTGGTCGGTGTCATAAACAACTTTTCAAGGGTTGCTCTTATCTCTTCTTTATTATTGGTTTGTTCTACCGCTACACTCAAAGATTCTTTATATCCTTTAAGTTCTGCAACATGACCATAGTTGATAATACGTGAAATAAAGGGTACTCGTTGGAATCCGAAAAGAGGCTGATTCTTTGGTAATACTTTCATTGCCTCAAAGAAGAATCCTGTACTCGAAACGACCGTTCCCACCCATGTTTTATTATCTAAATAAGGCGCAATACTACAGATTTCATCGTAAATGGCAAAGCCTGGGAGACATACCAATACTATATGCACTCCAGGAATGACATCTTTGGGATTTGATGATATTCTTTTGAGCTTTCCTTTGAATGTTTTTCCAATAACATCAACGATTTCTAAGTATTGAGACCATCGTTCGGGTTTTGTTGTTAATAGAGAAACCTGCAAATCGTCTTGTGCGGCAAAAAAACTGGCTGTCACATGCCCAAGATTTCCGCCCCCGCATATACATATCTTCATCATATTGGTGATTATTATGAAACCACAACCATGAAGTCTATACCCAGAACTTGGCGGTTTCGCGTTCTATTTTAATATCTTGACTTTCGTCCTTTAATAACTCATATATTTTTGCTGCATACACCACATCATGTAGTGCAAGGCCATAATTGTAATCAATAATGCGCTGGACGTCTGATTTTCTGCCGGGATCGCGTCCATTCAGCACCTCTCCTATCTCATTGTAGTCAGGCCACTGTTTGAACAGCTTAAAGCCGCAAACATGAGCGGTATCGTCACCAAAAACGCGATCGAAGGTGGTGTCACAATTTTGCAGTCCTCGCATGTGAACAGGAATGACCGTAACGCCACGTTTGAATGATTTCTCATTAGGCACCAGCAGATCTTGGGCATTGGTGATGCAACTGATAAACACGTCAACTTCACCGGCCAATTCCTCAGCACTATTTACAATTTCAAAACTTACATTCTTATACTCTTTAAAGCGTTCAATAAACTGCTCTGCCTGATCCTTATATCTTACCAACTTAACAGGGAATTGTCGCTCTGGTTCCTGCTCTAATATACAGAGCATCGTAGCACGGGCAGTATTCCCTAACCCTACTAAACCGTATGTTTCGGCATTGGTTTTGCGAAGTGCTTTAGCTGATGCAGCAGCTACTGCACCAGTCCGCATTGTGGTTATCCAGTCCGTATCAAGCAATGCAAGCAGCTCACCTGTTTGGGCATCATACAGCATCATGTCGCTGCCCAGACTGGGTACAGCATTAAGCAGTCTATGCACCTCTTTTACGCCGAAATAACGCCTTTCATATCGTGTAACACCCTCTAATTCAGGAGTATATGGGGAGGGTAAAAGGCATGGCATGGAGGTAAAGAATTCTCCATCTTCGGGGTGCACACTGATTTTGGCAGGAAGCTCTGCTTTTTGCTTCATGGCAAAACTCTCCCTAATCCATTCTACACATGTAGCTGGAGAGATATTCAGTGCGCGAATCTGTTGTTGTGATATAATTTTCATCGCAACTATTATTTGTCTAATTCTTTGAATGCTTGTACAAACTTGGCATTGTCCTCATGGGAACGTACTGCAATACGCATATATTGTTTAGCATCAAATCCCTGTTTGTCAGAACAATCGCGAACCAGAATGTTATACTTCTTTAGCATAGTGAGCACCAATTGGCTGGCGTTCTTTGGAGGCAGAATTTCACAGAGGAAATAGTTAGCCTGAGAAGGCATAACCCGTAAGAAGCTAATTTCTTTCAATTTTTTCTCAAAGTCCTCACGTTCTGCAATGAACTTCTCACATGCTCGTTTATAATCCTTTTCGTATTTGGTGAAGATCTGCATAAAATATTCTGCAAAGGAGTTGATATTCCAAATGCTCACCATCTTCTTCATCTTGGTTATAAGAGCCGTATCGGCAGAACAAAGTATACCCAAGCGAATGCCCGGAACGCCATAGCTCTTACTAATGCTCTTCATTACTACCATTGTGGGATAAGCTTCGAGGATGGTATCATGCAGCAGAGAGTTGTTCTCATAACCATTACTGAAGTCCACAAAACTCTCGTCAACAATCAAATGAATGTTCTGATTGTGACACCAAGCAGCCAGTGCAATCACATCATCAATGGGAATGAAATTA
>JAQXQU010000134.1 GCA_029101345.1 Erysipelotrichaceae bacterium | reverse complement strand
TCTAGGTGGCATGCGCATGCCACTAAATGAGCGGGCCAAGATCTTTGGCTCTTTTATGCCACTAAAAGGATATGAAGAAAAGTTGGAAGAGAAGGCCCGTCATAAGACCTATCACCAGGAATTGTCTGAAGATGAAATAGCTGGCATCAACAAGACACTTCTGAGCCTGAAGGAAGCCTTAGCCAAGCGGGAACATCCAATAGTCAAGGTCAACTACTTCAAAAGGGAAGACAATGACATGGGTGTCTATCTTGAACTTGAGGGAATGATCTCCAGAATAGCTGAAGATGAAAGATATATCCAGATCATTGACAAAAAGATTGCCTTCAGGGATTTGGCCAGCATTGTCATTACCAATGAAATCTGACATATCATTGTTTCTAATTCATAAAGGGATGCATATGGTTGTGCATCCCTTTTCAGATATATGAATAATTAATAGAGTTCTATCTTCTTTTGTCTAGACACTTTGCCCATGGAAATCATCAAAGCTGGATCTGATAAAGGAAAGAAATTGTTTGATTTGGAAAGAGATAATGACTATCCCATTTCAAATCAGACTGTTTTAAGGCCTTCTGAGCGCGACTTGAGTCTGGATGATGAATATCATTGCCTGAAGGTGTTTCAAAGACTAATTTTGATTGCCCATAGCCACCAAATCTTGCTTGTTCGATGTTTTAAGAAAGCCCTCCAGGAAAGTATTATTCTATGCAAACATCCGTTAAATGTTGCTTGTGATTATCTCATTTGCTTTTTCCGAAAGGTCATTCCCCCTCAATCGTAGTAATCAGCTTACCAGGGAAATGTCTTGGCTTCCAGAAACTAAATGAAACAATAAATTCCATTGATTTGTTGCACTTTGGTTGTCACATAATCCAATTAATAAATGCAGATTAATTATAGTTCTCCTTTTTCAAAGGCATTGCCTATGAAGTCCAATTGTTTCCTTATTTCACTGAATTCAAGATTTAAATCAAGCGTCTTTGCTCCAATAACATTTCCACTCAAGCGATAGAGATTGTCTGGGTGCAGATCTCCCGTTGTTTTTGCATAAAGCAATATGCCCGAGACACTGTCCCACTTCTTTCCTTTTTCCATTTCTTTGTTTTTAACATAAGCAAACATCTGATAAAGGTTTTCTGAAACAAGTGTCTTTTTATTATGTATCTCTGTAATTGGCTTAGAATAGTACTTAGCATCTAAGATCAACACTCTGTTCTTATATGTAAGCATTATATCTGTATGCATCTGTGGAAGCATTTCATCTAAGCCATCATCCACAGCCCAGAATATCGATGAATCAGATGCTCTAAGCTTAGGCCACTCTCTTCGATAGTATTCAAGAATAAACTTTTCATAAAGTCGGCTCATCAGTTGATCATCAATAATCGACTTCAATTCTACAGATCCATCAGATGTTGTCATCAACATCCCTTCAATAATCATCCTGCACACGCCGAGTAACATTTTGTAGGACTCGTTGCTTCTTTGAAAATGGATTGAAGACCATGGAATGGAATGCAAATCGATCATATCGACATTGGAGAAGAAAAGCATCTCCTTTTTCATCCTTTCCTTATACTCTTCATCAACATGTTTCTGTCTGATCAATAGATAGACTGTACTTTTCAGAATCTGGTTAAAAAGGTGATTATCGGAGTATTCATCAAATTCGCATGTAATAGATTTATCTCTAGCAATACGTTTATTGATTGTCCCTGGCATATTAATTTTGCCTCGTATAGTATGAAGATCCTCTATTTTGCCAATATAATCTCTATATAAACCTTTCTTTATCTGATAACTCAAGCCAATACTTAAAATAGCGGAAAATAGATTAAGAACATTATCAAAACTCTCCTTCTCTACTTCTTTATAGCCTTCAAGACGTAATGAAGAAAAGGCATATGCCATCATGTAATAGACATTTTTAATGATAATGTTATTAGCTACTTTTTTCATTTAAGCACTACCGATTCTAGGAGCTTTTCCTGCCAACCCTTCCACTTTGCATCATCATCAAACCAATATTCTTTAAGCATTGGAACTAGGCTATATTTCACGATAGATAAAAGCCATGCATGCGTAACGTTTTCGGCGCCACAGAAATAGCTGTGTCCAATTTCAAAGCCTTCACCCAATGAGTGATCGCCTCTAATATCGTTGTTTAGATCCTGTACCGTGGCGACAAGTCTATCAAAAAGAGGACTGTTTAACCCATTCTGATACTTTTTAAAGCCTTCGGAATCAAAACCAGGTCTCATTTCAAAGAATGAGAATCGTCTTCTTAAGGCATAATCAATAATTGCCAAACTTCTATCAGCAGTGTTCATCATACCGATGATATAAAGGTTTTCAGGAACTGAGAACATCTTGCCGTTATAAGCTAATTTGATAGCATGCTTTGATCCTCTATAATCCTTTTCGATAAGCATTAACAATTCACCAAAAATCTTGCTTAAATTGCCACGGTTGATTTCGTCGATGATAAAGAAGTATTGATTATCGGGATCGTTTGCCGCTATATTGCAGAAAGTTAAGAAGATGCCTTCCTTAAGCTCAAAACCGTCTTTATTCGGTTTATAACCTATAACAAAATCTTCATAGGAATAGTTTTGATGGAACTGTACTTTAGCAACTCTGCTTTCATTCTTTTCACCCATAATAGCATAAGCTAATCGTTCAGCAGAGAATGTCTTGCCCACACCAGGTGCGCCCTGAAGAATGATGTTTTTATTATTGAGAAGAAGTCCTTTTAGCTCTTCATAATCATGTTTGGTTGTATAAACATCCTTGAGGAAGTCAGCATCATCATATTTTTCGTATCCCTTATTAGAAGCAGGATTTAATTCTGTTATCTTGTCAATTAAGCAATCATATTCTTCTTTTTTAAGTTTGAAGAGTGTGCCATTTGGATTTCTTAAGTAATCCATTTCAGATAAGTCAGGATCGTCCTTTATTTCTGCATAATCAAGCGGATTAGTTAACTGGTTACCTTTTTTAAAATAGAAACCCTTATCCGTAACTGACGCTATAGAGCCCAGAGCTACAACCTGTTCTGTAGGCTGCGACTCATAAGCAATAACAACATCATTTGGCTTTACTTCCTCATAATACTTCTGGATACGACGAGGATTACCAGATTCGTTGACCTTTGTAAAAAGCCGAATATGGTCTTTGGCTATATTCGAAAAGCTCCACACTTTTGGATTGGTCTTTAAGAACCAATAATTTTCCGGCCCTTTTGGGATAAGATATAGATCAATGCTTTTTTGTTCACATTCTTCTAACGCTTTTAAAAGCTCTGGTTTTAATACATAACCATCATCAGTCACATCAGTCACAATAGCTAGGTAATTCACAGTACCATCTGGATACTCAATAATACTGCAATAGCCATCATCTATCAGTTTTTTGGCAAAGGAAACAAGGCTGTCTGAATAATACTCCTTTGTGTAGCCATATTCTTCGCCTAACACTTCAAAACTAAATGGTTTAGCAAGCTTTGCAGCGCTCAACAGCACCCTGACCTCGTTGTCACTTGCAAGTCGGATATCGTTGATGACCTCCAGCCAGTCATTCTTTTTCATCTCTGGTTCCATATTAGTCTCCTTGTTTTTCTAAAAGCTTTTTAAATCCTTCTGGATTTTCTGTTTTCATTTAGGGCAACTCTTGATCTAGTTTTCGGCCTGCAAATCCGTGTAGGCTTTTTAATGTTATATATGGGAAGTTCTTAATATCTTCAAAACCAATCCATTATACTTTTCTCAGTCAGCAGTTCTAATACTATGTACACCTTTATTGAAAATATAGAAGGTATCACCGATTTCTAGATAATTGAAACAACCTCAATCAAGCCATTCTAATCAGCCTTCTCATTCAAGATTTCTTTAAACCTTTTTTCATCTTTATCTTTTACGTTTGCCAGCCATTCGATGTATCTTTCAATGTTAGCATCACGGCAGATTATCATTTTTCCAAAAGCTGCATAGGAAATGATTTTTTTATCTTCGGCAAAAGTTATACCGATTCCACTCGGATCAATCAGAGCAATCTTTCCACTGCCAAACTTATTGTGTGCAACTTCTTTTCCTATTAACTGTGCCTCCACTTTTGTTTTTATCTTCTTCATACCATTGAATATCGCATCATTGCTAATGGAGAAAGGAGCAATCGTTTTGTTTCCTCTCCATAGCCAATCGGCAAAGAACATCAACAGGACATTATTCCAATCTTTTACCGAAACATTATTATCCTTCCATTTTGCTATTTCATAGCAAGCCTCAATCATTGACATTCTTTTGTCAAACGGGATGCTGAGAGCCTTGCAGTATCCTTCAAGAGTGCCTCTTGAACAAACAGGAATAATTTCATCTGTACAATAAACTGATAGAATTTTATATCTAAATGAAGAGTTCAGCTTGGAGTTATTAATATAATCAATGTCTTTGTTAAAACCTGCATCGATTAATCTTACAATCTCTTCCTTGATATGTTTAAAAGCAGCTTCAATATTGTTGCCAAACATGATCTCAAAAGTCTTTGATAGAGCGATCTTATCTCCTTCTTGATAATAAATGCCAAAAACATCAAATCTTACATTTCCCATTGAACATAATGGTTGGAGATAATATCGTAGCATTCTGCAGAATGAATCTGGTTTCCCCAAGCCACCTTCCTTTGAAATTAGGTAGTCACTTAAACTCAAATCCTTGATTTTCTCTTTCGGATACTTTTTTAGAAAGATATCTCTCAATTGCAAAGCTTCTTCGGCCTTATTCGTTGCTTCAATTAATTCTACTTGTTTGAACTGTTCAATATAATTCATTCTAGACACCGCCTTTTCTGTATTAATTCGTAACCAAATTCTTCTTGTACTTTAGCAAACGCTTCTCTATATAATCCAAAAGATCCTTATTACCAACAAAGAATGTAGTCAAACGTTTCTATGAGCTTCATGTCTTTCCTAAATCGTTGGACAATTGCCTTAAGGATATTAGACATCAACGGCTAAATGATCTGTGAATTCCGATTAATACTTCTATCTATATTATTTTTTATATTAGTTACATAAATTATAACTCTGGAAATATAAGTGTTTACTAATACACTAATAAGTTTAGTTATTTCATTTGCTGGGAATCAGACAATAAACAGGACACCTGAAGCTGTCGATTCCTAACAGCCATTCCTTACCATTCCTCATCCTACCCATCATCCTTATCCATTTCCTCTTCAATCCAGATGTCTTTCTTTAATGAGTCTGACATCCTGGAAATCTCCTTCCTTGAATATCCATAGAGATAATAAAGATCATCTTCAATAGATTTGATCTCCCTTTCCCTATTCTTCTTGCTTTTTTCTAACAGCCATTTAAAAAACATGTTTTTCTCCTTTTCATATATTAGAACTGATGGTTCATAGCACCCATTCCGAGGCAGAATTCAACTACATCATCTTCTTTGTTATGCATGCTACGGCATTTAAACCTGATCTGATGTCTGAGCTAGTCTTTGCGATGGAAATCTGATATCTGGCATCACCCATGTAAATAAGTTTGTGATGCTTGCCTTCAGAAGTGATTTCAAAGCCGATTTCTTCAAGTTCTCTTCTGATTTCAGGTGTCATTTCCCTATAGCTGGATAGAGCC
>JAQXQU010000133.1 GCA_029101345.1 Erysipelotrichaceae bacterium | reverse complement strand
GCAATGCTGTACCACCTAAGTTGGCATATCAGATTGCTTTGCAAGTAGAGGAGGCACTGGATAATGGCAAAGTATCCGAAGGTAAACTATATAGGAAACAAAGAGAAGTTAGTTAATTGGATAATAAAGGAGATGCCGGTTAAAAACGGTACAGTATTAGATATATTTGCAGGTGGATGTTCAGTATCATATGCATTGAAGAACAGTGGATATTCAGTTATTGCAAATGACATATTATATGCGGATTATGTTATAGCCAAGGCATTAGTGGAAAATTCAGATACAAAGTTACCAATAAATGTATTAGACAAAAAGGTCAGTGATAAGAGGGTACAAGAATTAGAGGAGAAGTTTTCGTTTCTCACGGATTGTTTATATTATCCGGAAGAAGTGAAAGAATTAAGCAAATTAGTTGCAATTGCGGAAAAATTAAAGGGTTCGGAAAAGTATATGATGCTTGCTTTGATTCGTAGAGCAATGATAAGAAAGCTTCCGTATTCAAGAATGAATGTGCCTTGGGAGCAAATTCAGAAGCTACGCGACGAAGATTATAGCTATATGAAATATAAGCGAAAAAGAGCATATCATAATCAAACATTTGAAAGCCATATACGCGAAAATATTGATGAATATAATGGTGCGATTTTTGCAAAAGAAGAATGCAAGGTGTATAATTGCGATGCGTTTGATATGGTTAAAAAAATTGACTTTGTAGATGTTGTTTATATGGATCCACCGTATCCATCAACTATGAATAATTATGATGCATTCTATGGTATGTTTGACGAAATGTTTGACAAGAAGAGGAAACATACAGATTATACACAGAAGACAAGCTTTCTCGACAATATGGACAAGTTGATAAAAAAACTTGTGGGGAAAACACGATACATCGTGTTGAGTCAAAATACACGAGTTCAGCCTGAACCGGATGAAATTGAAGCAATGCTTAAGAAATATGGAAAAGTTACAATTAAGGAGAAGAAGCATAACTATCAGGTAACAGGTAAAGAAAACAAGAATGCAAGCAAGGAGTTATTATTTATCCTTGAGATGGAGGCGTAGATGGGAAATACAAAAACTAGACCGGAGACAGAGATATATGATCAATATTGGAAAATGACGGCAGGACTTACTGATATATATTCAAAAGAGTTTACTGATTGTCTGAAGATAATTGTAGATTATATAGATACGAATAAAAAAGCAATAAAAAAATGGAACAAGAAAAAGGGAATGGTCAGTTCTAAATCATATTTTCGTGGCTCTGATTTGTATGACAATCTGGTTGAGAGAATTATTTCGTATATGAATTATACATCAAAATCGGCTGGAACATCTGCTAGAAAAGTGATAAATCAGTATGTTAAGATTGGATTTATATATCCGTTCTTGTCGGGTTACAATAAATTAGTTTTGCAGTTTGTTCAGGCAATTACACAACAGGAAAAGAAAGTTCTTTTTTCTAAAATGTTTTATGAAGGAGCTTCTTTTTCTTCTGCAACTACTGTAGATAATAGAAGTTTTGGAGAAGTACAATTCTTGCTGCGTACAATGGAATTTAATCGGTATCTTACAAAGGAGGACATTAAAGCGTTAATGGGAACCGATATATCAACCATAGAATGCGACTATTTAGTAATAGATGAATTAAGTGCAAAATATGAGGAGCTTCTTACAACGGGATTTGTGGCAAGAAAGAAAATTCAGTTTGGTCATATGACAAGCTATTTAAATCATTTTGTAGATTTCAAATATTTATGCAAGAAGAAAGTATTCACATTTGAAAACGATGATGATATTCAGAGAATATTAGATGATGAAAGTCTTCCGGCAATTTATAAACCAGATGCAGAAGAACATCGAAATTATAAAGAGGAACTTAAGTTAGAATCCGATAAAATTTATGGAAGACAAATATGTTATGCTAAAAAACTGATGTATACTGTACATATTGCTTCTCATATTAAGGAATGTGCAAGGTGTTTGAAGAAAAAAAGAGAAAATCAAGCTTATGATGTGAATAATGGTTTGCTGTTGAACCGTAATATTGATTCCTATTTTGATAAGCATGACATTAGCTTTGATGAAAATGGAAAGATATTATTAGGGAAGAGAGTAGATGCTGAGATAAAAAAGGTATACATGGAATTTTCATTGGATAATCAAGTTTTGATAACAGAGAGGAAGAAGTATTTACAGTTACATAGGATAATTTTGAATGAAAAGCAAAATGCATTATAGCAGTTTGGATAATAAATGAATTTATTAGGAGGAATTAGCTTGAGTAAAAATGCGTATGAATATCTAATGGATTATGCAGATGATGAAAAATGCAATCCGTGGATTTCCAAAGTAATTAAAACATTTTTAGACGAAAAAGGTAAATTGTCAGAGGAATCACAAAAAAAATTAATTGCAGATTTGTTGGAGGAAGAAGAATTTGTAATCGATTGTACTGAAATTGTAAATGTTTTGGCGAGAGAGAATACAATAAGAATTAGCAAACTTGAACATATTTCCGGTGTAAATGCACTTGCTAGTAATCAGTTAATGAAGTTTTGTCCTGACGTTAATATTGTATATGGGTTGAATGGAACTGGAAAAAGTAGTTATTTTAGAATTTTGAATGAAGTTGTTGGAGGAAGTAAACATAAAAAAATAATTGGAAATATATATTCAGAGGAAAATGAGGATGTATTGGCGAAAATAGAATATACGGTCAATAACACTAAAAAGGTTATTCAGTGGGATAATACCAGCAGAGGAATAGAAGACTTTGCCACTGTCAGAGTATTTGATTCGGCATATACAGAGGGACTATTAAAGAAACGAGATTCGGATAACCTTCTATTAAAGCCTTATGGTTTAAATGTTTTTGCAGAGCTGATATCAAAAATTGATGATTTGTTGAATAATGCAAGGGTTGAGTTGGCAAAAAGAGAAATTCCGGAAGTTGACAAATCCGAGCTGAGTGATGAAACTAAGGCCCTGTTTGATAAAAAGAAGTTTGAGCAAGAAGATGTAGAACAATTCAAAATGTTGTCTTCTTTTTTACCAAAGGAAGAAGAACGGCTTGAAAGTATTGTCGAAGAATTAAATGCTTTAAGTCAGGTAAATATAAGTGATAAAATTCAGATTGAGAAAGAACACAAATATAAAGTTGAAAAACTTAAAGAAAAATTAAATAAAATTTGTGATGAATTTCAAGTATTGTATAAGGAAGTTTGTCAATTGATTGTATGCTATAATGAGAAAAAGAGTGCTGCAGAAAAATCTCAAAAGCAATATGAACTTCTTTTGGGACTTCCAGGTATAAAAACAGAATCATGGAAAAATTTTATAGATTCAGGGAGAAAATATATTGATGAAAATGGGATATCAGAAAATGAATGTCCATATTGCCACCGTGTATATGATGAAAATGCTTTAAAAATCGTCAGTGAATATGCAAATTTCTTATCTGATGAGAATGAAATTAAATTGCAAAAATGTATAAATGACCTTAATAAAAAGAAGATTGACATACAGAACCTTGAACTTATAAATGATGAAGACTATGATGTAGAATACATTTCGGATTCTTTGAAGAAGCAAATTTTTGAAATAAACAATGCTTTGAGAAGTAATCGTGAGATGCTTATATCATCCATAAAATCAAAAAAAGAAGTACAAATAAAAAATGATATTAATAAAATTGATTGCGAGTTAAGTAAAATAATCAGTGAGTATGAAATTAGGATTACAAAGTATTCAGCGGATGATTCTGAAAAAAGGAAGACGATGGATGCTTTGATAAAAGAAAAACTCACATTAAGTGAAAAAAAATCTATCAATAACCAATATGCAATAATAGAAAAATATATTGAAATCAAAAATAATTTATTTAGGCTGAATTCAGTTATAGATTCTATATCAACTACAAAAATTAGTTCCTTGAGTAAAAAGGCTCATAATGAATTGTTGACAGTTAAACTACAAGAAAAATTTAAAGAATTGTTACATGCACTTAATGTAAATAATATTTCGATTGAATTAAAGGGACAAAATAATAAAGGTATTCAACAGACGGAGTTAATCATAAATAGCCATAAGAATGTGGATAACATACTTAGTGAAGGGGAGCAAAAGGCAACGGCATTGGCTTTGTTTTTATCAGAAATAGTGTTATCTGAGAATGAAAGCACATTGATATTTGATGATCCAGTAAATAGTATGGATCATAGAATGATGGGAGCGTTTGCAGATCAATTATTAAAGTTAAATAATCAAATCATAGTATTTACGCATAATAAAATGTTTTTGGATAGTTTTGCTGTAAGTGAATTTGGTCATTTTTGTAAGACGTATAATTCGGCATGTAATAAAGTGAAAGGAAAACACATTTTAGTATATGAAACACAGTCAGAAGGAAAAAATAGAAAAGGTGTCATAGTAGAAAAGACAATAGAAAATGCGGAATACTATTTAAAGGAAATAGGCCACTTGCTAGAGGAAACACCTTTTGTAAAAAAGGAAGAGACCTGCATGAAATTGAGAAAAGCGGTTGAATTATTAATAGATGAGCGTGTTTTCAACAAACAAGTACCAACAAAATATAGTACTAAGTCAAGTAGAATTGCATGGGAAGAATTGAAAAAATTATGTAATGATCCATCAGTAGTTGATAAATTAAAGAGTGTTCATAATAGAGCATCAGGTGGAGAATTACATAATGGGATGGAGAGAGAAGAGAACCCGATTGATAAAGATGAAATTCAGGAAATGTATGATATGTTAAAAAGTATATAGTATAAAAAGCTTTTGGGAGGAGTCTCTAATTAAACTCCCCCATCGCCTCAATATATCCTTGCAAGCCACCATCTCTGGAAGCCAATTTTGCATACAGTCCAGGTTCTTCTCTGGCAAGCTTTGTAAGATAAGCAATATCAGAAGGCTCGTCCAGATGAACGGAAGCATTGCCTTTCTGACAGTCATAAGAGATATGGATTTTATCATCGAGGCTGACCTCGACGCAGTTAGTTTTCGGGTTATACGTTGCAAAGATTATTTTAGTCATAAAGTAACTCCTTTCGTTAACGCTATATGCGGATTGTAAGTACAGAGAAGTCCTGAAACGCCCAGAGCAGTCCACCGCATACAACACGTATGCAACATTTGATGTAAGGAATCCCTTGTTTCCGGGCTTTTCTCGTTCTCAAAACGTTAACAAAGAGATAATTTCGATTATCGAATTTCGACTTTCAAAACGATTCAAAACCCTTGCATTTGCAGGGGTTCTTGTTTTGTGAGAATTGAAGAAAAACGCTGGAATTTGATTTAGATGTGCTGTACCATCAATGATAACCATGGCCTTTGGTGCGCTCTATCAGATTGCCGATGGGTTGTTTGTTGGCGCAATTTGTACTTGGGCATGTATCTGTTGGTAAAAGTAATCAGTGGGCATATTTAATAAGTTGACATTGATTTCGCTCTTTGATATAACTGGAATCAGTACTGTTGGTACCGGTAATGTGGATAATACTTTTGTGTGGAAGCTGGCAATACTAGCAGGTATAGTAATCGTAAGCTATAAGTTAGTAGGATTGGTTTTAGGAGGCGACATCATGACTGTAATTGAAACTGAAAGACTGTATATTGATGAGGTAACCGAAGAAGAAATCCAAGAGGTAATCGAAATTGAATCTCACAAAGAAAACCGGGATTACCTGTGGATTGGAACTGTAGAAGAACACAAGGCAGAGATAGCAGACCCAAACCATATGCTTTTGATTTTCCATGAGAAGGAAAGCGGAGAAACAAAGGGCTATGCCTTGATTAGACTGAACTTTAAATCTCATATCTTTGAGATAAGAAGAATTGCGATTACTGACAAAGGAAAGGGATATGGAAAGGAATCCATGCTCGCCTTGATCCGCTACGCTTTCGAGGAAACAGAAACTAACAGGTTGTGGCTTGATGTGTATCCGGACAATGAAATCGGAATTAAGCTATATGAATCATTAGGTATGCATTGCGACGGTGTTTTAAGACAGAACTATCTGGCTGAGAGAGGATATTTAGACCAGATTATCTACTCACTACTGAGATGCGAGTATGAAACCTTCCGTCACATGTGATGCCCCATATGGATTTAAAGTGAACCCCGGAACCTTTTGGTCTTCGGGGTTTTTGT
>JAQXQU010000132.1 GCA_029101345.1 Erysipelotrichaceae bacterium | reverse complement strand
TTAACTACCTGAATAGAGGCAGGACGATTCATGTCTATGTCGTTTGCGTCATAGACAAAAAGATAGTCTGTCTGTTTCTCAATCTCATTGAGAATTGTTTTTGTATTTGCATTTGGGGCTTGAATGTTGACTCGGGCGGTTTGCGACCGGACAGAGGCAAATAGACCAGAAACGCTAATAAACAGCATGATGAAAGTTAGTTTCATAACTCGATATGCTTTGTCATGGTTTATAAATTGGGAAGTAATCTCCCCGTTAAAAATAAATTTCATATTTTTGTACTGTGTTATGTTGGTACTAATGTTGATTTAAAGTGAGCCATTATGTACTGACTCTATGGCAGGAAGATGTTGCAGCATCTTTCTGCCATACTTTATTTAATTCACTCTGTTTCTATAATCATAGGCATACTGATTTAATAGGTTTAACTATATATTCCTCATTCACTTAATCACGATCTCATTCCGATCATCATTTTTGGTATAGGAGAATCGATGTTTCAACTGCAATACACGTAAGGCATGCTCAACACCATCTTGAATACGGAACTTTCCTGTATAACGATGAGACAGCAATTCTGTACGCTGTACGATAATCTGAATGTCGTAATAGCGTTTGAATTTTTCGAATAAATCTCCAATGGTTTCATTGTCAAAACAAAGCAGTCCTTCTCTCCAGCGGTAATAATCCGGATCGGAGATTTTTCCCAATTCCAGTTTACCACCTTTTAGGGTTGCCGTTTCATTCGGATTCAACATCACATTGCCTTTCATGCGTGAGGATGTGATCAGAACGCTTCCCGTCAATAAGGCCGCCTCAAATGTTTTTTTATCATAAGCCCGTACATTGAATTCTGTTCCCAATACCTGAACATTAAAATCATTCACACTGACAATAAAAGGATGATTCACATCGTGTACCACTTCAAAATAGCCTTCTCCCTCTAATTCAACCCGACGGCATTTGGGATCAAACTTTTGTGGAAAACGCAAGGTACTTTTCGCATTCAACCAAACATGAGTCCCATCAGCCAAGGTTAGTTCAGCCCGTTGACCGGCAGGAATGGAAAGTGTCTGATAAGCCACTACCTCTTCCTTTGTATGATTAAAATAATAGGCGATGCCAAGAGTAAGCAATATGATTGCAGCTATTTTTGAGAAAGAATACAAGAATCTTTTTAGATACAACCAACTGTTTAACTGTAAATTACCATCCCCCATAGGTAGCTCTGATAACTCTTTCATATGCCACACTTCAATCGCATACAGTTTGCGTAAAGCCATATACTCCTGTACATGATCCGGATGTTCATCCAACCATGCTAAGACCTGTGACTTTTCAGCGTCAGTCGCATCTCCCTGTATGTATTTTCTTAATATCGCCTGCATATTTTACTTTTGTATGATAAATAACGATTAAACAAGGATGATCCCTAAACAAAAATGGCTCTTTTTTGAAAAAGAACATATAATTCACATGGTATTTTGCACTTGTTTCAAGAAATATCCGATATTTGCATATGGAAAACTTATCTACAAAACGGTGAATATGGCGCAAATTGATTTCAACTCTATTTACACAAGGAATTACCATCGGTCATTTCTGTTTGTCAAATCATACGTACAAGATGAGATGGCTGCTGAAGATATTGTGGCTGAATCGTTGATCAAATTCTGGGAATTGACGCGTCAATCCTCCAACGACGTGACAGAAGCTCTTCTACTGACTATACTCAAGAATAAATCGTTAGACTACTTGCGAACTCAAGTATGCCATACCGAAGCATTGGAGAAATGGTCAGAAGCTCAAAACCGAGAACTCAACCTGCGTATTACATCCTTGGATGCATGCGATCCCCAAGAGATCTTTTCCAAAGAGATCATGGACATCTTTCACCGGACATTGGTCTCCTTACCATCCCAAACCCAACAGATTTTCCGACTGAGCCGAATAGAAAACAAAAGCGTGAAAGAGATCGCTGAATTGACGCATCTGTCTCCAAAGAGTGTCGAATATCACATCACCAAAGCTCTCAAAGAGATGAGAATCGCCTTGAAAGATTACCTACCCTTTTTGTTGTTTCTAATCCAAACGGCTTGAAGGGAAAGCATTTTGTAAACCATATAAAGAATCAGAAAATGGCACATAAATCACTTCCTGTCTTCCTAATGCTTTTTATCATCCTTGTACAATCAATGCATTCCCTACATGCGCAACAAGTGTACGAAGTGGATGGTACACCTGGGTATAATTGTT
>JAQXQU010000131.1 GCA_029101345.1 Erysipelotrichaceae bacterium | reverse complement strand
GTATCAGCTAATGCCTCACTGCTTGATAAAAAAGTCAGGGAAATTGTCTTTGATGACTTCAAGGACTTTGAAACTGATGGCATCAAATATGGCTTGTCCCAGGCAATTTGCAAATCCGAGGATGAATTCATCCAGATCAAGGATGAAATTCTGGAGTTTCTTTCTGATGCCTGCAAGAGCAATCACTATAGTCTGATGATTGTCATGTTCACAAGGCCAAATGGCAGCGGTTCCTACATCCTCTATGCTGGTGAAAAGAGCTATAAGGTCAAGGAAGCCTTAGGTGAAGAAGGAATCAACGGTGGGTTTGTCAGTGGCCTGGTTTCTCGAAAGAAGCAGCTGTTGCCAAAACTGATCAAGGCTTTAGGTGAATAACTTGAATAGAATAATCTTAAGAAATGCCCATATCATCGCAGATAATACCCATGAGTATCTAAATGGTGCCATTGGGATTGAAGATGAGATCATTACTGATGTCTATCCCCATGACAACAAGATCAAAAAGGACTTGTCCGAATATGAAAAAATTGATCTTGCTGGAGCAATTGTCATGCCGGCCTATTTTGATGTAAGGACCGGGCACAATAAAGAAGCTGAAGTAGCCAATTACATTGCATCAAGTGAATATGAATACCAGATTGATGAATCATGTCTAGGTTTAAATCTCTATGAATCTCTTGATCTTAAGGAAAGAGAAGGTGTCAATGCTTTTAGTCTCCAATTGGAAAACTATGATGAAAGGGATATTAGAGACCTGAGAGCTAAGGGTATCAGGGTTTTCTTATCCAAAGGAAATTATCAAGGTGAAGAATATGATGCCTATTATGATCTATTTGATAATAGGCATACGCCTTTTAATGTCAAGGGAACAAGTCCTATCAATAAGGCATTTTATGATGAGCGTTATAAGGAATTATGCCTGGATGATGTTGATGATGGAGTTATCAGATTAATCCTTAACAATATGGACCGTGAGAAAATCATGCTTTGTAGCAAAAACAAAGCTATAATGGCGAAAAGTGCTCGCAGGCTTTATGCCTTAGGCTATAACTATCCAGATATCCTGGCAATGACATCATTAAATGCTTATAGGTTCTATGGTCTTTCAAAACTGCATGGAACAATTGCCAAGGGGAAGATGGCTGAATTATTGATTATGGATGATGATCTCAATCTGATAAGAGCTTATAGGAAAGGAAGATTCAGCAATGACTAGATTCTATCTAAGGCTTTTGATCTATTTTATCAGCTTTGCCATCTCTTTATATGGGCTAAGTGCTTTTGATTTCAATCGCTTCCTGAAGCCTAATCGTCCTCGCCAAGCCCAGATTCTCTATCTTTTATTGGCAATGATCATGGCTTATCTCTTTGGTGAATTTGTCATGAAATTCATGATCTATTTTCAGTTATAAAAGAATAAAGGTGTCTATTATGAATGTTGTCTGTTTTCACAAACCGGATGAAGAAAATGGCTATCTGAGCAACTGGTACTTAAGCGATTTTACCATTGGTGGAATCAAATTCTCCTCAATGGAACAGTATATGATGCGAAGCAAGGCTATCTGCTTCCATGATGAAGCAATTGCCAAGGAAATACTTAAGACCAATGATGTGGCTGAAATCAAAGACCTAGGTCGTAAAGTTGCTGGCTATGATGAAAACATCTGGAATGGTTTGCGTCAGCTGATTGTTTATGAGGGACTATTAGCCAAGTTCTCACAGAATGAGGACCTCAAGAACAAGCTCAAAGCTACAGGCAAAGCCTATTTAGCTGAATGTGCAGTGAGTGATATTGTCTGGGGCATTGGCTTATCAATGAAGGATAGAGATCGCTTTGATATAAAGAAATGGCATGGTAAAAACCAGTTGGGCTATGCCTTGATGATGGTCCGTGAAAAGATTTAGATAAAACAAAAGACTCCCTAATCGGGGCATTCGTAAAACAGTTGACAGCCACCGCAGTTTGAACTGTGGTGGCTGTTCTTGCATTTTTCCTGTTGTGTGACAATGTGGAACAGAATAACCCTACAAACTTGAATTGTCAAAGCGCATCTTATATAGAAGATTAAGAGAGCATGTTTCATCTGCTGATGAAGAAGAGTTTTTATAAAAATGCATGAGGAGATTGGAAAGGAGGGACTTAGAGTATGGCTGTTATTTTTTCAGGAAATAGCAAAGTACGAGTTGGAGAGTACGGGGTGTATTTTATTGGAGCAGATTTTAACTGCTTTGATGCGCCTTCATTCTTCGAGTTAAGAATGGTCAAAAATAAACTCGATGCATCACCTTGGTCCGCCGTGACTTCTTCGAAATATATCTGGATTACTTTTAATAAGGATGATCTGGTAAAGACATTTGAGAATGTCATTAATTTTGCCACAGAGAAAAGGATGAAAGAAATAGCTATTCCTTGTCCTTTGATGAAACTCGATGGAATTATTGCTTTAAAGCAATTACTGTGTGATCTGGCTGAAGATATTAATGTAAGGATCATCATTAAGGACAAACACTTAAAATATGTGAATCAAGAAAATAATCAATTTATCTATGGATTCATTCGAAGAAACTATCGTGATCCAAATATAAGGTATTCTATAGACCCGAGTCCCGAAAGCATTGAACGTGCGGAGAGAACAAGAAAAGGAAGAAAAGAAAGATACAAACAGTCAATCGACTATACGAACCATGTAAAGCTATCAATTGACGATTTAAAGAAAGAACTTGGAAAACATGAATTGAACTTAGAAAAGACTTTCTCGGACATGCTTTTTGAGATGATCAACGAAAAGCATATGAGCGACGTAGAGGTTTATAAAAGAGCGAATATTGACAGGAAGCATTTTTCCAAAATAAGAAGCAATTCAGACTATAAGCCAAGCAAAGAAACGGCTTTGTCATTATGTATCGCATTGAGGCTGAATATAGAAGAAACAGACTTTCTTTTAAATACAATTGGTGTTTCTTTAAGTAGATCTAATCTGTCAGACATGATTGTCAGAGCATTTATTCTAAATGAAATATACGATATAGATCAACTGAATCTGTGCCTTCTGGAAAGAAACCTAAAGCCATTAACTTACTATTAATAAAATGTCGCTCTACGGGGCGACCTATTAAATCCAAATAAATCCTACACTTTAGGTGTAAAGATAAGGAGGTAATAACATGCCTATTGAATATAAAAGTTTTGGGCTTGGGGACCTATTTGAAAACGAAGAGCTAGTTGAAAAGTACATAGCACATTCCATACAAGAAGGAAGAATGATTTATGGTTATGAAGGAAATTATATTCTTAAATCATATGGAAAGACTGATTTTTTAGTTAGCGTAGTCAAGGAAGAAGGCGAAGATGGGAAAGAACGCTTTGCTTTTAAGGATTTAAATCTAACAGCAAACGGGAAATGTATCTGGAAAGTGAAAGTAAACGATATTGATTTTAGCAAGCTTTCCGGCTTCGCGTTGGATAGATATTGTCTTTTCTCTAGCGAAGCAGGGAATGGGGCACTTCCGGTTCATGTACTGGACTCAGATGTAATTCCTAGTTATTTTCCTGGTGAAGTAATGGAGATGCAAATTACTGCCATCTCCGTGGGTGATGTTAATTATTATGAAAATGAAGATGAATACACGGAAGCGGTAAGACAAAATAAGCATGACATGATTCCTGCCATCGGCTCTATTATTCCTGCAGGATTTTTGGCTGGAGGAGAAAGCGAAGACAAAGCAATTTCCTTGATTACAGGAACAGTAAAGTCCGCTTACTATGGGACCTTTAAAATTGATGTGAACAGCGAGCCGATTCTACCTTATTTAATCATTAGAATCGATACGGAATATGGAGAACTTGATTTGATTCATTCATTTGATCAGATGTCAGAAGATGAATCTAAAAAAATAGTCGAGGGAGCAGTTGTAAGAGGAATGTTTGTCTTAACCGGAGATGTTGGAATTAATGAATATGAGAATGGGTTTATATGTGATCCTGAACATAATCTTAAGGCGTTGCATTATTCTATCTATTCTAAAAATTTCAAAAGACTTGAAGCAATCGTGTCAGAGGGTGTTACCTATTCAAGAGATGACAATGATACCTGTGTAGCAGGTAAAAAAGAAGTAATTGAATATCTCCAGTGGGTCGCAGATGAGATGAAGTCGTCAGCATACCCTTGGATTGCAACAATTACTGAAGCCCCGGAAGGTGATGTATTCTCTATTGGAGATAATTGTATTGTTATTGCATACGATGAAGAAGACCATTACGAAAACCTGCTTAAAGTATTATTTAACGAAGATGGAAAGATAAATGAAATTAAGTCTGTCAGAATGACTCAGTGCAGATTCCGCGTTGAAAGAACAGAGAAACATGAACTTCCATGTCCAGATGATCCTAGAGTTGAAAGTGCTGTATTCAGTAGAGCAACTATGAGGGGTTTCATAAACGATGAAAATATTGATAAAGCAGAATTCATTGATAGAGCTAATGATATTTCTGATGACGAGAGAGCAGTGATAGTTGACTACATTAACACAGCGGATATTTCCAGATTGCAGAATGACAAAGCATATAGAGAGAGTTTCTTCTCCACATATTTCAAATCTGTCATTGGAAATAGGATGTATGAATTTGACAAAGATGATCAGGAGTTGATTGAGGAAGAATCTGGTAAATTTGGCCTAGATTATCATTTTAGAACCGACTTCCTTAAAGAAGACAATCATAGAGAGATTATCGAAGCAGTTCTCCGTATGGAAAAGGCAATTGCCAAAGAAATGCTTCAGCAAAATTATAAAAATAATGGTGAATACAATGCGAAAATGTCGGCTGTATGCACACTGATTTCCGAAGAAGAATACATGCAGGCATCCAAAATACTGAAAGAAATGGTTGTTATGAAACCACTTAGTAGCGAAGCTTGGAATTATTTAGCATTCTGCTACAGCATCAATAGAGAAAATGATTTAGCATACAGAGCTTATAGACGTGCCTATGCCTTAAACCAGAATTGGAAATCGTTAATTGGAATGATTTTATCTGCTGAAGAAACAGATAATTTTGATAAAGCGCAGGAATATCGAAAGGAATTCAAAGAAAAATTCCCTGATAAAAACCTCGAGGAAATTATCGGTACCCAGGAAATTAATAATAGGTTGTTTTTTACTAAATCATTTGGAACTGTCAAACAAGCTGCAAAAACAGAACCTATCGTAAAAACTATGTTCTGTAGGAAGTGTGGAGCAAAACTAAGTGACGACTCTCTATTCTGTCACGCATGTGGAACGAAAGTGTAAGGAGAATAAACAATATGGATGGAACAGAATTTGGAAAACTTATAGTAGATATCATTCTTGCGTATTGGGTGGGCAAAGCGGCGTGGAACAAAACTCAGAACTCTGGAAAGGTTACACTTGTAGTGATTATTGCTCTTATTTCTCCGATAATTGCATGGATTGTAGAGGCGTGTATGAAACCAGCCCCAAAGCCAGTCGAGGAGCCAAAAGAAAAGAGCCAACCTGCAGTAAATACTCAGAAGACAGAGATAATTGTACCGGAGAAAAACCATAGTAATGTTCAAAGTGATGAACAAGAAAAGATGCTAGTACTACTTAATAAAGATGAAGAAAAAACAGAGTTTGAATCAGACATTATCTCTTTAATGTCCGATGATAGCACACAATCTTTGGACGATATCTGTTCAGAAGAATATAAAAAGGCAACTGAATTAGTGGATAAAAACGACTCAGAATCCCTTCATAAAGCGTATGACATTATGGGAAATTTAGCTTCGCAATTTGAATATATTCCAGCAATGATGTGGCTAGGAGACTTTGCTGAGTTCGTAAAAAAAGATGAAGAGGAGGCTCTAATTTGGTATAAGAGATCTGCCGATAAAGGAGATGGTAACGGTGCTAGATGTTATGCGGATTTGTTAATGAAAACTGCTAATTATAGCGAAAAGAGTTCTAAAGCAATGAGTTACTACTCAAAAGCTGCTGATTCAGGAATTCCGGAAGCTGCATTTGCTATTGGTGAATTCTTAAGAAACAGCGGAGAGCTGGAGCATGCACTTGACGCTTATAATAGAGCGTTAGATTTAGGATATGAACCTGCGAAAATTCGAATCGAACAAATAAAAAAGAATCAGGAAAAAGAAACACCTCAAAACTATGGTACTGTCCCTTGGAGAAACGAGGAAGGAAAGATTGAATGCGATGAGACTAGATGCCCATCAGGAGAATGTATACCAGAATGTCCTATCCACCGAAATACCGTAGCTTTGCAAATGATGAAGAACGGCAACTATAAAGCGGCCTTAACAATTTATGATAAAGTTCTTGAAAGTGATCCTGATTTCCCTGATGCGTGGAGTAATGCCGGGGCGTGTCATGGAAGCTTACGTGATTATGAGCAGGCATATCAGTACTTTAAGAAGGCATATGAATTAAGTCCACGAAGAACATCACTTTATGGATTGGCATTAGCGGCAAATGATTCTGGCAGAACTGAAGAAGCAATTCTCTATTATGAAACATATAAAAAAGAATATGATAATGCGCTTGATGCTACATTTTTACCAATGATTAGCAAAGACAAACAAGAATTAAAAACAAAAACCTCAGCGCCGGTATTTTGCCGTTTCTGTGGATCTAGGTTAAATGAAAATGCTAAGTTCTGTCATCGATGCGGTAAACAGATAGGGAGATAGAAAATGATTTATTTATTATGCATCATAGGATCTGTTGTTGCGTCAGTTTCATATCTAAAGAAAAAAACGATGATGGTCCCTGAAACTGAACAGCTCAAATTTCATAAAACATTCGTGACATATATCGTTCCGGCCATGATTGGAATGCATCTAGCAGATGCCATTGTTGAGATTGCAAATTTTAAACTTGTCGCATTTGTTTTCCAATCAGTGATGACGATACTAAGTTTAACGTTATTCTTTGGATTAGTAACTTTCAGGAAATCTGCGTATTGGAATATGATACTCGTGACGATAGTTAATTATGGTATCAATTTTATATGCTGTGTTTTACTGGTTGCCTCAGGAGCGTGGGGATTTGGAAACATAACTTCGTCTTGCATCTGGTTTATTGGGGCGTGTTATGTATACTTCTATTATCGAAAGAGAAAACATTTGTTCGGACAAATACAGACAGTCGAGGAATATGTTGAGTGCATAGATCCAGCCAATGAAGTCCATGTTTTTAATCAAAAGAAAACGACGATGTTTTGCAGGAGATGCGGCAAGGAAATTCCTGCTGATAGCTTATTCTGCCCAGAATGCGGAACAAAAATATAAGAGAGGGTGGTTGTCATGAAATTAGTTTGTCACAATTGTGGTCAGGAATTACCAGATGATAGTGCATTTTGTCAGTATTGTGGATCTTCTGATATAGGTGATGCCGAAATAAAGCAAGGAAAAGAGCCAGAAATCGGATATATCACCAAGACTGAGCGTGTTGCTGAATATACGGAAAATTATAAAGGGAAATTCAAAATTGCTGTAATTGCTGCAGTAATATTTGCTTTAATTACGTGTTACTTTGGATACCAGTGGAATTATTATCAATCCATGTACAGAGAAGTGAATGAAGAGCTTAAGACAACAAAAAGGCAATTAACAACAGCGCAAAATAACGCAAATAGTTATCAAAAGAAAGCTGGATATTTTGATACGATCAAATCAAAAGCTAGCAGCGCATCAAATACTAATTTTTTCGCTAGCAATACGGTACTTAAAAACCCAAATAAGACAAGAGTTGTTTTTGATATTAACTACAATGGTCAGTATTCAATCAGTTGGGAATATGATAATGAAATCATTTTGACACATGGAAATACATCAAATGGATTGGTTTATATTGATGTAACTTATAGGGGCACTGGTGTTAAGACAATAACTTGCACGAACAGCGTTAACAACCAAAAGATAGTTATTTATTGCATAGGCAACTGATAGAAGGGATAATCATGAAAAAATGTTTATCATGTGGGAAGATTCTCCCTGATGATAGCAATTTTTGCCAATATTGTGGATCAATGGATGTAAAAATAAGCGTTTATTGTCGTAAGTGTGGAAAAGAAATTCCATCAGATTCATTGTATTGCCCATATTGTGGAGAACCAAAAGAACCTGTGGTTCAAAGACAGATTGAACCGGTAGTTGCAGAAACAAAATCTACTGAAAAAAGGAATCACACCCATTTAAAAGGTTGCTATCTTGGTTAACCTTGATTGGTTGCTTTGCTATATTTTTAATAGTCTTTGCGATTATATATTATATTGCACAAAGAATAACTGTGTTCTTGTATGGATTGCCAGCAATATTAAGACTGATTGCTTTTTTGTTTGGAGCAGGTATACTGGTGTTTGGCTTGCTAATAACACCACTAACACACGGAATTCCATTACTTGTTTCTGCATCTGAATCAGTATGTCCATCCAAAAAAGGGCTTAGATATATTCTATTTGGTGGTTTCATCGCAATAGATTACCTTTGGGCATTTATATCAAAACTTGTCAGCGGCCATTTTTCTATAACTCATTCCATTATTGGCTTGTTTGGATTGGGATTGGCGTATTTTGGATTTGCATCATCAAAAAATAAATAGTAGGTAGAGTGGGTGTACAAATATGTGCAAAATCCACTTTTTGTATTTATCTAGTCGGTAAATCTACGATTATCGACTAGATAAAGAAAAAGGCACGATATGAAGTGAACTGAATAAGTTGGACCAACGACTTAGGAGGTTCGCTTTTTTAATGAAGTATACAAAAGAATTTAAATTAGATTGTGTTAATAAGTATCTTAATGGAATTCGTATAGATAATCCTGGGGGATGTAAACATCAAACATTCATGCGTAAAGTAATACACTGGGCTGCTATCTATCAACAACTCGGAGAAGCCGGATTAGAACATAAGAAACCCGGGCTATGTAGTGCACCGGTAAAGTTGGACCGCTATAAATAAGCTAGCTTAATGTTAATTGTTTGAAGGATTGCTGTCTATAGGCCAATGGACTCAATCCTTTTCTTTTTGCATTGATTCTTTCCGTGTTGTAGTAGGTGATGTAATCCTCCATCGCTTTGACAAGTTCAGCTCTTGTCTTGAAGTGATATCCATAATACATTTCGTTCTTCATGATGCCGAAGAAGCTTTCCATCAGGGAATTGTCCATGCAGTTCCCCTTTCTGGAGAACGACTGCCTGATGCCCTTGTCCTTCAGCCATTGCCGGTATGGCTTCATCTGGTATTGCCAACCTTGATCTGAGTGGAAGATCAAGCCTTCAAGATCAGGATTTGCCTCAAACGCCTTGCCAATCATCCTTCTGGTCTGATTGAAGTCAGGTGAGCTGGATATGTCATGAGATACGATGCTTCCATCAAACATATCCAGAATTGGCGAAAGATAAACCTTGCCTTCATCCGATCTGAACTCAGAGACATCGGTTGTCCATTTCTCGTTTGGCTTGGATGCATAAAAATCCCTGATGTATTTTGCTTTGTGTTCCAGTTCATCAATTTCCTTATGGAGCAATAGGTTTTCCTTGGATTCGCCATTGTCGCCTTTGTAGGAATGGTAATGGCCATTGGAACCTTGCTTTGCCTTCAGGCCGTTTTCTGACATGACTCTCTGGATCCTGTTGTGGCCATAGCCTTCCAGCCCTTCAAGATTAGAAAGAATGATTCTTCTGTAGCCATATCTTGATTTATGATGCTCAAACACAGGGGCAATGATAGCCAAGATCCTATCATCCTCTTCCTTCTTGCGGCGTATATAGCTTAAGTGCTTATCAGTCTTGTAGTATTCATATGTCGACTTGGAAAGGCCAGAAACCATCAGAAGATACTTTAATGGATAGTTTTTAGATTGCCTTAGTTCATCAATCACAGCTGCTTTCTCTTCTGTTCCTGGGCCTTCCTCTTTTGAACTAAGGCACTTAATTTTTTTAGATATTCATTTTCAATGCGAGCCAACTTCAGTTCTTCCAAAAGTTCTTCTTTGGTCTTGTCTTCATCGGCTTTGTTGATATCTATTTCCACTTTTTTCCTTGGCATGGACGGTCTACCTCTTTTAAGAGATTGTAGCCCATATATGCCATTTTCTAAATAGATGCGATGCCATTTGATAAGCAGATCGCTCCTTATGCCGGCGCTGCAGGCTGCGGCATCATAGGATTCGCCATTTCCAACCCTTCTGATAAGTTCGACCCTTTGTTCAATATCAAGAGTTGGTCTTCCATGTTCCAGTCCTGCCTCGCCTAAGGAATCATATATCTTATTCCATTTGATGACCTGGTCGTGAAAGACTGCGTGCCTGACTCCTGGCGGATCGGGAATGTATTTGCCATCCCTGTATCTCAGTACGCACTCCAATTTAAATTCCTTTGTGTATTTCATAATAAAAACCTCTAAAGTTGTTGGTACAACTTTAGAGGTTCACTACAGAGTCTTATTTTTTAGTGATTCTTTTCAACCTTGTTGATACATGGTATGAAGATGATAACGCCGATGATTGATAATATCA
>JAQXQU010000130.1 GCA_029101345.1 Erysipelotrichaceae bacterium | reverse complement strand
CTATCTCAAGGACAATCACTACTTGGGCATCAAGGCCATTGAAGTTGATTTTTCAACTGATGAGGGCATCTTTGATATCATCTATGTCAAATCAATTGATGATTTCTATGAAGCTCGTGACAGTTTTCTTTTGAACTTCATCTCTGAAGAGTCACTTGCTTCACTGCGAAATGGTGAAAAGATCTCTGATCCAACAGTCATCAACACCTCAGTCGACATGTCCATATCAATTGCTGAAAAGATTGACTATTCTGATGCAGTTGTCTATCCCGAGGAAATCTTTACGGATGTAGGTGAAATTTACAATTATCTCTGTTATGGCCGTAATGAGGAAAGAGTCTACTATACCGTTCAGGAAGGCGATACTCTGCAAGGTGTCGGTTTCCGTTTCCGTGATATGCGACCAGAGACATTGAAGACCCTTAATCCTGATGTCATCAAGAGCACCGATCAGATTCTCGCCCCAGGAACGAGGCTCAATGTCACCTATTTCACATCCCCATTGACTGTTACAGTCAAGAAGGAGAAGCTGTCCTATGAACTTATCAATCCAGAAAACCCAATCTATGAAGAAGACAAGGAACTGGAGGCAGGACAGACCAGAATCAAGGTCCAGGAAGCCAAGGGCAGCAAGAATGTCCTATATGAAGAAGTCTGGATCAATGGTGAACTCCAATCAGGTAAGGAATTGTCATCAATTGTGACCTTGGAACCGGTTCAGGGTGTCATTGCCATTGGTTCCAAGAGCTATTATGGTGATGTTGGTACCGGTAATTTCATTTGGCCAATCGAAAGAGTCTTCATCACCTGCCGCTGGGGCTGCTATCCTGGCCATCAGGCCATTGACCTGCAGAACCTTTATGATTACTTCGGTGATGTCTATGCGGCTGATAGTGGCACAGTCATCAGAAAATCCTATGATGACATATCTGGCAACTATGTAATCATTGACCATAACAATGGCTTCAAGACCTATTATGGCCACTTCAATGTTCCAGCCTTTGTTGAAGAAGGACAGACAGTAGTAAGAGGTCAGGTCATTGGTCAAATTGGCATGACTGGCTTTGCGACTGGACCACATGTGCATTTTGAAATCAGGGTCAATGATGTTAAAGTCGACCCGTGCATCTATATGGGGTGCTAGGAGGAAAAATGACCAATAAGATATTGACAATCCTTGTGCTGCTTTTGCTGGCATGGAACATTTTTCTGACATCTGAACTATCAATCATCAAGAACAGCCAATACAGTGATAGTGATCTGGTCACAGTTGAAGTTGATGGCATATCCACTGACTTTACCAAAATTGTTGAGGAAAACCGCAATGCTGTCTGTGCCATTTCTGCTGATGGCAATATCTCATCTGGTTTTGCCTATAGTCAGATTGGCAGCGATGTCTATGTTGTCACTTCCTATCATGGAGTAGCCGGGGCAATGCGTGTTGATGTCATTTTCAACAACAACTATCGGGTAACATCGGAAATAATCGGTTATGATCCTTATAGTGACCTGGCTGTTTTGGTGCTGAGCAGTCCTTATGAGATGCCAACAATTGCCAAAGGAAACTCTGAAACCTTAAAGGCTGGTGAATTCCTGATTGCCATTGGCACCAAAGGTACAGCTGATACAGCCAATTCAGTTGAGTTAGGAATGGTTTCCTATCGGCTAAGGACCATTCTTAATTCCATCATGATTGAAGACTACTATCAGGAATACTATTCTTCTTTGATCCAGTTGACTGCGTCACTTCAGAAAGGCTATTCAGGAGCACCGCTCTTTAATATGAATGGTGATGTTGTAGGCATTGTCACCATGGCCAAGGACAATGAGAACATTTATGCCTTCCCCATTGATGAAGCTTCCTATATCATCGAAAACATCATCAATGATACTGATAATAAAAAGGTCAATTTAGGCATTAAAGGGTCATTTTTATCGCAAATGCCAACATATCAGAGATCTTCTTTATCAATCAGAATTGACGAGATTGAAGGGCTTTATGTCGAGAAGATGACAGCATCTTCAAGAGCTGCCCTCTATGGCATTAAGGAGCGTGACATCATCCTTTCCATCAATGATGTCATCCTTCATAGCAATACAGATCTATTGAAGGTCTTATATAGCGGGGCTGAGACCTTTGATTTCAAGATCCTGCGGGATAATGAGACCATCAGCCTCTCAGGCATCGCCCATGATTAAGATCATTGCTGTTGGCACGATCAAGGACAAGCATCTTGATGCCCTGATCAAGGATTATGAGAAGCGCATCAACAGCTACCATAAGATCCAAATCATTGAAGTCAAGGATGAGCCTATCACCAGTGATGAAAGAATGGTCAAGGAAAGGGAAGGTAGAAGGGTCTATGAGAAAATCGGCAGTGATGAATATGTCATTCTGCTGGATCTTCATGGCCAGATGACTGATTCAATTTCCTTGAGCAATAAAATCGACAAGCTCTTTGTCCATCATTCCAAGCTGACCTTTGTCATTGGTGGTTCTCTGGGCTTGGCTGATTGCCTTGTTGAGCGCAGCAATGAACGCATCAAATTATCTGATTTGACCTTTACACATCAGATGACAAGGCTCATTCTCTTGGAGCAGATCTATCGCTGCTTCAAGATTCTCAATCATGAAACTTATCACAAGTAATTCTTGATAAAAGTGAAAGCGCATACTAAAATAGATATTGTATAAAGGAGGACTAAAAGACATGAAGGAGTTTAGCGTTGTTGTTATCGACCCAGTTGGCTTGCATGCTCGTCCAGCTACTGTTGCAGTTAATGCTGCCAGCAAATTCAAATGCAACGTCAACGTTTCATTCAAAGGCAGAAGCGTTAGCATGAAGTCTATTATGGGAGTAATGTCTCTTGGCATTCCAACTCAGTCAGAAATCGTTATTTCTTGCGAGGGTGCCGACGAAGAAGAAGCTGCTGCTACCATCGAAGAAACACTGAGAAATCAAAAGGTCATTGCTTAATAACCTAGTAAAATTAAGTGAGGGGGACAGTGTCTCCCTCATTTTTTATCAAAAGAGGGGATAAAAATGAATTATCTAGAAAAATATGAAATGTGGAAGAACCATCCAAACCTTCCAGAATCATTAAGAAAGGAATTGGACAATCTGACAGAAAAGGAAATTGAAGATGCTTTCTATACTGATGTCAAATTCCAGACAGCTGGCATGCGTGGTCTGATGGGTGTTGGACCTAATCGCCTTAACATTGTCACTGTCCGCAAGGCTACTCAGGGCTTTGCCAACTATCTCAACAGAAATGGCAAGAAAAGTGTAGCTATTGGCTATGACAACCGTTTCAATTCCTATGAATTTGCCATTGATTCAGCTGCTCTTTTGGCTTCAAATGGCATCAAGGCCTATGTCTTTGACTCCTTAAGGCCTACTCCTGAATTATCATTTGCTGTGCGCTATTTGAAGTGTGATGGCGGCATCATGATTACAGCATCCCACAACCCCAAGGAATATAATGGCTATAAGCTCTATGATGATACTGGCTGTCAGCTGATTCCGGAAATGGCTGATGCTGTCATCAAGGAAATTGATCAGCTTGATGATATCCTGTCAATTGCACCTAAGGCTGACTATGATAAGAACCTTGTTGTCTATATCAATGACGAAGTCGATAAGGCATATCATGAGGCTGTTCTTTCCATCAGACTGAACAAGGATCTGAAGAAGGACTTCCGCATTGCCTATTCGCCAGAACATGGCACATCATATATCCCAGTCATGACAACACTAAAGGCTGCTGGCTATGATGTTGTCGAAGTAGAAAGCCAGAAGAATCCTGATCCTGCCTTCTCCAATACCAAAACGCCAAATCCGGAAGAAGCTGGTGCTTATGAAGGCGTCCTGGCTTTGGCCAAGGAAATTGATGCTGAACTATTGCTGGTTTGTGACCCTGATGGTGACCGCATGGGTGTTGGTGTCAAGCATCATGGTGAATATCGCATTTTAAATGGCAATCAGACTGGAGCTTTGCTTCTGGAATATATTCTAAGAGCCAAAGAAGAACTTGGCATCAAGGAACATAATCCATGCATGTTCAATACCATCGTCACTTCTGATATTGGTGAAGCAGTTGCCAGATATCATGGCGTTGATTGTGAAAAGACTTTGACTGGTTTCAAATACATTGGCGATAAGGTCAGAACCTATGAAAAGAACCATGAAAAGACCTATGTCTTTGGCTATGAAGAATCATATGGTTCCCTGATTGCCCCATTTGTCAGAGACAAGGATGCAACCCAGGCTTGTCTTATGTTAGCGGAAGAGTGTGCATATTATCGTCAAATGGGCATGACTTTGGTTGATGCTTTGGAAGATATTTTTGCCAAAGTTGGTGCTTATTATGACACCCAGTTCTCTGTAACACTGCCAGGTGCTTCTGGTGCTCAGCGTTTGCAGGAAATCATGTCAACAATCAGAAACAACCCACTGGTCATCCCGGGCTATGACATTTTGAAGATTGAAGACTACAAGCTTCAGAAGTCCTATGAAGGTGACAAGGTCACTGATTTCAGGAAACATGATATATCCGATGTCCTCAAGTACTACCTATCTGATGGTTCATTCATTGCCATCAGACCTTCAGGCACTGAACCAAAGTGCAAAGTCTACCTCTCAACCAAGGCTGACAGCTATGAAAAAGCCATTGCCAAGGCTGAAGAATTCAAGAAGATCGTATCTGAAGTTGTCAGATAATGGATTATTCCATTAAGGAAAAAGCCCTGGCTGATAAGGTCCCCATCATCAAGGATGGTGGATTGGCGTTCCTTTTGTCCTATATCAGGGATAATGATGTCAAGAGTATTCTTGAATTAGGAACAGCAGTGGGCTACTCCAGCAGTCAGATGGCCATGATTTCCCGGGATATTCATATTGATACCTTGGAGAAAGATCAGAAGATGTATGATCAGGCTATCAATAATATCATCAATCAAGGACTAAGTGAACAGATATCTGTTCATTTTGGTCCTATTGAGGAATATCGCACCACCAAGATGTACGATCTCATCTTTGTCGATGCGGCCAAAGCCCAATATCCGAGGTATCTGGAGCAGTTTCTGCCAAACCTCAAGGATGAAGGGGCAATGGTCTTTGATAACATGGTTTTTCATGGACTGATTTATGAGGTGGAAAAGATAGGAAACAGAAATACCAGGTCTTTGGTGAGAAAAATCAATAGATTCAGGGAAACTGTGCAGAAAGATAATCGTTTTGATATAATTTTTTATGATAATGTAGGGGATGGTATCCTCTTGCTACGGAGGCGTAACACATGAAATTGCAAAATATCGTATTGCTTGGATTTGTGTCATCGGCTGTTGAATATTTAAATGATCAATTTAACAATGATGAAGTCGGACAATATTTAAGAAGTCTAAATGATAACGAACTTGAAAAGCTGAGAACAGAGATGAATGCCCGCCTGGAATCTTCCATTGGTGTCATGAACAGTACAGTGGAGACTCTGATGAAGACTGGCAGTGCTGCTTTCAGGGATTTCATCAATGATGAGAAGAATTCTGAATTGCTTAACGGCGTTATCAAAGAAGAAAAGTCTGAAGAAAACGAGGAATTCATCAATATCATCTCCAAAGCGGCTGAAGAAGCAGGCATTTTTGAAGAAAATGCAGGTGAGCTGCTCCAAGAAGTTAAACCAAATGATGTTGACAGCGAAGAAATTGATGCTCTATTCAATGAAATAGTGGAACATGAAGATGATGGCCAGCAGTCTGCCAATGATGCTGAAATGGTTGATTCCCTCCTTAAGGAATTGCAGGAACAGCTAACTGAAAAGACAGCTGAATTTGATAATGATGCCAAAGCTCCAGAACTCTATGTTGATGCCCTTAATGCTTTGATGGATCAGAATGATGCCATTGAGAAGTATTTGCAGGAATTGTCTTCACTTGAACAGTTTGTTAATGACAATGAAGAACTGCTGAAAGAGGAAGAAACCGCCCAGGAAGAAGAAACCGATGGTTTGGAAGAAGCCTCTGATGGTTTGGAAGCTGATGGCAATGGAGAAGAGCCTTTGGCTGAAAATGCAGCTGATGAGCTTGAAAATATTCTTGATGAAATCGAACAGGCCGAAACATCAATTGAAGCAGAAGATGCCAAGGCAGTTGCTGAAGAAGAAACTGAAACATCCGAAGAACCTAAGGCTACAGATAAGGCTGAAGAGCCTTGCGAGGAAGAAGCTGTTGAAGAAACCGAATCACTTGATGATCTGCTTTCAGAAGTAAGCAGTGTCTTTGATGATATCTTCGATCATGATGAAACAAAGACAGATATTGAAGAAGAGGCTTTGGAAAAGACAGCTGAAGAACCTGTGTCTGAAGATGAAGCAGATGAGTCAGATTCGACTGCTGAAAATGAAGATAAGAGTGTTGAAGAAGAAATCATTGAGGCGCTTGAAGCTGGAGCAGAATATGATGCCAGCAAGGAGAATGCTCAAGATAGGCGATTTCCCGAAGACACCGAAGAACCTGCGCAAGAGCCATCAGAAGTTCAGGAAGAAGAAAAGGTCAAGGAAGTAGAACAGGAATATGTCAGTGATCTGATTGAGGAACTCAAACAGAAGCTGGCTAAGGAAGAAGAGGAAAAGCAGAAGATACAGACCATTGATGATATCTATGAATCGATTGCTGCTATGTATCCTCATCTTTCAAGAAGCTTTATCAGATCAGTCTATGATCTCAAGGAACCAATTGCCCTGACTTATCCGCTTGATAAGAAGGTGATCATCCTTCATCGCCTGCTCTTTACAAATCTTGAGAATCTGCGTTCCTTTGTTGAAAATGTTCTAGCCAACAACTATACTGTCAATGTTGATGAACGCAAGATGATGGTTGATACCTTCAAGGAACATAACAATACAGATGGCAAGATCCTCTCAAATATCTTTGAAATCTCCAACCTGGCTAAGGGCCTTGGCGGAGACTATGAAGGCTATCGTGTAATTGTCAAGGAAGATGAATAATCTTCCTTTTTGCTTGCCTTTGATATTAATGTATAATATATATGTTTGGAGGTTAGGAAAATGCCTAAAAAGAATCCATATGAAACTCAGAACACTGTTGAAATTCCTTCATTTATTGGACAAAGTGGCAAAAGCGAGCCAGTAACTGAAGAAAGAAAACTGGTCAGTGAAATGGTTAAGGATATTGAAGAAGAACAAAAGGTCGAAGCTATCAAGGAAGAACCAGTCAAGCCTATAAGGAAAAAGAAGAAGAGACTGAATGTTGCCTTGTTCATGTCTTTCTTTGCAGTGGCTTTTGCCATTTTGAGCATTATTTTGCTTATATCCAATGTCAACAAGTCCAATGAGCTCAAGCTCAAGACCAATGAATATGAATCCTATGTCAAGACAGCTGAAACGCAAAAAGCTGCTTATGAAGCAGAAATCGCTCGACTAAACAGTGAGCTTGAAAGCTATAAGAAGCCAGTGGTGGACAATGGCACAGGCGATAATGCTAATGGCAGCCGCTATTATGTTGAAGCCAGCTATGGTGTCCGCATCAGAAAGGGTCCTGGTGTCAGCTATGATCCATATGATAATCTAAGCACTCTCTCTAGTGCACTCCAGCAAGTCATTGATGACCAGGGCAGCAGTCTATTTGTCAACCAGGGCTCAACAATCATTGTCCATGAGACCAAGACCAATGGTGAAGATATCTGGGGACGCATTGGTGATGGTGCCTGGATTGCCATCAGATATCAGGGTGAAGATTTCTGCACTCCTAGCAAATAGCAAAAGTATCGCATTTGGCGATGCTTTTTATGCTATGATGTTTTTGCAAAACGAGGTTAAAAATGAACGAAGCAATCAGGATTCGTGGTGGAAAGCCACTTAATGGTGAAGTCAGAATATCATCTTCCAAGAATGCAGCAGTAGCCATTCTGCCTGCAGTAGTCATGGCTTCCGAAATAGTAAAACTATATGATGTACCAAATATTGAAGATATCAAGGCATTGATTAAGCTGTTGTCCAAGCTCGGGGTCGGAGTTGTGGAAAATGGCGATTCATTGGTCATTGATCCAACATCAATTGCCAATGTTGACTTGGTTGATGAAACAGTTGGCAGGCTCAGAGCTTCCTATTATTTCATGGGTGCTCTTTTAGGTCGTTTCAAGCATGTCCGCATGTTGATGCCAGGTGGCTGCAATCTCGGTCCTCGACCTATTGATCTGCATCTTAAGGGCTTTGAGAAGCTTGGAGCATCAATTGTCATCAAGGAAGGCATCATTGATATCAGTGCCAAGGAACTTGTTGGCAACGATATCTATCTTGATATTGCCTCAGTTGGTGCAACTATCAATATCATGTTGGCAGCTACTTTCGCCAAAGGCCGGACAGTCATTCAAAATGCCGCCAAGGAACCGGAAATCATTGATCTTTCCTCAATGCTGAACAAGATGGGTGCCAAGGTCCGTGGTGCAGGCACATCTGAGATTACCATCGATGGTGTCAGCAGGCTTAAGGGCTGTTTGCATGACATCATTCCTGACCGCATCGAAGCCGGTACCTATATCATTGCGGCTGCTATGATGGGCGAACATGTCCGCATCAATAATGTCATTCCTCAGCATATTGAATCATTGCTGCTAAAGCTTGAGGAAATGGGTGTTGATCTTGAGACTGGCAGTGATTTTGTCGATGTCTATTCATCAAAAACCATTCGTGCTGTTGATATCAAAACCCAGCCTTTCCCAGGATTTGCGACTGATTTGCAACAACCGCTTACAGCCCTTATGGCTATTGCCAAGGGTGATAGCAAGGTCACGGAAACCATCTATTCGGAAAGATTCAAGCATTGCCATGAATTAAACAAGATGGGTGCAGATATCAAAGTCTTGCCAGCAGGCAAGTCATTGATCCATGGTGTTGAAAGCTTAAAGGGAAGTGAAGTCACTGCAACTGATCTGCGTTGTGGGGCAGCACTGGTCATTGCCGGTTTGGCGGCTGAAGGTGAGACAATTATTCATGATGCTTATCATATTTATCGAGGCTATGATTCAATTGTCAATAAATTAAGGGCTTTAGGTGCTGATATTGACTAATTTGAGTTTACAAAAGAGAGCTAATCTGTTAATATGATTAGGCAAATACTTTCTTTGGGTTGATAGGATACCCAAGGCATGAAGGGAGAAGAAATGAAAAACGGAATTCATCCTAAATATCAGACAGTAACTGTCACTTGCACAGGTTGTGGTGCTACATTTGAAACTGGTTCTACTAAGACAGACGGAATCAAGGTTGATACATGTTCAAACTGCCACCCATTCTATACTGGTAGACAGAGATTCGCAGCTGCAGCCGGAAGAATTGAAAAATTCAATAAGAAATATGGTCTTAAAAAATAAGGGTTGCATCCCTTATTTTTTATAGTTTGCAAAGGAGAAATAGCTGATGTATCAGATGTATAAGGATGGTTGGGTTGAAACCATCACTGGTTGCATGTTTGCCGGCAAGACAGAAGAACTGATCAGAAGAATCAAGGTTCTGGAATTTGCCAAGAAGAATATCATGGTCTTCAAGCCGGTTATTGACAACCGCTATTCAGAAACCAAAGTAGTATCACATGCTGGTTCTTTCGTTGAAAGCCATGTCATTTCCAAGGCCTCGGAAATATTGGAGATGGTCAAGGATAATACCCAGGTTGTTGCCATTGATGAAGTGCAGTTCTTTGGCGATGAAATCTGTGAAATAGCCAATATCTTAGCGGATCGGGGAATCAGAGTCATGGCAGCTGGCCTTGATACTGATTTCAGAGGTGAACCATTTGGACCAATGCCTAAGCTCATCACCCAGGCTGAATTCTGTACCAAGCTGACTGCTGTCTGCAATTCCTGTGGCGGTCCAGCAACCAGAACCCAGCGTATTATCAATGGTGAGCCTGCCAAGTGGGATGATCCAATTATCATGGTTGGTGCTGCTGAGAGCTATGAAGCCAGATGCCGCCATTGTCATAAGGTCTTAGGCAAGCCAGCAAGATTGGAGAGATAAGATGGACGCAAGAATACAGAAATTACAGGAAATTGAAAAGAGATATCTGGAAATTGGCGATTTAATGCTAATAGATGAGAATGTTTCCAATGTCAAAACCTATACCAAGCTATCAAAGGAACAGGCATCTTTAAAGGGTGCCTATGAAGCCTATCAGGAATACAAGCGTCTTAATAATGCCATTGAGGAAGCATCAATGATGGTTGATGATGACGATGAAGAAATCAGGGAAATGGCTGCTTTGGAACTTGATGAAGCCAAGCAAGGACTTGCGGAGCTTGATAAGCATATTGAACAGCTCCTGCTTCCAAGAGACCCTGAAGACTCCTATGACTGTCTGGTTGAAATCAGAGGTGCAGCTGGTGGTGATGAAGGAAATATCTTTGCTGGTGACTTATTCAGGATGTACAGCTATTATGCTGAATCAAAAGGCTTTAAGGTTGAAGTCATGGAATCATCAGAATCTGAAGCAGGTGGCTATGCTTTGATATCATTTGCCGTCAAGGGCCAGGATGCTTATCGCTATTTCAAATTTGAAAGTGGTGCTCATCGCGTCCAGCGTGTTCCTAAGACGGAAACCCAGGGCCGTGTCCATACTTCAACAGCTACTGTTATTGTCTTCCCGGATGTTGAAGATGAGGATATTGAAATCCCTGATTCCGATTTGGAAATTGAAACCCATCGTGCTTCAGGTGCTGGTGGTCAGCATATCAACAAGACCGATTCTGCTGTCCGTGTCACTCATAAGCCAACAGGAATTAGCGTCAACTGCCAGGATGGAAGATCCCAGATGTCCAATAGGGAGACAGCATTGCGTATTATCCGTTCCCGTGTTTACCAATACTATAAGGAACAAAAGGAAGCAGAAGCTGGTGCTATCAGAAGATCCAAGATTGGAACTGGTGATCGTTCAGAAAAGATCAGAACCTACAACTACCCACAGAACCGCGTTTCTGATCATCGCATCGGCTTGACTATCAATCAGCTTGACCGCATCATGGAAGGCAAACTTGGTGATGTCATCGATGCCTTATTAGCTAATGATGACAAAGAGAAGCTTTTAAATGAGCACCTATAATAAACTGCTGCATTCCTATTATCGGGAATGCGAAGAGGCCGATGTCAGCCGAGAAACCTTAAGGGCTTATCTGTTTGAATTATGCAACGAACATGATGTTGATCTCTATCTGGAAAAGGACAATGAAGCCTTGGCAATCATTGAAGAACGTTTTCATGCAGGTGTTCAGCGCATCCTTGATCATGAGCCGATGAATTATGTTCTTGGCTATTCCTATTTCTTTGGCTATAAGCTCAAAGTTGGAAAGGATGTCTTGATACCACGCTACGAAACGGAAGAACTGATTGGTCTGATTTTAGCTACTACAGATGAAATCAAGGCTGATAAGCTTGTGGTTGGTGATATAGGCACCGGTTCTGGCGCTATTGCCATTGCCCTTAAGAAGGAAGAACCACGCTTTGAAGTCCATGCGTCTGATATCTCTTCTGATGCCTTGAAAGTAGCTAGGGAGAATGCTCTTCTTAATGAAGCTGATATTCATTTCTATCAGGGTTCAATGTGTGAACCGATGCTAGAAGCTGGTCTGAAACTTGATGTTCTGGTATCCAATCCACCATATATCAAAGCTGATGAAAAGCTTGAAAGCAGTGTGGTTGATTATGAACCTCATGTCGCTTTGTTTGGGGGCGATGATGGTCTCAAGTTTTATCGCATGATTCTAGCTGATGCCAAGAAACTGGTCAAGGAAGATGGCCTGATTTTCTTTGAGATGGGCTATGACCAAAGGGATAATCTCACAAGGCTGGCACGTGAGCATTTCCCGGATGCACAGATTGAGGTCTTCAAGGACCTTGGCCACAATGATCGCATGATGAGAATCATCTTGAAACCTAGGTAAGCCTAGGTTTTTTTGGTAGCGTTTACATTTTTATCCTATATTTCACGAAACTGTCACAATTGCATGGTTATATATAGATAGTGATAATTTTTTCATTGAGAATCTTCTAATTCAAGCAAAAAAGCTGACTGGTCATCAGCTTTTTTGTTTATTTACAGCTTTTTGTATATACTATAGTTTGGAATGAATATTCGTTATTGAGGTGAAAATATGAGTTTAACAGCCGGTATTGTCGGACTGCCAAATGTCGGCAAGTCAACATTGTTCAATGCCATTACCAATAGCCGTGTCGAAGCAGCCAACTATCCATTTGCGACTATCGAGCCCAATGTTGGTGTTGTTGAAGTCAAGGATGAAAGACTGATCAGATTAAGCGAGCTCTTTGAACCACAGCGTACAATCTTTACGACTTTTGAATTTACTGATATTGCAGGGCTTGTCAAAGGTGCCTCCAATGGTGAAGGCCTTGGCAATAAGTTCCTGGCTAACATCAGAGAGACAGACGCTATCTGTCATGTAGTCAGATGCTTTGAAGATGATGACATCCAGCATGTCTATAACCGCATTGATCCAATTGAAGATATTGATATCATCAATATGGAACTGATTATGGCTGACTATGCAACATGTGAAAACAGAATTGGCAAAGTTGAAAAGAAGGCTCTGTCTTCCAAGGATAAGGATGCTATCAGGGAATATAATGTTCTGACTAAGGTCAAAGACTGTCTTAAGAAGGGCGATGTTCTTCGTTCCTATGATTTTGCTGATGATGAAAGAGCTTATCTTAAGAATTTCAATTTCCTGACTTTAAAGCCAGTCATCTATATTGCCAATCTTAAGGATGATGAGATCAATACACCGGAAAACAATCCAAATTATGTGCGAGTCAGGGAATTGGCTCAGAAGGAAGGCTCTGAAGTTGTTGCAATTTCTGCTCAGATTGAAGAAGAGCTTTCGGATTTGCCAAAGGATGAAAAGCTGGCCTTTCTTAATGAGCTTGGCATTGAAAGATCGGGTCTTGATGAACTGATTCTCAAGGCTTATAAGACCTTAGGCCTTAAGACCTTCTTTACAGTAGGCAAGGATGAATGCCGTGGCTGGACTTTCAAGGATGGCATGACTGCTCCAAATTGTGCTGGTGTCATTCACTCCGATTTCGAAAAAGGCTTTATCAAAGCCGAAGTCTATTCCTATGAGGATATCATGGAATATAAGACAGAAGCTAAACTCAAGGAAAACGGAAAACTGCGTCTTGAAGGCAAGGATTATCTGCCTAAGGATGGCGATATCATGCATTTCCGTTTCAATGTCTAATGCAATACCTAAAAGGAAAATATCTCGTAGCCGTATCAGGAGGGCCAGATTCAATGGCCCTTTTGGATTTGGTTAGAAACAAAGGGTTAAATCCTGAAGTGGCCCATGTCAATTACCACAAGCGCCCAACAGCAATGCGTGACCAGTGGATTGTCGAAGACTATTGCGCAAAATATCACCTGGAGCTGCATGTTCTTGATGGTGGCAAATATCAGGCTGGGAATTTTCAGGATCAGGCCCGCAGGGAAAGATATGCCTACTTTAATAAGATCGTCAAAGAGAGAAAGCTTGATGGGGTTCTAGTCGCCCATCATCAGGACGATTTGCTTGAGACCTATGTTATGCAAAAGGAAAAGAATCTCGTTCCTTCCTATTATGGCTTAAGAAGAAGAAATATCATTGATGGTCTGACTGTCATTCGGCCTCTTTTGAAGAAAAGAAAGAGTGAACTTGTTGCATATTGCAAGGAAAAGGGCATCGAATATGGCCTTGATGAATCAAATGAGCTGGAAATCTATGAAAGAAACCGCGTACGCCATCAGCTGTTGCTTACTGAGAACAAGCGTCAAAAGCTTCTAGATGAAATCAAAGCCAGGAATCAGGAAAAAGCCTTGATTCTAAAGGATATTAAGCACTTTATTGGCAAGCAAAAGCGCTTGTCTCTTGATAAACTATTATCGTATCCCTATCTTGAGGAGCTTTTATGTGAATTTCTAAATGAACGGCTATCAAAAAGCCATCTTCTGGAAATCAAAAGACAGCTTCGGGATGCTGATGATTTCATGATGACAATTGGTGATAAGCTCCTGGTCAAGGAATACGGCTATCTGCAGACAGGTGATAGGCCTGAAGACTATGAAATAGTGATTGATAGCATCAAGACTCTCAAGCACCAGCATTTCCGCTTAGCCAAAAAGGGCAGCAGCTTTGAAGGTGTCAGTCTTAAGGCTGAGGATTTTCCGCTTATTATCAGAAATGCCAGAGCTGATGATGAAATCAGAATGAAATATGGCACCAAGAAACTAAGTCGCTTCTTCATTGACAAAAAAATCCCCAAGCTTGAACGACTATCATATCCGGTGATGCTCAGTTCTGCCAATAAGATTATTCTGGTCCCAGGGCTCGGATGTGACGTTGATCATTACTCTATTAAACATAATCTGTTTATGATAAAATTATAAGAACATCGGAGGTCTTCACATGATACATAAAGATATTGGAAAAGTTCTGATTACAGAAGAGGAAATCATTGCCAGAACCAAGGAGATGGGCAAAATGATTACTGATGATTATGCGGAAGAAGAACCGGTGGTTGTCGGGCTTTTGAAGGGTTCAGTGCCATTTATGGCTGAACTCATCAAGCAGATAAGACTTGATATTGAAATCGACTTCATGGATGTTTCCAGCTATGTCGGAACTGAATCAGAAGGCGATGTTCGAATTGTCAAGGATTTGGACCGTTCGATTGTTGGTCGAAAGGTACTGATTGTTGAAGATATTATTGATACAGGCAAGACTTTGACATCTGTCAAGGAACTGATGTACAAAAAGGGCGCAAGTGATGTCAGAATTGCGACTCTTCTTGACAAGCCTTCAAGAAGAAAAGTTCAAATTGAAGGTGAATATGTTGGTTTTGAAGTTCCTAATGAATTTGTTGTCGGTTATGGACTTGATTTCAATCAGAAATATCGTAATCTTCCTTATATTGGCGTATTAAAGGAAGAATGTTACAAGGAGTAGATAAATGAACAATCCAAATAACAGAAAAACCATTAGCTTTATGCCTTATTTTGTTGTTTCGGCATTCTTAGTCATGATGCTGTTTACAGGTACAATGGGCAAAGGCACAACACAGCTGAACTATACGCAATTCACTGCTATTGTCAGCCAGAATCAGGTAATTGAAGCCAAAGCGGCTGTCAATTACAACACCATTACCGTCTCCGGTGTTTACGAAAAGGAAGATGGTACCAAGGCGCAGTTTACAACTGTCATTCCCAATACCGAAAGCTCATCCGCAACTCTTTTGGAAGAGCTGAAGGATATAGATTCTTTTGAAATAGTTGACTCCAATGCCAAATCAATCTGGGTTGATGTTCTTTCAACTATTATTCCTTTGGTTCTTTTTGCGGCATTTGGCTTCTTCTTCATTACCAAGATGACAGCTAATAATGCCAATAAGCAGGCCTTTGACTTCTCGAAATCAAGAGCACGTCTGGAAGATAACATCCGTGTCCGCTTCTCTGATGTTGCTGGCTGTGATGAAGAAAAAGAGGAAATGGCCGAAATCATTGATTATCTGAAATCACCACGCAAGTTTGCCAAGATGGGTGCTCGGATTCCAAAGGGCATTATCATGGTTGGTCCACCAGGAACCGGTAAGACCTTGCTGGCAAAAGCGGTAGCTGGTGAAGCCAATGTCCCATTCTATTCCATTTCCGGTTCTGACTTTGTTGAAATGTTTGTTGGTGTTGGTGCCAGCCGTGTCCGCGATATGTTCAAGAAAGCCAAGCAGACAGCACCATGTATGATTTTCATTGATGAAATCGATGCAGTTGGTCGTCAAAGAGGTGCTGGCTTTGGTGGCGGCCACGATGAAAGAGAACAGACTTTGAACCAGATGCTGGTTGAAATGGATGGCATGAGTGACAATAGTGGTGTTATTGTCATTGCCGCTACCAATCGACCAGATGTCTTAGACCCTGCCCTATTGAGACCTGGCCGTTTTGATCGCCAGATAACTGTTTCACTTCCTGATGTCAAGGGACGTGAGGCTATACTAAAGGTTCATGCTCGCAATAAGAAGCTATCAAGTGATATTGATCTGGCTGCTTTGGCAAGAAGAACACCTGGCTTTTCAGGTGCAGATCTTGAAAATGTTCTGAATGAAGCTGCCATTTTGACGGTCAGGGAAAATAAAACGGAAATCAGGCTGGAACAGCTTGATGAAGCAATTGACCGTGTCATGATGGGTCCAGCCAAGAAGTCCCGCACTTATGATGAACACACCAAGAAACTGGTTGCTTACCATGAAGCCGGGCATGCCATTGTCGGTCTTAATCTGCCTGATGGCGCAATTGTCCAGAAAGTTACAATTATTCCAAGAGGTTCAGCCGGTGGCTACAACCTGATTACTCCAAGGAAGGAACGCATCCTCAATTCCCGCAAGGAACTAATCGATACCATCACTTCCTATATGGGTGGTCGTGCTGCTGAAGAAGTCTTCTTTGATGATATTACAACTGGCGCCAGTGGTGATATCCAATCGGCAACAAGAATTGCCAAGGATATGGTCACAGCCTATGGCATGTCAGAATTAGGACCTGTTCAATATGATAGCGGTTCTGGTTCTGTCTTCTTAGGAAGAGACTATGCATCACAATCCAATGCTTCTGCACAGGTTGCCTATGAAATCGATATTGAAGTTCGCAAGATCATTGATTACTGCCATGATTATGCCAAGAGAATCATCTCTGATCATCGGGAGGAACTTGTGAAGATTGCTGAAGCTTTGATTGCGGTTGAAACACTGACAGCCGAAGAAATAGAAGGCCTATTGAATGGAACACATGAATTGAAGGATGGTGTTCTTGTCAACCTCAATGAGGAAGAGAAGGTCATTGATATCAATGCGGCTGATCCTGTTGAAGAAAAGCTTGTTGAAAGCAATGAAAGTGAAGCGGCTAGTGCTGAAGAAACTCCAAAACCACGGCGCAGACGTCGCAAGAAAGAGACAGATGAGGAAGGTAAGTCATAGACTTACCTTTTTATTTGGCATGTGTTACTATTGTCTCATGGAAAATCGTACTATTATAGCAACGGCATTAAATGAACATGTCCGGATTTATATTTTAAATGCTAAGAAGCTCGTGGAAGATGCCAGAAAAAAACATGATCTTTATCCTACATCATTAGCAGCTTTGGGCAGGACCTTATCAGTTACAGCCTTGATGGGGTTGATGTTAAAAGGGGAAAATGAAACCGTCACAGTGACTATCAACGGCAATGGTCCAATCGGCACTATTATGGCGGTAGCTCAGAACAATGGTGATGTCAAAGGCTTTGTTGGCGATAACGAAATCTATCTCAAATACAATTCCAATAATAAGCTGGCAGTTGGTCTGGCTGTAGGTAATGAAGGCTATCTTAAAGTAACCAAGGACCTTGATATGCGTCAGAACTATACCAGTCAGGTTGCTTTGCAAACAGGTGAAATCGGTGATGATTTTGCCTACTATTTCAGTGTTTCTGAGCAAAGGCCAACAATTGTCTCGACTGGTGTTCTGGTTGATAAGGACTATTCCTGTCTGAGTGCTGGAGCTTTGATTATTGAAGTCATGCCTGATGCTTTGGAAGAGGATATAGTCTATCTGGAAGAATTGGCTAGGAAGCTAAAACCAATTTCTTCGATGTTACTGGAAAGTGATGACCTTGAAATGCACTTAAAAGGAATGTTTGAAGACCTGCAGATATTGGAAGAAAGGGAAGTGCGTTATCATTGTGATTGCAGCCGTGAACGTTTCCTAAGAAATTTTCTGACTCTGCCGAAAAGTGATCTGGAAGAATTGGCTCTTGATGCAGAAAAAGAGGATATTGAAGTGCGTTGCGAATTCTGCAATTCCCGCTATCATTATTCAAAGAAAGATATGGACAAGCTATTGAAATATGCTAAAAATCGGTAATGTTGAATTAAAGAATGATATCTTCATTGGACCAATGGCCGGCATTACCAATGGGGCCTTCCGGGAGGTCTGTTATGAAAATGGGGCAGGTCTGACCTGTACAGAGATGTTATCAGACAAGGCCATCTATTATGCCAACGAGAAGACACTGAAGATGATGGAAATTGATGACAGCTATCATCCTGTGGCAATGCAGATCTTTGGTTCAAGCATTGACTCCATGGTCTATGCAGCTAAATATGTTGACCAAAAGACAACAGCAGATATCATTGATATCAATATGGGCTGTCCTGTTAATAAGGTCATCAAGACTGGTGCCGGTTCGGCAATGATGAAGGATGAAGAACATGCGGTAGCGGTAGTCAGGGAAATCATTGATAATGTTAAGAAACCAGTTACAGTCAAGATGCGTCTGGGCTTTGATTTGCAGCACATCAACTTCCTGTCCTTATCAATGAAACTGGAAGAGATTGGTGTCAGTGCCATTGCTCTTCATGGCCGGACCAGAACACAGATGTATGAAGGGCATGCCAATTGGGATTATATCAAGGAGCTCAAGCAGCATCTGAAGATTCCAGTCATTGGCAATGGTGATGTCCGCAGTGTTGATGATTATGTCAGAATGAAGAATGAGTGTGATGTTGATGGCATCATGATAGCTAGAGGTGTCATTGGCAATCCTTTCCTGATCAAGGAAATTGACAATTACAATAAAGGCAAGGAAAACTATCAGGTAAGCCCGATCGAGAAGATCGAAGCCTGTCTTGATCATGCCAAAAAGCTGATTCTTCTCAAGGGTGAGAAGATGGCTATTAGAGAGATGAGAGGTTTGGCTCCTCATTATATTGCCGGCATGTATATGTCTACCAGGTATAAGAATCTGATGATCAAATTGGATACCTATGATGAATTAGAGAAACTGCTTTTTGAATATCTGGAGGTACTGAATGAATTTGCTCAAAGAGATCAATGATTATCAGCCCTATAATCAGCAAGAAGCATCAGACAAGGAGATCATTCTGCACTTTCTTGCCAACTATGGTGATATTCTTGAACGTACAAATAGGATTGCCCACATTACCTCAAGCTGCTGGATTTTGAACCATGCACATGACAAGGTCTTAATGGCCTATCATAAGATTTATGATTCCTGGGCCTGGCTTGGTGGCCATAATGATGGTGAAAGCGATTGTCTGAAAGTAGCCATCAAGGAAGCTAAGGAAGAAAGCGGCATTGGGAATATCAAGCCATTATCAGAAGAAATCTATTCAATTGAAGTTCTATCAGTTGACTCGCATCTGAAAAGAGGGGAATATGTCCCAACCCACCTTCATCTGAATGTCACATATCTTTTAGAGGCCGATGATAGCGAGAAGCTTGTTATCAAGGAAGATGAAAACAGTGGTGTTGCTTGGTTTAGCAATGATGAGGTGATGGTCAGATCATCAGAAGAATGGTTTAAGAAAAATATCTATGCCAAGCTTATTGATAAGACCAATGAATATCTGAAGATGCACAAACTATAAGCAAAAGCAGGAAATCCTGCTTTTTATTATCATCTGCTGATATTCCAATATTGTTGGCAAAGCCAAGACAATTCATCATGCTAAAGCACATGATAGGAAAAAAGAAAAAAACGGCCAAAAGCCGTTTTGTTTTCTAATGGTGCCATCTGCGAGAATCGGACTCGCGATTCAGCATTACCATTGCTGCGTAATACCACTTTACTAAGACGGCAGAAGATGAACTAGAGGTTCATCTTTAGAAATACTTTTTGATGCGCTTATAGATGCTATGGATTGGCAATCCCATGATAGCATAATAGTCGCCTTCGATTTTCTTGATGAATTTAGCACCAATTCCCTGGATGGCATAGGCGCCAGCTTTGTCCATCGGTTCCTTGGTGATGACATATTCATCAATTTCCTCGTCACTCATTATATCAAATGTTACCTTGGAAACGGAAGAGAAAGATTCTTCACTTCCATCAGGATAAAGAATTGTTACACCGGTAATGACTTCATGAACATTGCCGCTGAGCTTTTTGAGCATTTCCTTGGCAACTTCTTCATTTGCAGGTTTGCCTAAGACTTCATGATTGATAGTGACCAATGTATCAGCGCCAATGACAATTGCATCAGTATGGTTCTTATAGACAGCCTTGGCTTTACGATAGGAGAGGATTTCCACTTCCTTTCTTAATGAGGAATGGGTATTGATCTCTTCATTTGTGTCCTGGACTTCTATTTCAAATGGGTAACCAAGAGACTTCATCAACTGCTGTCTTCTTGGGGATTTGCTTGCTAAAATCAGTTTAGTCATTTTTCAACCTCCTATATAGATGATTAAGGGCATTGGTAATCATATCCGGTTCATATTCATCAATCGATGAAAGATAAGGAACAATCAGTTTTCCTGCTCCACCTGATGCTACAACATATGGTTTGCCTTCAAGTTCGGAAATCATACCCTGCAAAAGATGTTCAATCATGCCAAGATAACCATCATAAATGCCAATATTAAGGGCTTCCTTGGTATTAATGCCGGCAAAGTGGTCAAGCTTTTCAAGGTTAAAGGCTTCAAGCTGAGCAGCACTTCCAAAAATTGCTTCGGCTAGCTTATAGAAGCCAGGAGCAATGATGCAATGTTTGAAGACGCCATCCTTTGTAACATGGCAGAGAACTGAACAGGTGCCAAAGGAGATGGCAATAATATCACGATGGTATTTGCTATAAGCATAAGCACAGAGGGCAATCAGATCAGCACCGACGACTTCAGCGTTTTCATCACCAAGAGTGATGCCGTAGTCATTAGTGCCTTTGATTTCATGGATCTTATTGGAATCAATGATTGAAACAAGTCCTTCCTTTATTTGAGCATAGACTTCAGGGACAACAGAAGCTACCATGACTCCTTTGATGTCATCGGCTCTTAGTCCCGCTTTGAAGATAAAGGACATGATCAGTGACTTGTAGTTGTCCTGTTTTGTTTCAAATCTGGCAAAGGAAATCTGCTTTTCCTTTTCAAATAATGCCAGCTTAATATTGCTGTTTCCGATATCTAACGTCAGTAGCATGTCACTATTATAGTATTTTATCGTTGCAATTTCCACCGAATTGTTTTATTATAATAAAGCATTCCGGGCGTGGCGAAATTGGCAGACGCGCTAGACTTAGGATCTAGTGGGTGACCGTGGGGGTTCGAGTCCCTTCGCCCGGACCATTTGCTGAATAAGAACCAGATGGTTCTTTTTTGTTTATATAAGAAAAGAAAGCCTCTTATTGGCTTTCTTGTTCAGGATAGACTGCTTCCTCCCATGATGTTAAACGAATGGTTTGGAAGTGAAGAGGCCAGACACCCCATTTGCTATTAGCGGAATAGGCATAGGCATAGGAGAGGCAAAGGTCATTATCAATGGAGACATGGCCATTTGGATTCTTGCTGATACCGATATTATGAAGGCAAGGTGTCAGGTTGTATTTGACTGTATCGCATTCATGGAAGTCAAAGCCATCATCAGACTGATAGGTAATGATACCTGAACTGTCAGTCATTCTAAAGGCTGGGGCAACAGCTAAGAAACTGTCAATTTCATCAATATAGACGACATCAAATGAATCCTGTCCTTTGTCTTTGACAAAGACAATCTGATGATTGCTCTTGATGGTGGCAGGCCAGTTATCTGATGTATCAGCGGTAGCGACACAGGTATAACTGCCATTGATAGTGTTATATGAATAATAGATGTAAAGAGTATCATCCTTGATGACAAAGCTTGGTTCACCAGCACCCCAGCCACCATCATTCTCCTCATAAGGAATGACCGGTTTTGGTTTGCCACCCCAGCCTTCACCATTCCATTTCTCATAAGGGCCTGCTGGATTAGCTGATCTTGCGACAAAGAGCTGATTGGTCTTAGCGCTTTTGTCACTGGTTGAAGTATAGCCCAGATAATAGTAGCCATTGAAATAGATGACACCAGGATCACAGGTTGAATAGCAATCATCAGAGTTGGCAGTGGGCTTTAGAACTGTCTTTTCCTTTGACCAGTTGCCATTATTATCAAGATGACGATAGACAATATAGTCCCACATGGTGGAATTATTGCCAGGAGAGACTGCCCAGAGGTCAACTGATCCATCATCGTTACGGATCATTGATGGCCCATAGCGATAGCCTGAACCTTTAGGCTTGTAGATGTCATAGCCCTCATCAAGAGCTCTAAAGGAAATAAAACGCTGATAAACAGGTTCAGTATAGACAAGCTTATTAGCCTTATCACTATTAAATACGACAGTCTCGTCTTTGATTTGCCTTCTTGATAGAAGAAAGCCAATGGTAAAGAAGATGATTAGCAGCAGGATAATCAATATGGTATTCTTGACAGAATATTTCAAGTGACGTTTTTTCTTGTTCTTTTTCATATATGTCTTTATTCTAGCAAATTCAGCTATAATATTTGTATCTTGATTGAGGAGGCAGCAAATGAAATATATCGGTCTAGATCTAGGAAGTGTTACTTGTGGCATAGCCAGAAGCTCAGGCCATTTGGCCCAGGCTGTTGAGACTATGCGCTTTAAGCCTGATGATTACGATAGCTGTCTAGATCGTCTGCTGATCTTTTTGGAAAAGGAAAAACCTGATCTGATTGTTCTTGGCTACCCGCTTCTTGAAAATGGTGATGCAGGAGAAAGAGCTCAGCTCTGTGAGGAATTTGGCCGGGTTTTGGAGATGGAATCAGGAATTAAAGTAGTCTTGCAGGATGAAAGAAGAACAACCAGGGATTCATTGGATTTTCTGATAGCCATGGATGTTTCACGCAAGAAACGCAAGAAGATCATTGACCAGCAGGCCGCAATCAGAATACTGCAATATTATTTGGATGCACATAAGGAGAAATGATAATGGAGCTGAAATACCGCAAGGATGTACCGGTTGAATTGACCTGGGATCTCTCGCTTATTTATGACAATGATGAAATGGCTTTAGCTGATATGGCGGCACTTGATAAGTTGGCTAATGAAATAAAGGCCAAATATGAAGGAAAGATTGCCAATGCTAAAGACATCAATGACTGTCTTGATGCTTATCGGGAAATAGCATTGAAGACCACTTGGGTTTCCTGTTATACCGACTTAAGCGTTTCTGTTGACTATTATGATGCCAAAGCCAAGGAACTGAATGAAAAGGTTAATGCTCTTTTGGCTGATGTAGCAGCCCGTTTAGCCTTTATTGATTCAGAAATCCTTTCCCTTGATGAAAAGATCATTGCTGAAGCAATTGATCAAAGCAAGGACAACAAGGGCTATTTGCGTAATCTTTTAAGACAGAAGCCTCATCGTTTATCCAAGGACAATGAAGAAGTGCTTTCAGCTTTATCAAATACCTTGAATAGCTTCTACAACATTTATAACACCTGCAAATTAGCTGATATCAGATTTGACAGTTTTGAAGCAAATGGCAAATCATATCCTCTGGCTTATTCATTATTTGAAGACAATTATGAATATGAAAAGAATGCCGAAGTAAGAAGGGCGGCTTTCAAGAGCTTCTATCAGAAGATCAAGGAATATGAGAATACGACAGCCGTAAACTATAACTGCCAGGTTCAGATGGAAAAGCAGATGGCAAAAATACGTGGGTTTGACAGTGTCTTTGATTATCTCCTCTATTCACAGGAAATTGATTGTGCATATTATGATGGCCATATTGATACTATCATGGAGAAATTAGCTCCGCATATGCGCAAATATGCCAAATTGAAACAGCGCATTCATAAGCTTGATAAGATGACTTATGCTGATTTGAAGATTTCTGATGATCCAGACTATGATCCTTCTGTAACAATTGAAAAGTCCAAGGATTATATCAAGGAAGGCTTAACCATTTTAGGTGAGGAATATGGCAAAGGCATTGATCGGGCTTATGCTGAAAGATGGGTGGATTTTGCCAATAATCTTGGCAAGTCAACTGGCGGCTTCTGCTGTTTTGTTCCTCATAAGAACTGCTATGTGCTTTTGAATTGGAATAACAAGATGGCTGATGTCTTTACTTTAGCTCATGAACTTGGCCACTGCATGAATGCCATGCTGTCAGACAAGGAACACGAGATCTTTGATGCCCAACCCCACAGCTTCTTTGGCGAGGGTCCAAGCACCACCAATGAGATCATCATGGCCAGCCATCTCTTCAAGAACAGCGATGACAAGCGCTTCAGACGTTGGATACTGTCAAACATCGTATCCAAGACCTATTACCACAACTTCGTCACCCACTTCCTTGAAGCCTACTACCAGCGTGAAGTCTACCGCATAATCGACAAGGGCGGAAGCGTCAATGCGCCAATGCTGTCAAGGATCTTCAGAGAGACCCTGGAGAAGTTCTGGGGTGATGCTGTGGAGATTAACGAAGGGGCAGAACTGACCTGGATGCGCCAGCCGCACTACTATATGGGCTTATATCCCTACCAGTATTCAGCAGGGCTTTCACTTGGTACCCAGATGGCCTTGCGCCTTGAAAACGACAGCACTGCCATCGATGGCTGGATGAGGTTCCTGAAGAGCGGCTGCACACTTGATCCCAAGCAGGTTGGCGAACTGCTGGGTGTGGATGTCTTTGATCTCAGGACGCTTGAAAGCACCATTGAATACATTGGCTCGCTGATCGATGAAATCGCGAAGCTGACTGATGAACTTGGCCTCTAGTGCCCTCAAGTCCCATTTGCTTGGGACTTTTTGTTTGCATGAAAAAAGGAATCCTTCATGGATTCCTTTCTGATGCCTAGCGGATATCCTTTAGGCTATAGCCTTCATCCTCAATCGCCTTCTTCAGCAAGGCATCAGGGATGTCCTTGTTCAAAGTGATGACAGCTTCGCCTTTCTGGTGGCTGACTTCCGCATCTGTTACGCCATCAAGGCCTAGGAGGGCCTTTTTGACATGGGCTTCGCAATGGCCGCACATCATTCCTTCAATAATCAAAGTCTTTTTCATTTTTATTTCCTCCTTTTTCTGATTATCATGGATTTTCATAAGATTAAGTCTCAGGGCATTGGATACAACAAAGAAGCTTGACAAGCTCATGGCCAGGGCTGCAAACATCGGATTGAGCTTGAGACCAAAGAGGCCAGCGGCCAGCGGGATACCAATGATGTTGTAGAAGAAAGCCCAGAAGAGATTTTGATGAATGTTCCTTAAAGCATTTCTGCTGAGCCTGATAGCAGCCGGTACATCAAGAAGCGAACTCTTCATTAAGACAACATCCGCCGCTTCAATAGCTACATCGGCGCCTGCACCAATGGCAACGCCGATATCGGCTCTAGTCAATGCAATGGCATCGTTGATGCCATCACCAACCATGATGACTTTGCCGTCATTCTGGTATTTGATAATAGCGTCTTGCTTGCCACTTGGAAGAACTCCGGCAATGACTTCATCAACACCGGCTTTTTTAGCAATGGCTTTGGCAGTTGTTTCATTATCGCCTGTTAACATGACAACTTTGATGCCCATGTCCTTTAATTCCTTGATAGCCTTTGGACTATCTTCCTTGATCGTATCAGCGACAGCAATAATCCCAAGCAGCTTATGATCATAGGCAAAGAACAAAGGGGTCTTGCCTTCACTTGCCAATTCTTTTGCTTTGGCAATGGTTCTGGCATCGATTTCCACCTTTTCCTTGATGAAATTGAGACTTCCGGCAAGCATTTCCTTGTCCTTGATCTTGCAAAGAAGTCCATTTCCTGGAAGTATCAGAAGATCTTCAGCCTCATAAGCACTGATGTTATCCTCCTTGGCCTTTTTGACAATGGCTTTGGCTAGTGGGTGTTCGCTGCCTTTTTCAATACTATAGGCCAGGGTCAATAAGCTATTTTCAGCATTGTTTTCGGCAATGACATCAGTAACTGTTGGCTCACCTTTGGTAATAGTACCGGTTTTGTCAAGGACAACAGTTTTGGCTTTGCCACATTCTTCCATGGCCTGGGCACTTTTGAACAGAATGCCGTTCTTGGCTCCAACACCAGTAGCAACCATGATGGCAACTGGAGTAGCAAGTCCTAGAGAACAAGGACAGCTGATGACAAGAACACTGATGCCCCTAGCCAATGCCTGGCCCATGCCGTTGCCGAGCATTAAATGGGCAATGGTTGTGATGATGGCAATGGTGATGACAAGAGGGACAAAGATTCCTGAGACCTTGTCGGCAATCTTGGCGATTGGCGCTTTTGATGCTGAAGCATCCTCAACCATCCTGATGATTGTTGAAAGTGTAGTATCTTCACCAATCTTATTGGCTTTGCAAGTCAGAAAACTGGAAGTATTGATGGTGCCACTATAGACGCTATCACCTTCCTTTTTGTTGGCAGGTATGCTTTCACCAGTCAGTGATGATTCATCCAGGGCACTGCTTCCTTTGATGATAACACCATCAACCGGAACAGCTTGGCCTGGATAAAGGACAAAGATATCATTGATTCTGACATCTTCAATCTTGACTTCGATTTCTTTGCCATCTTTTAGTATGATGGCAGTCTTAGGTGCCAAATCCATCAAGCTCTTTAGGGCATTGGCAGTTTGGCCTTTGGATCTTGATTCCAGCATCTTGCCAACAGTTATCAGGGCAAGAATGGTTGCGGCCGATTCAAAATAGAATTCATGATAGTATTCCATGGCCTTCATGCTGTCACCTTTGACAATGGCATCACTTAATAGAAACAGGGCAATCGTTGAATAAATGAAAGCGGCTGAAGAACCAAGGGCTATCAGGCTATCCATATTTGGTGCTTTGTTGAACAATGACTTGAAGCCGCTTGTAAAGAAATGCTGGTTGATAACCATGACAGCTATCGATAGCAGCATCTGCAAAATCCCAAGAGCGATGAGGTTATCACCAATAAAGGCTGGAAGTGGCAGCTTTAGCATCATATGTCCCATGGATATATACATGAGGATTGCAAGCAGGACAAGGGAGATGATTAGACGGTTTCTGATTGCTTTGGTATCATCATCAGCTATTTTATTCTTCTTGTTTCTTTCTCCTTTGATAGATGCACCATAACCAGCTTTTTCAACTGCTCTGATGATTTCATCATCACTGGCATTTCCCTCAATGGCCATTGAATTGGTCAGAAGGTTGACACTGCATTGCTCGATGCCATCAAGCCCGCTTATAGCTTTTTCAATGCGACTGGCACAAGCTGCACAGCTCATGCCTTTGATATCATATTGTTTCATATTCACCTACTTCATCAATTTATATAAGGTTTCCATCAGCTCATCAATGACCTGATCATCACCATTTCTAATATCCCTTGTAACACAGTTTTTGATATGGCTGCATAACAGTTCCTTATTAAAGGCATTGATAGCAGCACTGGCAGCGGCTGATTGGATGAGAATATCATTGCAATAGGCATCCTTTTCAATCATGCCTCTGATTCCTCTGATCTGACCTTCAATGCGGTTAAGGCGATTGATCAGTTTCTTTTTTTCTTCTTCATTGCGATTTGTCATTTTGCAACAATCATTCATATAAGCCTCCATATACCCTCCATGGGTATCTAAATAATATACCTATATTGGGTATATTTCAAGCATTATTATCTGTTGTTTAGCTAGTGAGCCAGTCTCTTTTTTACTATAATAATTAATAGAGGAAGGATATTTTCCAATGAAAAAATACATAATTGCAATAGATCAAGGCACTACGAGTACAAGAGCTATTCTTTTTGATAGGAATCAGCAGATAGTCAAGACAGCACAGCGGGAATTCAAGAACTATTTCCCTAAGCCAGGCTGGGTTGAACAGGATGCCAATGAAATCTGGCTTTCAACCTTGGCAGTTCTGGCAGAACTCTTTGAAGGAGGCGAATTCAAGCCATCAGAAGTGATTTCCTTAGGCATTACCAACCAAAGGGAAACGACAGTCCTCTGGGATAAGAAAACAGGGCTTCCTGTCTACCATGCCATTGTCTGGCAATCAAGGCAGACTTCTGATATTGTCAATTATTATAAGGAATCAGGCAAAGAGGAATTCATTCGGGAAAGAACAGGTCTTGTGCTTGATCCCTATTTCTCTTTCAGCAAGATCAAATGGATCTTTGATAATGTTGAAGGAGTCAAGGACAACCCCGATATTCTCTTTGGCACAATTGATACCTGGCTCGTCTGGAAGCTGACTGTTGGCAAGAAACACATTACTGATGTCACCAATGCTTCAAGAACCATGCTATTTAATATCCATACCCTTTCCTGGGATCATGAACTATTGGAACTATTTGATATTCCTGAATATATCCTGCCAGAGATTGTTGAGACATCTGGTCATTTGGGAATGGTTGATAAAGTCCATTTCTTCAATGAAGAAGTGGAAATCTGTTCATTGGTTGGTGATCAGCAGTCGGCTTTGTTTGGTCAGTCCTGTTTCAAGCGGGGCTCCATCAAGAATACTTATGGTACAGGCGGCTTCCTATTGATGAATACCGGTGATCAGCCGATTATTTCAAGGAATGGCCTTTTATCAACAGTGGCCTGGAAGATAAATGGCCATACTACCTATGCCCTTGAAGGTTCGATCTTCATTTCCGGATCCTTGATCCAATGGCTAAGGGATGGTCTGAGACTATTTGACAAGGCCAGCGATACATATGAGATGGCAATGAAAGTGCCATCAACAGATGGTGTCATCATTGTGCCGGCCTTTACTGGTCTTGGTGCCCCATATTGGAATAATGAATGCCGAGGTGCAATCTTTGGCATTACCAGAGGTACCAATCGCAATCATCTGGCAAGGGCGGCACTAGAGGCGATGGCATATCAGTCAAAGGATCTGATTAATGTCATGGAAGATGACTTAGGTGAAAAGATCAAGGCACTGAAGGTTGACGGTGGTGCCAGCATGAATGACTTCCTATTGCAATTTCAATCTGATATTCTCGGCATTGATGTCATTCGCAACAGCTTTGCGGAAATGACAGCTCTTGGTGCTGCCAGATTGGCAGGACTGGCTTGCGGTTTCTATCAAGAGGAAGACTTTGCGGAAAAGGATCGTGATGTTTTTGAGCCAAAGATGGAAGAAAGGGAAGTTGATGAAAAATACAGCCAGTGGAAGAAGGCTGTCAAGGGGTGCATGGAATACTGATGAAAGATGTGATTATTATTGGTGCTGGCATTAGCGGCTGTACTATTGCCCACCTTTTAGCAAAAAGAAAATGTGAAGTACTGGTTCTGGAAAAAAGAGCGGATGCGGCCCTTGGAGCCAGTGGTGCCAATTCAGCTATCATCCATTCTGGCCATGATCCAAAGGAAGGAACACTAAAGGCCAAATTCAATCTCTTAGGCAATCGGATGTACGAAGATTATTGCCAGGAATTGCAGGTTGATTTCAAAAGAATTGGTGCTTTTGTTGTCGCTAGTGGGGAAGAGGAGGAAAAGACCCTTTGGGGCTTATTTGAGCAGGCGAGGAAAAGGGCTATTGAATGTGCACTGTTAAGTGGTGATGAAGTCAGAAAAAGGGAACCTAATGTCGCAGATGAGATTACTATGGGGCTCTATCTTCCAACAACAGGCATCATTACCCCTTGGGAGGTCTGCTATGCTGCGCTTGAAGAAGCGAAAATGAATGATGTTGATGTCCATTTCAATGAAGAAGTCATGGCCATCAAAAAGGAAGATGACCATTTTGTTGTCAAGACAGATTGTGGTGAATACTTAAGCCGCTATGTTATTGACTGTGCAGGTGTCAGAGCTGATGAAATTGCAGGAATGCTGGGTATTGATACCTATAGTATTAGAGCACGTAAGGGTGAATACTATGTTCTTGACCATAAGGGCTATTTTACAAATGCAATCATCTATCCTGTGCCTAGCAATAAGGGCAAAGGCGTTTTGGCCGTGCCAACCATTCATGGCAACACCTTGCTAGGACCAACAGCGGAATTTGTTGATGACAAGGATGATGATGAGACTACCGATGATCTCTACAGCGTTAAGGAAAAGCTTGCTCGAACTATGAAGAATATTCCTTATCAGAATGTCATCAGGAATTTCGCAGGCCTTAGGCCAACCGGTTCCAATCATGATTTCATTATCAAGGAAGATGAAAAGGTCAAGGGCTTTATCCATGTCTCCTGCATTGAATCACCAGGCTTAACAGCAGCACCTGCTATTGCCAAATATGTTGTTGAAGAACTGCTGCATGACCAATATGAACTGAAAACAGAATTCAAAAGAAGAAGAAAGCCTTTGATCATGGCCAAGCTGACTGATGAGGAAAAAAATCATCTGATCAAGGAAAACCCGGATTTTGGATATGTTGTCTGCCGCTGTGAGAAGATATCACTAGGGGAAGTCAAGGATGTCATCAATCGTCCATTAGGTGCTAGATCGATCATTGGCGTCAAAAGAAGATGCCGACCAGGCATGGGCGGTTGCCAAGGAGGTTTCTGTGAACCGCAGATCCTGGAAATACTTGCCAAGGAACTAGGCATTCCAAAGGAAAAAGTCTTAAGGGAAGGTCCAGGTTCCGAAATTGCCTTAATGAAGCTCAAGGAGGATCTCTAGATGAAAGAATATGATCTGATTGTCATTGGAGCAGGAGCTGCTGGCATGTCAGCAGCTTTAGGAGCTTATGAAAAGGGCTTAAGAAAGATTCTGATCATTGATCGGGATGAGGAATATGGCGGTATACTTCAGCAATGCATTCACAATGGCTTTGGCCTTCATACTTTCAATAAGGAACTGTCAGGTCCATCATTTGCGACTGAATGCTACCGACAAATCAAGGATAATCCTTGCATTGAATTTGCCTATAATACAGTTGTCATTGCGACTAGTGCTAATCATGAAGTCAAGATTCAATCCAAGAAGGGCTATGAGACTATCAGAGGCAAAGCCATTGCCATCTGTGCTGGTTCCAAGGAAAGAAGTGCTGGTGCTATCTCCTTGAAAGGTGCAAGGACCCAGGGTGTCTATACAGCTGGCTGTGCCCAGAAATATGCCAATATCAAGGGCTTTATGGTTGGAAAGAAGGTCTTTATCCTGGGTTCAGGTGATATTGGTCTGATCATGGCACGAAGAATGACTCTTGAAGGGGCCAAAGTCATTGGTGTTGCCGAAATCTGCCCATATTCCAATGGCTTGGCAAGAAATGTCAAGCAATGCCTGGAAGACTTTGATATTCCTCTCTATCTTTCCCATACAGTGGTCAGTGTTCATGGTGTTCCTCGTCTTAAATCCATAACATTGGCTGAAGTTGATGAAAAAAGACAGGTCATCAAAGGCTCAGAAAGGGAAATTGAATGCGATTGCCTGCTCTTGTCAGTTGGCTTATTGCCAGATGTAGGTCTTCTTGATGAAATGGGTGCCAAACTTGATCGCTTTAGCAAGGGCCCAGTAGTCAATGACCAGTATCAGACATCAATTCCTGGCTATTTTGCCTGTGGCAATGCCTTGCATGTCCATGATCTGGTTGATTATGTAGCTATGGAAGCGAAGAAATGTGGTGAGAATATCGCTGATTATGTCCTGAATCACAATGAGCGCCCTTTGAGTATCAAAACAAAGGCCTCTAGGGGCATTGGCTATGTGGTGCCACACTATCTAGCAGAGGGTAGGGATGTAGAAATTTCTTTCAGAGTCTCCAATATCTATCATGATGTTTCCCTGAAACTAAGCAGTGGCAGCTATGAAAAGGTCATCAGAAAGAGTGCTCTTCTTCCAAGTGAGATGGTCAAATTGAATCTAAAGAAGGAAGACATTGAAAAGTTTGCTGATGAACTGGTTTTGGAGGTGGTTGAATAATGGAACTGATCTGCATCAATTGTCCAAATGGCTGTCGCTTGAAAATCCAAAAAGAGGGAGATGATTTCAAGGTTGAGGGCAACCTTTGTCCAAGGGGAAGAACCTATGCCATCAATGAATTGACCCATCCTTTAAGAACTCTGACAACAACAATCCGTATCAGCAATGGCATTCATGCTGTATTGCCGGTCATTTCGGATGGTCAGCTTCCTAAAGATAAAATCAAAGAGGCAATAAAGGTTTTGGCCGATGTTGAAATAAAGGCTCCAGTCAGCTATGGAGATGTCGTTTATCATGATATTCTGGGATTAGGCGTTGATATTATTGCCTCAAGAGATATGGAATCCTTGAAAAAGAACTAGATCCAGGCATATTATTAATGCATGAATAACTTTATCGATACTGTCGAAACTATTCCGGAAGGCTTGGGTTTCAATTTATTTGGTCCACTTCATCTGGCATGGCTGGCTTTGGGGATACTGGTCATCACGTTTGTTTCGCTTTATTATCGAAGACTTGACGAACAAAAGGCAAAGAGCTTCCGAAAGATCATTGCCTACATCATTGTCTTTGATGAAATCTGGAAGATGTTCTGGCTCACAGTGGGTGGCCGTTATAAATTCTGCTACCTGCCATTCCATTTATGCTCAGTCAATATCTTTCTGATTCTCTATCATTCATATCGTCCATCAAAGGCCGTTGATAACTTTCTTTATACTGTAGGCATTCCGGGCGCAATGATGGCAATGCTGTTTCCAACATGGACGAAGCTTCCGCTTTTCAATTTCATGCACCTGCATTCCTTCAGCATTCATATCCTTTTGATGCTGTATCCTATCATGTTGCTAGTTCGTGGTGACATCAAGCCGGATATTCGCCAATTGCCAAAGAGCTTTGCTATTTTGGCAGTTCTGGCTGTCATTGCCCTTGGCATTAACCTGTTGCTTGATACCAACTTCATGTTTCTGATGTATGTTGATCCAGGCAATCCGCTTTATCCGTTCTATGATATTGCCGGCACGCATCTAGCTGGTTTCCCGGTCTATATTGCCTTGCTGGTAATGATCATGTATGGGCCGATCATCATCAAGAGCAGAATCCGACATAGCTCCTAAAAAAGGAGCTTTTGTTTTGCCATCACCATAGGCTATAATGCAAGGGATTAAGGAGAACGCTTATGAAAGCAATACTAGCAGGCATCAATCTAAAGAAAACGGCTGACTTTGATGAAAAGATGGAGGAATGCCGAAATCTCTGCCAAGCCTTAGGCCTTGAAGTGGTTTTGACCATTTCCCAGACTGCCAATTCCTTAGACCCCAATACCGGCTTTCGCAAAGGCAAGCTTGAAGAACTCAAGGTGGCCATAACAGAGACCAAAGCGGATGAGATAGTCTTCATGAACAGCCTTAGTGCATCAACCATCTATCATCTTGAAGACTATCTGGATATTAGGGTCATAGATCGTACAGCTTTGATTCTTGATATCTTTTCTCAAAGAGCCCATTCCAAAGAAGCCCTGATTCAAACGGAAATGGCCAGATTAAAATATAATCTGCCCAAGATGCTAAGGGATGATGGTGACAGTGACCGGATGCGTGGTGGTGTCAATAACAGAGGTGCCGGTGAAAACCGAGTGGAAATCATTTCAAGGCAAATGGAAAGACGCATTGGTGAATTGAAAAAGGAACTTGATAGTCTTAAGGACCGTCGGGAAGAACAAGGGCGTAAGCGCAATCGCTCAAACAAGAAGAAGGTAGCACTTGTTGGCTATACCAATGCCGGCAAGTCATCACTGATGAATCGCCTATTATTGGAAAATGACCGCACTGAAAAAAGCGTTTATGCCAAAGATCAGCTATTTGCTACTTTGGATACTGCTGTTCGCAATATCAGCTATAAGAACTATGATTTCCTGTTATTTGATACTGTTGGCTTTGTTTCAGATCTGCCACATGAATTGATTGAGGCCTTTTCATCAACCTTGGAAGCTGTAAAGGAAGCTGATCTGCTGCTTCATGTGCTGGACTGTTCCAATTCCAACTATGAAAACCAAAGGGAAATAACCCTTTCGACTTTAAAGCGAATTGGTGCTGATGAAATTCCAATTCTTGAAGTCTATAACAAATGCGATCTGATGAAAGATAATAAGCCTGAAGGTCTTCTGATATCCTGTCTTGAGAATATTGGCATTGATATGCTATTGCAGGAAACTGTTTCCCTGCTATATCCAAGAGACTGCCAAAAGCAGGTCCTGATACCTTATCAGAAACTTTATCTCCTGGATCGTTATGCGAGTTTTCTTGATTTTTCCTTGATTGAACATCTTGAAGAGGGTACATTATATGAGGTAGCAGGCGCTGAAAAAGATCTTCTGTCGCTTTGCAATAATCTTTAGGAGTGCATATGTCGAAAAGTCTATTTGGAAAAATTGTGCTATTTGTGGCATCGATCATCTGGGGTTTGGCCTTTGTCTTCCAACGCAAGGCAACAGGGGACTTGGGTACTTTCACAATCAATGGCACAAGATTTCTCTTAGGTGCTCTGGTTATAAGCCCATTTCTCTTTATCAAAAGAAATTATAATATCAAGGAAGCCATCAAAGGTGGTCTTGTCACCGGCTTCTTTCTCTTTTTGGCAACCAACTGCCAGCAATATGCCCTGATCAAAGCCAATTCAGGTCATGCTGGCTTTATAACAGCCCAATATATCATTCTGGTACCAATCTTCAACTTTCTCTTCTTTCATAAGAGAATCAGCAGGAATGTCATCATTGCCTTGATCATGTCCTTCTTTGGACTATACCTCATCTGTGGTTTGTCAGACCTGAACTTTGATTTCAATGACTTCTTTCTGATAGCTTGTGCCGGTCTTTTCTCATTCCAGATCATCTATATTGATATCTATTCCACTAAGGTAGAACCGGTCATTCTATCCTTCTTTCAGTTTTTGGTTGCTGGTCTGACGTCAATGGTCATGGCTTTTTTCTTTGATACTATAAGCTTGGAAGCCCTAAGCAATTCAATGGTTTCCATTCTTTATCTTGGTGTCATGTCAACTGGTTTGGCTTATACTTTTCAGACAATTGGCCAAAGGGATGTTGAACCAACAGTCGCCTCCATTATCATGTCATTGGAATCAGCCTTCTCATTATTATTTGGCTTTCTTGTTTTACATGAAGTAACTGGTCCCAAGGAACTTCTTGGCTGTCTTGTGATGTTCGTAGCTGTCATTTTGGCTCAGCTTTAAGGCATTTGATAGGAAATCTCTGGCAAAAAGGTGTCTGATGACGCCTTTTGAACGATATTCATCTACATTGCTGCTGGCTTGTCAACTTATGGACTTATGGCAATTAAAGAAAAGCCATAGCAGAAACTGCTATGGCTGATGATTGTTTCTATAGGTATTTTTCTTTCATTTCCCTTGTGCTTGTTTCAAATAGTGCAAGGGCTTTGTTGTGAATGGAAGAAATGCTGCTGGTATCAATGGAAGCGAACTCCCTTTTGATTTTAGCTGAGGCTAGACCATGGGAATCATGGGGATTGTCCGTTTTGGCGGCCATTATGAAGTCATTCAGCAAGTGAGGATTGCTTGTGAAATAGAGCTCTATAAGCTTGGCTCTGTATTCAAGCTCGGTTGCTGTGATCTTAGGGAATAGCTTCATATCAACTGCATGCTGGGCTTCATGTTTAAGTAGGGAAACCTTGAACTTTTCGCTTTCAAAGTCATAGGCATCTTCAATGCAGTTGATCGTCCCATCGGCTGATGCCCAGCCTCTGGTGCCAAATCTTCCAAAAGTCAGATAATTCATCCAGCCCTTGAAGATGAAGCCTTTGAGGATATTGACTTTATAATCAGCGCTTGAATCAATCAGGTCAACATGATAAATGGCTGGTACTGTTTCCTTCCAAATATAAGGGCCATAAAAGCCTTGGGTTTTGCCAAATTGGCTCTTGTAGCCTTCTTTCTTGAAGGCTTCTTTTAGCTTGTTTACTAGACTATCCTCGTCTGTAGCATCCATCAGCTGATAGAGGCTGGAAAGCAGTTTCCTGGAAGCTTCCTCTTCAGGGATGCCCTTATAGAAGATGTCATGAAAGTAGATCTGATATTGCAGAAGGCTTTCATTAAGAATGGAAGCTATTGGATAAATAAGATATTCTTCTCTTTCAAATAAGGCTTGATAGTGGGGGAGGATATCTTTGAATTCATTATTCTTTGACATATAGGTGATAGCACCTTTGATATCACCTTTGATGAAATATTGGCTAATGTCCATGTCATCTCCTTGAACTATCAATGATTTCCAGTTTGCTGAAGGTCTCAACCAGATCATCGTTAATGACAATATTGCAGTATTCATCATAAGGGGTCGAGGACTTATTGATGATGGCTAGATTATCACCTCGGAAATAGCGGACAAAGGAAGCGGCGGGATAGACGCTTAAGGAAGTTCCACAGATGACAAGCAGATCACAGGTGCTGATGGCGTTGATGGCATTATCGATCGTATTTCCATCAAGACCTTCTTCATAAAGGACAACATCAGGCTTGATAGTGCCACCACAGGAACAATGGGGGATGCCATTGCTGTTTGTGATGCTTGCCAAGGGATGAAACTTATGGCATTTCATGCAATAGTTGCGATGGATGGAGCCATGCAGTTCATGAACAATCTTGCTTCCAGCTTTCTGATGAAGCCCATCAATATTCTGGGTAACAACAATTACCTCCTTTTGGTTTTGCAGTTCACTGATGAATTGATGGGCATAGTTTGGCTTGGCATCTTCATAGATCATCTTTTCCCGATAGAATTCATAAAACTCTTTGGGATTTTCCATGAAAAAGGAATGGGAGAGAATTTCTTCAGCGCGGTAGTTCTGCTTATAGAGACCAGTACTTGATCTGAAATCCGGGATGCCTGAAGCAGTTGACATGCCAGCACCAGAAAAGAAAACAATGCGTTTGGCCTTATCAATGGCATTTTGAAGTCTTGCTATCATATTGATATTATACTCTTAAAGCCCTTGTATTTGGGTTTTTTCAGAGACTTTGCTATAATACAATTACCTATATTTATTGGAGGTTTTTAGTATGGCTAGATTAACGCGTACTCAGAAATATGCTGAGCGTAGAGAAGCACTTGCAAATGGAACTGTATCAGTAAAATCGGAACAGCTTTCTGCATATGATGAGCGTTTCAAAGCTATTGAAAAGACATTGACACCAATTGTTGAAAATGAAGAAGTGCCAGTTGCAGAAGCAAATCCTGCTTCATCAAATTCAAATGAAACAGAAACTATCAAGGTCCTTGACCTGAACGATGAATTCAGCGACATCTTCAAGATGCTTGATGTTAATAGGATAGAACCAGAAACTGCCCCTGCTGATGAGCTAGCAGTTGAACCAGTTGTGATTGAGCATGTTGAAGAGCCAGCTGAAAATGCGGAAACTATCCAGAAAGAAACAGTGGCCGAAGAAAAGATTCCTTCTCTTGAAGACTTCATGATGATTTTTGGTGATGTTCAGGAAGAGGAAAAGAAAGAGGAACCAGCAGAGGAAGTGGTTCCAGTTATGCCAAAGACAGAAGAAGAATCAGCGGTCAATGATGTCCTAAGTGACATTATTGCTGAACTGTCAACTGATAAGCTTAATGCGGAAGCTATGGAAGAGCCGGCTGTTGAAGAAAAGGAAGAAGCATCTTCTGCTTGTGAAGAAGCAGCTGATGAAGAACCTATTACACCAATCGTAGAAGATATTCTCCATGAGGCAAGAGAAATGGCAACCGCTCTTGATAATGAAGGCAATCAGAAGGAAGAGGAAGCAGTAGCAGATGAAGAAACTGCCGATGATTTCAATTCGGTTGTTGAAAGCATTATCACAGAAGTGGAAGAAGCCAATAAGGAAGCCGGTCTTGCAACATTCACTGAACTGACAAGTGAAATTGTTGATGAAGTAAGACATCCTGAAGCATTTGAAAATCAGGAAGAAACAGCTGCTATTGAAACAGCTGAAGAAGCAGCTGATGAAAATGAAGCAGATTCTGCTTTGGAAGCTGAAGATGTAGCCATTGAAGAAGAAAGACCTTTCGAAGAAACAGTGGTTGAAGAACCTCTTAGTGAAGCTGTGGAAACTGAAGAAGTACAGGAAGCCGAAGAGATCGCTGTAGCAGCAAATGAGGAACCTTCTTCAGATGAAAGTGCAGAAGAAACTCCAGTTCAGGAAAATGAGGAACCGGTTGAGGAATCAGTTGAAGAACCAACCGAAACTGCAGAAGAGACAGAAGTTTTAGAACCTCTAATTGAAGAAACCGTTGAAGCATCTGAGGAAGCAGTGGAGGAAACAAATGAAACTGTTGCATCAGAACCAGCAGTTGAGGAAGGGGTTGCTGAAGAAGCTGCTCTTATAGAACCAGAGATTTTTGAGGAACCTGAAATGGCTGCAGAATCTGATGAAGCTCCTTTAGAAGAAGAACCTGCTGAAACAATGGATAATACTCAGGAGTCTTCTGAAACTGCAGTTGAGGAAATCAATGAAGCTCCTTTAAATGAAGAACCAGCAGTTGAGGAAGAGATTGCCGAAGAAGTGGAAGCCATTGAGGATGCAGAACCGGTTGCTTTGGAAAAGACAGAAGAAAACAGAAATGAGGATGCAGTTGTTGTTCCATCGTTTGTCAATGATTATTTTGACAATCAGGATGAAGATGAAGATGATGAGGAATTCTCTAATACTGTTTCCCTGGAAATCTCAAAGCTGATGGAAGAGATCGATAATGGCAATCATGTCAATGAATCAGGCATGGATATGATTCATGCTGTAGGATCAGCAAGTGAAGAAGTCAAGATGCCTGACTTCCTGGCAGATTATTTCAAGCCTGTCAAGGAAGAAAAGAATGAACATCCAGCAATGGCTATTGCTGCTGAAGAAGCTGATCTTCAGGAAGATGTTGTTGAAATCAAAAATCTTTCAGAAATTGAAAAAGAAGAAAAGATTGCCAAGACAATTGAAGATACAATTCCATTTGTTGTTACCAAGAATGTTGCTGTTGAGGAGGAGAAGGTCATTGATGATGAAACTCCAAACAAGGTCCTGAATGTCATTCTCGGTATTCTGATTGTTGTACTTCTGGCTGTCTTAGGACTGATTGTCTACTATATCCTGGCTGCGAAAGGAATTATCTAATGAGGCCTAATATTGCCATTGATGGACCTAGTGCTGCTGGCAAGAGCACAATCTCTGATATTTTGGCATTAAGGCTTGGCTATACCCATCTTGATACAGGAGCCATGTATCGGGCTGTTGCCTATGGCGCTTTTAAGAGCGGCTTGCCATTTGATGCTGAAGAAGCTATTGCCAAGATGATTGAAAATATGAAACTTGTTATTCATCCAGATGGAAAGGTCTTTCTGGATGGTGAAGATATTTCAAATGAAATCAGGACCAATGAGATGTCCATGGGTGCCAGTGATGTCTCCAAATTAGGCAAAGTCAGAGAAGCCTTGGTTGAAATGCAAAGAAGAATCGCTGCTGATGGGGGCTATATTGTTGATGGCCGTGATATCGGAACTGTTGTTCTAAAGGATGCCAAGGTCAAGATCTTTTTGACTGCTTCAGCTGAAGACCGTGCAAAAAGAAGAGTCAAGCAGAATCTTGAAAAGGGTCTTCCGGCTGATTATGATGCCATTCTGGAAGATATTATCAAGAGGGATTATCAGGATACTCATCGGACAATCTCACCACTGAAAAAGGCAGATGATGCTATCGAGATCGATAGCTCAAAGATGAGCATTGAAGAAGTTGTAGATACAATTATTGAAATAGTCAAAAAGAATAGTTAAGGAGGTGGAAATATGATAGATGGCGTTATTGCCATTGTTGGCAGGCCAAATGTTGGCAAGTCAACAGTTTTTAACCGGATGCTTGAAAAGCGCCTTTCTATTGTTGAAGATACTCCAGGGGTAACCAGAGACCGTATCTATGGTGATTGTGATTGGCTATCCCGTAATTATCGTTTAATTGATACTGGCGGTATTCAATTGGCTGATCAGCCTTTCCAAAAGGAAATCAAAGCCCAGGTAGATATTGCCATTGAGGAAGCTGATGTCATTATGTTCATTGTCTCTGGCAAGGAAGGGATGACAAATGATGACCAATACATTGCCAAGCTATTGCGCAAGTCCAATAAGCCTATTATTTTAGGTGTAAACAAGATTGATGACTTCACTAAGCTTGATGCCATTTACGAATTCTATTCCCTAGGATTAGGTGATCCTATCCCATTATCAGGTGCTCATGGCATCGGTATTGGTGATATGCTTGACAAGGCTGTTGAACTGATGCCTGATCGCAAGCAGGAAAATTATGAAGGCATGATCAGATTTGCCATCATTGGACGTCCAAATGTTGGCAAGTCATCATTGACCAATTCCTTTTTGCGACAGGATCGCGTCATTGTATCAGATATTGAAGGTACAACCCGCGATGCCATTGATACAGTCTTTACGGCCAATGATAAGAATTATGTTGTCATTGATACAGCAGGCATTCGCAAAAGAGGCAAGATCTATGAGAATGTTGAGAAATACTCAGTACTAAGAGCTAAATCAGCCATCGATCGAGCTGATGTCGTCCTTTGTGTCATTGATGGCAGTGTAGGAATCATTGAACAGGATAAGCATGTGGCTGGTTTGGCCCATGAAGCACATAAGGGTGTGATCATTGTCTATAATAAGTGGGATCTTGTAGAAAAAGATGAGAAGACGATGGTTAGGATTGAAAAGGAGATCCGTGAACAGTTTGCATATCTTGACTATGCACCAATTGCCTTTGTTTCTGCCAAGGAAAACAAGCGCGTCAATACATTATTGCCAATGATTGATATGGTTTATGATAATGTCAATCTGCGTATCAAGACCAATGTCCTGAATGAAGTCATTCTCGATGCCCAGCTGGCTAATCCTGCCAAGTCATTCAATGGCAAGCGTTTGAAGATCTATTATGCATCACAAGTGCAGACAGCCCCTTGCGTTATTGTCTTATTTGTCAATGATCCAGAACTGCTTCATTTCTCATATAAGCGTTATATTGAAAACAAATTGCGTGAAGCTTTTGGCTTTGAAGGAGTACCTATCCAGATAATTGCCAGAAAGAGGGAAGAAGGATGAAAATAGGTGTATGTGGTACAGGCAGCTGGGGTACAGCTCTAGCTCAGGTGCTTTGTGATAATGGCAGAGATGTCATCATGTATGGCAATCAGCCCACAGAAGTAAATGAAATCAACGAGTTGCATAAGAACAGCCGCTATTTCTCATGTGATATCAATAGGAATATCAAAGCCACAACTGATATCAATGTCCTAAAGGATGTAGATGTCATCCTATTGGCTGTACCAGTCATGGCAATGGAGAGCGTTCTAAATCAGCTAAAGGATATCCTTGTCAAGAAGGTCTATGTCATCAATGTAGCCAAGGGCTTTTATCCAAAGAATGATGAAAGGCTGTCGGTGATGATCAGGGATTTCGTTGGTGACAGAGCTATTGATGTCATCTCACTGATTGGCCCATCCCATGCTGAAGAAGTTATCCTGCGTTTGTTAACGCTAGTCAACGCCGTTTGTGAAAATGATGAAAGTGCTGAAGTCATTCAGGAACTGTTTGCGAATGACTATTTCCGCGTCTATCGCAATAATGATGTTGTTGGTGCCGAAATTGCAGCTGCTATCAAGAATGTCATGGCCATTGCTTCGGGTACTCTATGCGGTTTAGGGCAAGGAGACAATGCCAGGGCAGCTCTTATGACTAGAGGCTTGGCGGAAATGACGAGATTTGGCATGTTTTTTGGTGGCAAGCCAGAGACCTTCTTAGGACTAAATGGTGTTGGTGATCTGATTGTTACCTGTTCATCTGTTCATTCCCGCAACTTCCAAGCGGGTCTGGCGATTGGCAAGGCCGATAGTGCCAAGGAGTTTTTGGCTAATAATACCAAGACTACTGAAGGCATCAATACAGCAAGAGCTGTTCATGAA
>JAQXQU010000129.1 GCA_029101345.1 Erysipelotrichaceae bacterium | reverse complement strand
AATCCCCCTCAAAGATCATACATCTCATAGTCAAGACTGTGGTAATGTATATCTTTTATAACATAGTCAAGGTTTCGACCGCAAAGGAATGTCTTATTTCCTTAAATCACAAATTTTCACCTATATTTTCCGCCTTTTTATATTGTAAAACATGTTCTGGTTGACTCATTGACATGTTTAACAAGCTTGTGCTTATATCGAACTCACGTAATAGACAAGCTCAATAACCTACAGGAAGATCTATCGGTTATTGCCTCAAATCAGAAGTACTGAATTTCCACCACAAACAATCAAGCAATCTTGATGAAGTTGAATTTCTTTTCACTACCTTTGTCCAAAACTAAACAATACTTATGGGAAAAATGAATCAATACCCTATTGGGCAACGTGGGAGAGGTCTCCACGAAAAAGGCAGAAGAACAGTACCAATCCCTGCTCATCGGCGATGAGCACGTTAACTGTTAATTCTCCACAAACAAACTCATACCCCAAATGGGTAATCATTTATATTTTTGGTTTTATTCAGTGCATTATCATATCAATAGAACGTTATGTCATACCGAGTTGATCCTGACCTTGAGTTTTTGTCACAATGCTCAAATGAAGATTTGGCATTGCTTGCGGATTCTTTAATCTACAAAGATGCCAAACACAAAAAAGAAGATTCTCCAAGAATGACAGCCACATTGTATTTGGATGATGGTTGGAAAGCAAATTATCCAAATAATATGAGAGCTTTATGGCAGCCTATTGCGGAAGAACTACAAAAATTTGGTGGACATAGTGGCGTTAATTGGTTATTCCGAGCTAATCAAGGAGTACCATATCGAGAAATACTGATCGATGTCTGTAAACTTCAGAAGGTAGAGAATGTTGATTTCAAACAAGACAGCATTATTACCATCGAAAACGCATTTCTTCAGAAAACGGTGGAGTTAGCTATTGAAAAAATGAGCGAATCAGAACGTAAGGAATTAATTGATGGACTTCGTAACGTGGAAGGCTTAGAAGATCTCTTTAAAAATGCGGTAATGTCCAAGGAAGCATTATTGTCTGCTGTTCAATTCGCTTTTAAGTCAGGTGGATTTAAATCATATGTTTTTGTTCTTCAGGTTATTAATGGAATAAGCAAAGCAGTATTGGGTAGAGGACTGGCATTTGGGGCAAATGCCGCACTGATGAAATACCTCGGTTCTTTTATGTCAGGTGCATTGGGTTGGGCTTTCGCAGCCGTCACAACCGTTTGGGGATTTATGGGGCCAAACAAGGATGCCACTCTTAAGGGCGTTGCTATCGTGGCGTATATGCGTAAAAAAATGTCTCTTGAATTATAATGAAACGATTATGAAAATAACTGAAGAACAAAAGATCGCAATCCAAAGGCGTCTTAAACAAATGGTTGCTGACTACGACTCCGAAAAGCAATCTATAGACAACGATTTACACCAATACCAAGAAGCAGTTAATCAACTTCCGCAGTTCATTGAGTCTGTAGATGCAGAATTTGAGGATCTTACTGAATTGACTAAAAAGGATTTATCCTTTTTGGCTTTTGCGTCAACACTTCAAGTCGCACGTCAGTTAATCACCTCATACCTAAAAACCAGATTGTCGGACAAAGAATCAGCACGCCAGACACCGTTTCATACTGAAGAGCATTCGGACCGAAGAACAAGACAATACTATGCAACCAAGTCAGAAATTGCAACGAATCCGGTACCTTTCGATGCGGTGAGAAAAACCGAAACAGTAAAGAACAATGGGAATCCCAAGCTCAATGGTTTCAATCATCGGTATAAAGCGATAGGTCATGATCCTTTGTTAGGGTTAGTTTTTGGAACGGCAAATATCATGACAAAAACAATAACCGTGGTCAAAGGGAACTTTCTATTTGAAACCTACCATGTAGGCTCTGGAATGGCCACAAACGGCCGAGGAGAGTATAAAGTGGACATGCTTACGAATCAAGCCAGTACTTCCTTGATGTTTGAGCATATTTGTTCTCGTATAAAAAGTGAAGGGAAAGAGGGATGGGAAGCGGTAGCGCTGGCATTTGGCAAAGAATTAGTGCATCTATTATCTGATCTCAGAACAGCAAAAAGTCTTCCACTCCCCATAGTATCGGCGATATCACCTGATATTTCCCGAATCTTAAATCTCTGTGGAGTTGATGCTCTATCAACCACAACATTTTCCATAGATCTTTTTGTGTCGAAGTTGATAGACACGGCCATTGCGTATATGCACTCTTGGTGTTACAATCCTGCTAATGACGGACCTATTGAAACTTATGAGGTCAGGACAAGGAATATTATATACTATTCTAATTTGATTTCCGTAGCCTCGACAACCATCCAAACTCTATTTAGAGCCTATATGGGTGATGAGTCAGCCATATCCAAATTTGATTTTGGAGGTTCTATCTCATCATTAGGAGTTGTTTGGCAAACACCCTTTATCCTTTCCGACATGAAGAGTGACTATATCAGAAGTAAAACAGTTAATTTTTTAAATAAAGAATTATGAATCTTGCGTTTATTAAGGAATTAATCCCAGCTATTGTCAAGCATTTTCAAAAGAATGGTGCTACCTATGCGAAGGTAGTCGGAGGTATGGTTTTTGCGTCCACAGTCACTGCTGCGGCCTGTCATGTAGCCTATAAGAAGATTGAGAAAAAACATCGGAATGATGATGCCAAAAAGTATAAGGAGGAATTTGCTAAACGCCTTAAAGAATTGGAAGATAGATACAAACACAATGAGTATCTGCTAAAAAAGAAGATTAATGAACTCTGTGATGAGTTTGGTATAGAGCATGTTTGCTAATCTTTCAACATGAACGTAGAATTTGACAAATAACTATTTTTGATTTGCGCTGTGTATTAGGCTCTAAAAGCATCCTTTCCCGATTTCCCGCAAATTCAAAACACATAATTTCCGGATTTCCCGCAAATCTTTAGCGTGGAGCTAAACTTATGTCGGATGAGGATCCTCCAACTATCAATCTGAAAATTTGCATTTGCTTTAGAAATAAGCTACATTTGCAAAGCTCTCAATAGCAGATTCCATTGGAAAAAGGAATAGTTTAACGGCTGTTGGAAATATCTCCACCAATTGTTGGAAATATCTCCACCGGCCGTTAAA
>JAQXQU010000128.1 GCA_029101345.1 Erysipelotrichaceae bacterium | reverse complement strand
GCAATTGACCCAGAGATGCTTGGAAAGGTATTCGAAAACCTTCTTGATGTCAATGATAGAAAGTCAAAAGGTGCTTTCTATACACCTAGAGAAATTGTTCACTACATGTGTCAGGAAAGTCTGATTAATTATCTGACAAGGGAAATCAATGTTTCTGAAGCAGCTGTGCGAGACTTCATTCTTTACGGTGACTTCATGAAAGGTGAAGACACTGTTAAAGAAAAGAGACAAGGAAATGGAACGTTATACATTTCTGAAGAGCTATACAAACTTGATAATAATGGAAACGTAGTGATAAATAAACTAACGGATATGGATAAAGCTTTAGCGGAGGTCAGAGTAGCTGACCCAGCGGTCGGTTCGGGTGCATTCCCTCTTGGAATGCTTAATGAAATTGTAAGAGCAAGACAGAATATTTCTGCATATTATTCGATTACGATGAATCCGAACCAGACTAGGTTGATGTATTCAATGGAACGTTCTCCTTATGCCCTTAAGTACCAGACAATAAAGAATTGTATTTTCGCTGCAGATATTGAGCCATCAGCAGTAGACATCGCACAGCTTCGTCTATGGCTGTCTCTTGTAATTGATGATGAAATAAACCCTAATGCAGATCCAAACAATCCTTTGGATGGACATAGGAATCCAACACCTCTGCCAAATCTAGAATGTAATATTCTGTGTGGCAACAGTCTTATTGATGAGTTTGAAGGGATAAAGTTAATTAACCAAGACGAGCTTTTGGGAACCGCTACCATAGGGGATCAAACCAACATATGGGGAGATAGTTTTTCAAATATTCTACCAAGACTGATTGATGCGCAAGACAGGCTTTTCAGGTGTGATGATACTAATAAGAAACATGAAATAATGAACGAGATTTCTGCAATTAAAGACATGATTATCCTTTCACAGATGGAAGGTGTAGACTCAGAAATTGTGGAGAGATATAAAGAAAGCAAGAAGTTAGCATCAAAACCTTATGTGTTGTGGCAACTGGACTTTGCTCGTGTATTTAAGGAAAAAGGTGGATTTGATATCGTAATTGGAAACCCACCTTACATAAAAGAACGAGATAATAAGGACGTATTTGAGCCTGTAAATAACACTATGTTTGGGAAAAAATACCACCAGGGTAAAATGGATTACTGGTTCTACTTTTTACACAAAGCTATAGATATTTTAAATATCAAGGGGAATATTACATATATCACGCCGAGGTATTGGTTGAATAGTTCAGGTGCATCTAATCTTGTGAAACGGATAAAGACAGATCTATCGTTTGTAGGCATAGTTGATATTGGAAAGCTGAAAGTATTTGATAATGTTGTTGGATATCATATGATTGCACAGTACCAAAAGAAGAAGATTGAACACTGTGTTTGCAAGAAACTTGAAAACACTTTAAGTGACATTTCAAAGCAAAGTGACACAAGCAATTTGAAGTTAACAATCCTAAATAATGAAGATATTATAACTGAAAACTATGAAATAAGATTAGAACCATACAAAAAGTATGATGATTGCATTCAATTAGGAACGATAGCCGACATATCACAAGGGGTTGTTGAGGCATCGGATAAAATTAGCAAAAGAATGTATTCAAAAAAACCTCGAGACGATATGTTTGTTGGCAAAGGCATATTTGTTCTATCTGAAGAAGAATTAGCTGCTTTAGAATTATCAGAATATGAAATGAAGTTTATAGTTCCATATATCAGGGGTGAAAGCATTAAGAGATATACAATTCTTCCTTCAAAAGAATACTTGATATATTCTGACAAAGAAACAAGAAAAATAATTGCTAATAGTGATAAAACAAATAAACTAAGACGACATCTAGATTTGATGTCGGACTATATTACATCTTCCAATGGACCATATGGACTTCATAGGCCTAGAAATAAAAGTATTTTTGATAATAAAAAAATACTTGTCCCATCAATGTTTGCAACTAACGATTTTGCCATAGATTATTCAGAACAATTATTTGTAGGAATGTCATTTAATTGCATTTTAGTCAATCATGAATACTATTGCGAAGAGTATATTTTAGCAATCTTAAACTCAAGCTTTGCAAAAGATTGGTTTTACACAGAAGGGAAAAAAAGAGGAGCTGGGGTTGATATTGGTGTTGAAAAACTCAGAACATTTCCGATTAAACCGTGTAATAAATCTGTTCAATATGAAATAGCTGAAAAAGTTAAGTTATTACATGAAAATTATGAAGAACATCGAAACCTAGATCGTGAATTGGATGAATTGATATGTAATTTATACTCGAATCAATAAACTTAATATACTAACGGATATGGAGAATCGAGTGAAAGCCTTTCAGATGCAGGTCGCTTTTCGGACAGTAGCCTTCATTATAAGAATACAAATAAATATCATCGGTTGGATATAGTATAAAAAATGGTTTTGAAGTAGGGGATTAATTTAGCATTATGATTTTCAATGGTGGCAAAGTAAAAATGACAGGTGTGATATGAATAAAAGTAATTACTTAACCGGTACGCCTTGGCATGTTGAACGTATGACACGTCAAGAAGGGGGCCCTAGAAGACATAAATCTCGATGCGTTTATTATGCTTCTAAATCAAAAACATGCGATTACAGGAATGGGGCTTGTATTGGATCTGCTCATTGCATGAAATATAAAGAAAAAATTGATGAAGAGAAGCAAAGCGAGAATGCCATTAGTCTAAATCTTGCAAAGCAGTTTGATGGAATAAAAGAAATATCAATAGAATTGATTACTGTAAATTCTTCAAAAGCAAAGAAACCAAAACAAGAAAAGGTAGATGCTTTGATTGAGTATTATAGAAAAAATGGTCTAATTATTTCAGCAGACTTAGGGTCTTCTGAAATAAATTGTTCCCTTTGATTGCCAGTTATGATAAATGCATCATTGAAGCCTGTTTTTATTCCATAAAAGATTGAAACATTCCAATCTTTTATTCTTTGTTCAATGTTGCTTCGTACAACCCAACTATCACTGGTAATAAACGCTATGTGGGAACATACTTGCTGAAAATATACGCTCCTTAATTATGGAAAGAACAGGTTATGATTTACGGGTATATTAGAGTTAGTAGTGATAAGCAAACTGTTGAGAACCAAAGATTTGAAATTGAAAGGTATTGTGAAAAAGAGGGACTTGAAGTCGATGGTTGGATTGAGGAGACAATAAGTGGAACAAAGAACTATGATAAGAGGAAGCTTGGAGTTTTATTAGAGAAAGTAAAAAAGGATGATGTAATTATTTGTTCTGAATTATCAAGGCTGGGCAGAAATCTATTTATGATA
>JAQXQU010000127.1 GCA_029101345.1 Erysipelotrichaceae bacterium | reverse complement strand
ATCAATATTAGCGTCATTTGAAAGCTGAAGCTTCAAAAGGAGGTCATTGATAGTTGAATTCTTTTCAAGTTCATAGATTCCTTCCCTTTCTACCTCTCCTCTTACTTCAACCTTGATGGTTTTGGGTATTTCTTGTTCCTCGATATTAAAATCAAAGGAAATGAAGAAAATGGAAATGAGAAGAATGATTAGAATTATCAGTCTCTTGTACATAAAAGAGGCACTATATATTCGGGAGGAATGATCAGAAGATGATTTACTCTTGCAAGTTCGAAAGTTAACTCATCATAAGAAACCGAATGCAAAATGATTTTTTCCTCTTCATCAAGCTGATAGCCTGTTGGAGCCTTAATCTCCTTTATAGCAATCTCTGTGCCAAAGGGAATATCATATAGACTAAAGCAGCCCTTTTCAATTGCAAATCCTCTTTCATCACCCTTTTCTTCACCCTTTAGATAATAGCTATAGTTTCCTTCCTTTAAATCAGTGATAGCCGTACTGCTGGAATTGCTTATTATGTACCGTTCTTCTGCGCCACTTATAATGATATCTTTACCATCGTTATTAACAATAACACCTCCGCTTACTTGCTGGGTTTTTAATATATTGCCATCTGGGAAAGTCATCGTGACATCAAAGATGGCGTTGTCAAGAAGCAACCCTTCATTTGATTTTTTGACAACTTTGACCTTTATTGTCCTTTGATCATTGATGAATTCATGAACTTGATCTTCATAATCATAGGTATTAATCAGCTTGCATGCTTCAGAAACATATTGATAGCCTTCTGCTGGCCCTTTCTCACATAAGAGATAATTGCGATCACTCTTGAGATTATCAATTGAATTGATGCCTGTTTGCTTTCTAATGGCAAATCTTTCCGCATCCTGAAGATAATAATAGTTGCCATCTTCATAATGGCTGATATCATATAAACCAAGACTATCAGTTGTAATTTCCTCAATGAAGCTGCCATCTTCTTTATATATCTGAATAGTTTTGGATAAAACTTCATTATGGTTCTTGCCATCAACAGTTCGAATATAATTATGCAGGCTTTCTCCTTCAAAGATCTTCTTGCCAAATAACGAATGCATATCAGCCAGATGCTCATCAGCTGTGACATAATAATAGCCAGTCTTATCGTTATTTGTGTAGTTGACAATGCCAATTTCCATCGGTCTAAAGCTATCTTCCTGATGATAGCGTTCATATCTTTCCGATAGCACTGTTCCTTCGTCAAAAAGACTTTCATATTCATATTCTTCATTGACCTTCAGGAAACGGATTTCTTCACCTTCATTGCCAATTTCATACAGCTCAAATTTTGCCCATGCAAGATCATTTCCGCTCTTGTCCTTCTTGCTATAGGAGATGTTAATACTATTGTTTTCATTGAAGATATCAAGATAAGTGCATTCGTCCTCAATGATAACAAAGGGATATTTTTCTTCATTTAAGACATAGTTGCGAGTTGGCAGTTCTTTTAGATAATAGTTGCCAGGACTTAGAATACCTTCGCATAGCAAAATACCATCTTCAATAAAGAATCCTCCATCACTTTTGACTTTTACATCGTTCTTGTCATAGATTTCTACTTCAATCCTTTCCTTTACGGCATTACCCCATTCATCATATTTGTGCACCTCAAGACTTCCGGTTTTTGCAGTAATGACCATTTCATGAGGCAAGTATTCTATTGGGAAGGAACTGCTGAATGAATAGACGTTTTGGGATGTTGGTGAATAATAGAGCAATGAACTCACAGTAATGGCTGATTTAAAGGATACTTTAGGAACAATTTTAATTTTCTTGATCTTTGGCTCCTGGTCGTTCATGGTAAAGACCAGATGATTATCTTCAATTCTTAAGTCATCAATTCCTTCAGCAGACAGCTTGTATCTTTTTGCTAAATAGCCTGTTGTATCTTCAATTCTGACCTCCTCTCCAATTTTGGCTTCATATTTGGTTGGAAGCTCTAGTGAATTGGCTTTGAAATTATTGCTAATATAGTTTTCTATCATTTGCCGGCCATAAGCATAACCTGCATCCCCATTTAATGTATAGTGATAACCCATAGCATCCCAAATCATCAGTTGTGCTGCTACATAAAGATCATCACTGGCACCTAGTTTCTTGAAAGCATGGAAGATCTTGCCAATGCGTTCATTGGCGTTACCGCTCATTACACTCATTGAATAGGAACCATCACAAACGTTGAAATTGACACCAGGTTCAACACAGAATCCTGTTTCTTGAGTTTCACTATGCACAAAACGTGAAATATAGAAACCTTGCCCATCCAGATAACCAGTCAGTTTTCTTGTTCGCCAAACGCTTAAGGGTGTACAGGCTCTGATGATTTCATCGCTTTCAATTTCTTCAGATATTTCCTCTTTGATTGTTGATGAATCAGATGGTTGTGTTTCGTTATTTTCATCCTCTTCTTCATTATCGACTGTGTTGGTATCTTCTATTGTTTCCTTTTGCGTGATGTTTTCGATTGTTTCTTCATCTTCTGCAAAAAGTTCTCTGCGGCCAATTGGAAGCAGCATTAGTAGACAGATTATAATAACAAATAGCTTTTTCATATATTTCTCCTTGCAAACAGTTATTGCCAAGAAGAAGAGCTATTCCTAGAAAATTGACAGATTAATTGAAAAATCACCTATTTCTGTAAGATATGTTACTTGATATACTCCCTTCTTATCCAGCTGAACCTGACTATAATCAACAGTTGCCTGGACAGAAGTTCTGATATCCTTTGATAAGACTATCGCTAATTCTTCCATGCTTGTTCCAAGAGGAATCTTCAAATCATGATAGCCAGTGAAATATGGTTCATTGACATTTGTTATGCTTTGATCTGAGGGCTTGTCATCTGATTTTTGACTGTTAACAGTATTATCGTTTTTTGGTTCATCAACGTATTTTGTAACATAGATATATTTGATCTCCTTCTCCTTTTCCTTGATCCGATAGGAAAAGGACCTCTTTGTTTTACCTAAATGATTGCTAAGAGTTACATCAATTAGACCATCTTCCCTATTTTCCAAAAATGAATATTCATCAGAAAAGACATGGATGACATCTGTTAATTTGAAATCATCATCAATGACAAGGGGTTCTTCAAGATAGAAAAGAGGTTTAAATGGATATTCGTAATGATAGGCATTCTTGCATGCCATAGTCTTAAGATAGATTTTATAAGCACAGCAAATTGATACAGAAAGAATGATAATGGCCAAGATTTTCTTTAACATAAAAAATAAGCAGATCTCCTCTGCTTATTTATTGATTAGCAATGATGATATTCCTAGCGAACCTTGATAATTCTTACATCGTAAGGTTCATCAACATCAACAGTAACAGTAGTGCCGGCTTTCTTGCCCATAATAGCTTCAGCCAATGGTGTAACATTGCTTAACTTGCCATTTAGTGGATCCGCTTCTATGCTACCAACAATGGAATATGTCAGTATCTCTCCGGTATCAAGCTCCTGAATTTCAACAGTTGAACCTAAACGAATCTGATTGGATGAAGAGCTCTCAAAGAGTTCTGCATTCTTGATCATATGTTCAAGTTCTTTGATTCTTGCTTCAACATAAGCCTGATGGTCTCTGGCTGCATCGTAATCAGCGTTTTCTGATAAGTCACCCTGTGCTCTTGCTGACTTTAGTTCTTCAATTACTTCACCACGTTCAACATGGATCAAATGCTGGAGTTCATTTTTGAGATCACGTAGACCTTCTTCGCTCACATAATATTTTTCTTCCATACAATTCCTCCTGCGTGCGCAACGATTATATCATTTTTTGCGCCAGAATGCTACTGATTTTAGTAGTCAGCAGATCGACAGCCACAACATTGCATCCACCTTCAGGAATGATGACATCCGCATACTTTTTAGTCGGTTCAATGAATTCTTCATGCATAACTCTGACAGTTGTAAGATACTGGTTGACAACCGATTCCATTGAACGGCCTCTTTCCTTGATGTCACGAACAAGGCGTCTGATAAAACGGACATCAGCGGGCGTATCAACAAAGATCTTTATATCTAGCAAATCTCTTAATTCCTTATTTTCCAAAACAAAGAGTCCTTCAATAATGACAACTTCAGCTGGTTCAATGACCTCAGTTAGAGAGCTTCTTGTATGATTGACATAATCGTAAGTAGGCTTGTTGATTGGATTTCCATTAATCAGATCATGCAATTGGGATAAGAGCAGATTGTGATCAAAGGCAAAAGGATGGTCATAGTTGGTCTTGACTCTTTCCTCCATTGGCAAATGGGATTGGTTCTTATAGTAATCATCCTCTTTGATAACAACAACGGAATTTGACTTTTCAAAGGTGGAAATGATGATATTGGAAAGAGAGGTCTTGCCAGAGGCGGTTCCACCCGCTATTCCAATAAGAATAGGTTTTTTTAATAGCACCATAAATACTCCTTGATATTCTGATTATGTTCTTCAAATGTTTTGGCAAAATGGACACTGCCATCACCACAGACATCGCCAATGAAATAGTAGTAGTCAGTAGTATCTGGTTCCAGGACTGCTCTGATTGCATTTTCTCCCGGGGAGACAATAGGTCCAGGTGTCAGACCTTCGTGCAGATAGGTATTATATGGTGAATCATAGTCATTATTGAATTCACATTTTGTCCAATTGTCATCTTCTGATAAATCCAAGGAATAGCAGACAGTGACAGAGCTTTGCAGTTTCATGCCAATAGCCAGGCGATTATAGAAGACTGAGGCAATACCCTTCATATCTTCAAGCTTGACACCTTCATATTGAACAATTGATGCCAATGTCAAAATCTGATGAAAGGTCAAATTGCTGGAAGTGAATTGGGCAAGATATTTCGAATAGATGCTATTGGTATTATCAAGCATCTTCCTGGTGACAGCTTCCGGCGTTGTGGTTCTGAAGAATTCATAGGTATCAGGAAAGAAATAGCCCTCTAAAGGATAGCGGATATTATCAGCGAGGATTTCATCTGTCAGAAAATCATATTTGCTAATAAGATCATTTAGAACTTGCTCGTCCTTCCAATAATTCATCAGTTCTTCATAGCTGAGATTTGTATTGTTTGACAGCTTTTTAGCAAAATCCTTTAACCAATCACCTTCGATGAAGGTGATTGATACTGTATCCTGAATGATATTATTGCTATCAGAAAGATAGGCAAAGACTTCAGATGTACTTAATCCACCTGGCACATCAAAACTTCCGGCTTTGAAATCGGCATTTCTGGCAATTCTAGCATATAGGTAGCCAATGGTTCCATCATTGATGATGCCATTATCAGCCAGGTTGCTGATAACATCCTTAGCAACAGAACCGTTCTCTATAACAAAAAACGTGCTGGAACCCGAATTGCTTGCAGGTTTTAGGGAATTATAGGCATAAAAGCAGATGGCACTGACTAGTACAGCGATTACCAGTAAAAGAGATAGGATGATTTTTCGGATTCTTTTCATTCTTCTTGTCCTTCAAAAGCAGAAACAACCTCTTCAACCATTGCCAGCTCATCTTCATCTTCCACTGCATAAAGATTGCCCTCTTCGTCATATCTGAAGGCATAAAGCATATCTGGTTTACTGTTTTCAAAGACAACGACATAGTCATTATCTTCATTATTAAAGGTGAATAGAATATTCATTTCTACTTCCTTGCCTTCATCATCAACGATGAAAATCTTGTTTTCCATAATAATTGCTCCTTCTTAAAATATGGCAGAGACCAAAGATCTCTGCCTTTTCTTTTGATTATTTGCTTTCAAGATAAAAGCGGACAAGTTCCTCGATAATCTCATATCTTTCAACCTGCTGGATATTATTACGAGCATTCTTGTGGCTGGAGATATAAGCAGGATCATTGGACATAAGATAACCTGAAATCTGATTGACAGGATTATATCCCCTTTCTGCTAATGCTTCTGAAACGGCTTTGAGGAGCTGTTTCATATTCTCACGACGAATCTCTTCGGATGAGAATAGCATTGTATTGGTGTTAGCCATATATTATACCTCCTATCGCTTTTCTTAATAATAACGCAATTTGAGTATTTTTACACTAAGGCTTTTTCGATTGTGGAAAGAATTTCACTGGCATTGCCGCCATTGATGCCGCCAGCCTGGGCACAATCCGGCTTGCCACCACCCTTGCCACCAGCAAGCTTAGAAGCCATGACAACCATTTCATTGGCTTTTTTGCCACTAGCCAGGGCTTTCTCGCCACTTGCCGCAATAAACTGATACTTATCGGCTGTTTCATTAAGAATGAAGACAAAACCGCCATTGAGCTTATTTCTTAGCATGATAGCGTAATCCCTTAAGTTATATTCAAGATCATGGGCATGGTAGATGATATAGCTGAAATCATTGACCTGCTTGGCATTTAGAACCAGGGCATCAGCATCAGCATTCATCAGTTTCTGACGCATTGCATTAAGTTTTGCATTAAGCTCAGCATTTTCTGACTTCAAAGCATTGATACGATCAGCAATCATATTGATATTCTTGAGGCCAAGGCATTGCTTATAGGAATTAAGCATATCTTCATAGCCCTTGAAATCATGATAAGCGGCCATCTTGGTCTTACATTCAATACGACGGATGCCAGAACCAACTGATTCTTCAGATACAATTTCAAATAAGCCAAGTTCACCGGTATTGACAGCATGGGTACCACCACAGAATTCCTTGGAAACATCACCCATTGAAACAACGCGGACCTTGTCCTCATACTTTTCATCAAAGAGAGCGACAGCACCTGTTTTCTTAGCTTCTTCAATATCCAGCACTTCCGTACAGACCGGAAGGTCAGATTGGATATATTCATTAACAAGATTCTCAATCTTTCTTAGATCATCTTCAGAAATCTTTTCAAAATGATTGAAATCAAAACGAGCATAATCCTTGCAGACATAGGAACCTGCCTGGGCAATATGATTGCCAAGAACTGCTTTAAGAGCTGATTGCAAAAGATGAAGAGATGAGTGGTTGGCACGTGTCAGTTTGCGGGCATTGATATCGATTTCCTGCTTGAGGACATCACCCGTGGCAATACTACCGTCAATCACCTTGACCTTATGCATAAACTGACCATTTGGTGCTTTCTTGACATCAAGGACCTCAGCCTTGACACCATCAGTAAAGATGATGCCAGTATCTCCAACCTGGCCACCTGATTCGGCATAGAATGGTGTGCAATCAAAGATTACATCCCCTTCGGATTCAATGACATCAACCTTCTTGCCTGCAATAAACAAGCCTGTAACCCTTCCTTCACCAGTATAGGATTCATATCCGGTAAAGGTAAATGGTTCATTGAAATCAAGCAGATCCTTGGACTGGTTGTGCATTGATTCGGCATTATCACGAGAAGAGCGAGCTAACTCCTTCTGATGTTTCATGCATCTGTCAAAGCCTTCCATATCAACTTCAATTCCACGATCATTGGCAGACTCAATAGTCATTTCCTTAGGGAAACCATAAGTATCATAGAGTTTGAAGACTACTTCACCAGGCAGGACCTTTAATCCTTCCTTGCTAAGTTCGGCATTGAGAAGCTTTTCTCCATTGGCCAAAGTTTTGATGAATGCCTCTTCTTCACGTTTAATTAACTTCTTGATGAAATCCTTCTTTTCAAGCAGATATGGGTAGAATTCCTTCATGTTTTCACAGACTACATCAACAAGTTCATGCAGGAAAGGCCCTTCGATGCCAATGTTTCTTGCATAACGCATTGCTCTTCTAAGTACTCTTCTTAGGACATAGCCTCGACCTTCATTGGAGAATGATGCTCCATCAGCCAAGGCAAAAACACAAGTCCTGACATGGTCAGCTATAACTCGAAAAGCCATCTTGTCTTCTGAATACTTCTTCTTAGCCAATCTTTCAGTTGCATGGATATATGGCAAAAACAGATCGGTATCAAAGTTGGTTTCACCATCTTGAATAAGCGCTACTAGCCTTTCAAGCCCCATTCCAGTATCGATATTCTTCTGTGGAAGCTCTTTATAATCCTTGCGGTCTACACCTTCCTTGGCATCATATTGGGAGAAAACATTGTTCCAGATTTCAATATAACGGTCATTTTCCATCTCTTCAAAGAAGAGCTTTTCACCTAATCCCTGTGGATCATACTTTGGACCACGATCATAGTAGATTTCACTATCAGGTCCACATGGTCCTTCACCAATCTCCCAGAAATTGTCATAAGACTTGAGAATATGGCTAGGATCAAGGCCAATGACTTCAGTCCAGATGCGGTATGCTTCATCATCATCAGGATAGACAGTGACATAGATGCGTTCCTTATCAAAGCCAATCCACTCAGGTGATGTCAGGAATTCCCAGGACATCTTCAAAGATTCTTCCTTGAAATAATCACCAATTGACCAGTTGCCAAGCATTTCAAAGAATGTATGATGGCGGGCAGTTTTGCCAACATTTTCAATATCATTGGTTCTGATGCACTTCTGTGCATTGGCAATGCGGTTGCACTTAGGTTTTTCACGACCATCAAGATACTTCTTCAAAGCAGCCACACCTGCATTGATCCAAAGCAGTGATGGATCATTGACCGGAATGAGGCTTGCACCAGGTTCAATCATATGATCCTTGCTAATAAAGAAATCAAGGAACATCTGTCTGACTTCATTTCCACTTAACTTTTTCATTTTCCCTCCAGCAAATAAAAACGCCCTTCTTCTAAGGACGTATAAAAACGCGGTACCACCTTAGTTCATGAATAATCATGCACTCTATCTTCCTTAACGCGGAATGACGTTGGTGATTAGCCAATCTACAAAAGGAGCTTCATATGACCATCAATATGGCATTTCCACCAACAGCCACTCTCTATATTTGCCAATAATCATATTACTTGTCTTTTCGTAAAGATTTTAGCATAAATGCTAACTAAAAACCAGTTAATCGCTTTACTAAAGTCGAATTGCGCTTTTTGATTTCCCTCTTGATGCCGTTTTGCAAAAGAGCTGGCTTGGCAATAATGACAAGCTTTCTTTTTGCACGAGTGACAGCTGTATAAATCAGATTGCGGTTTAGCATGCGCAGATTGTTTTCCGTTAAGGAAAAATAGACAATCGGATATTCGCTGCCCTGAGACTTGTGGACTGACATTGCATAGGCAATAGCCAATTCATCAAGGTTTTCATATTTATAATAGACAATGTTGTTCTGAAAGTTGATGATCAAGGTCTTTTCAGCATAATCAATATCTTCAATAATGCCAATATCACCATTGTAAATGTCATCACTTGGCCGATTCTTCAGCTGCAATACCTTATCATCAACCCGAAAGATCTGTTGCCCAAAGGCATGCTGCTTCTTGTTTTCATCAAATGGGTTGAAAGCTTCCTGCATCAATTGATTGAGCTTATCGATGCCATGTTCACCTTTATACATCGGTGATAAAAGCTGGATATCATCAAGAAAATAGCCCTCATCGAGGTCCTGATTAATCATGGAAAGTAGATCAGGATAGCCTCCAATTCCTGGATCAATGATTGACACATCACGGTAGTCCTTATTGGTATCAACAGAATCATTGATGATATCATTAGCTAATTCTATAACACCAGAACCCTCGGATTGCCGGTGGTTGGTATTAAGCCTTGTAGTCTTGAAAAGCTTTGATTCGATCAGATCATTCAAAACATTTCCTGGTCTTATGGAAGGAAGCTGATTGTCATCGCCAATTAGACATAGTTTCTTGATATTGCCACAAGCCTTTAAAAGGCAGGCGAAAAGATTGCTGTCAACCATGGAAAACTCATCAATAATGATGGCATCATAAAGCAAAGGATTATCAATATCAAAGCCAAAGGTATTGCTCTCCTTGTTCCATTTAAGAAGTGAATGGATGGTCTTGGCTTCAACATCACAGATTTCACTGATGCGCTTGGCAGCACGACCTGTTGGTGCGACAACAATGAGATTGGCAAAAGGAAAGGCTTTCTTGAAAACAGCTGCCATTGATTTGACAATCGTAGTCTTGCCAGTGCCTGGTCCACCAATGACTAGTGAGATATCCTCTTGGAAAAAAGCAGAAATGGCTTCCTTTTGAAGCAAATCATAGCAGATGGAGTTTTCTTGTTCATCATCAGAGATCATCCCGGCTACAATATCATCCTCGAGACTCAGCTTATTGGAAAATAGATTCAGAAATGAAGCAATATAGTTCTCATCATCATAATCCACTGATAAATAATACCGATCTTCTTCTTCAATAAGATAGCCATGATCAATAGCTTGGGGAATAATATCATCAAGATCAATTTTCATCTTGAGCTTGCTGATATGGCTCTTAAGATTATCCCTAGTTATGAAGAGATCGCCTGTATTAAACATATAGTCAGTCAAAATATAGATAAGGTATGCTTCCTGGAACTTAGCCATGCTATCGGGAAATTCAATATTTCTTGCATATTCTACAACCTTTGGAAAACTTACTCCAGATACTTCCGTATAATATCGAAAAGGATTCTCTTCCCCTACTTCAATGGTTCCAAGCTTGAAAACCGAAAAGATCCTGCGAGCTTCGAGATTGCTAAAACCCCCTGACACCAGTTTGAATATGATTTCGTTTTCCGGATCATAGAGCTTTTCAAAACCTGCAGCCAGAGCTTCTGCCTGGCTTTTGGAAAGGGAAAGGTCGTAGATTCTTTCCGGATTTTCCTTAAGGATTGTCAAAGCATCATCCCCTAGCTGATCATAAATCTTAAGGGCCGTCTTTTTTCCAATGCCATTAAATAGATCGGATTTAAGAAAGGATATGATTTCCTCCTTATGGTTAGGCATGCATCTTTCGACTTTGAGATAGGAAAACTGGAAACCATAACGTGGATGATCAACATAGCTTCCGGTTAATGTATACCGCTTATTTTCTTCATAATCAAAAGATGGGCCAGTAGTAGTTATTGGTCCATCATCACTTATGAATTTGGATACCATATAAGTTTCAGAACGGAAAAAGCTGTTCTTGAAGTATCCATGCAATTTAATCAGATCTTCTCCCATATCAAATGATTATTGATGAATAATATGACGAAAGTTCAACACCTTGGTTATAGGTTTCTTCAATTGTGCCACCACCTAGCAATTCATCACCTGAATAGAAGACAGCCTGCTGGCCACAGGTTACAGCCTTGATACCCTGTTTGTATGTTAATTCAACTTCATTATCGTTGATGATTCTAAGATGGACAGCCTGATCATTTTGCCGATAGCGGAATTTGGCACAAAGATCAATTTCGTCTGTATCTGGTCTTCTAATCCAGTTGATATCTTTAATAATAGCCTTGTCACTTAAAAGGTAATGCTCATTTTTTATCGAGGTCAAATAAAGGATGTTCTTCTCGATGTTCTTGCCAACACAATAATAAGGACCCCGATTGCCGCCAACACCAAAGCCTTTCCTTTGTCCAATGGTGTAATAATAGACGCCTTGATGAGTTCCGATTACTTCTCTTGTATCAATATCGACAATCTTCCCTTCCTTCATTGGAATATAATTCTTTAAAAACTCGCGAAAGTTTCTTTCACCAATAAAACAGATGCCAGTAGAGTCCTTCTTGCCTGCTATTTCAAGCCCTAATTCCTGTGCAATCCTTCTTACTTCAGGCTTGCTTATGGAAGATAAAGGGAAAAGTGCAGAATCCAATGCCTCTTTTCTTACCTGAGCAAGAAAATAGGACTGGTCCTTATTTAAATCATCGGCTTTATAATAATGATAGCCATCTTCTAGAAGCAGAGACTTGAAATAATGGCCAGTCGCAATCTTGTCAAAACCCAAATCTGAGGCAAACCTGAGAAAATAGTCAAATTTAATGTATTTATTGCATAAGATATCAGGATTAGGAGTACGTCCTTTTTCATATTCAGATAAGAAAACAGAAAAGACATTATCCCAATATTCATTGATGTAATCACTACGCAAAAGTTCAAGTCCCAAAAGATCAGCGACTTTCTTGGCATCATTGTAGTCCTTCTCCTGAGGACAGATATCATCATCAAGAGTCTTGTTACCCAAAGTATCATTATTAAGAGCAGAGTCCCAATTGCGCATAAAACAGCATGTGACATCATAACCCTGCATTTTCAATAGATAGGCGGCGACAGCACTGTCAACACCACCCGATAAGCCTACTAGCACTCGCATTCACATTCCTCCCTCAAGGAACCGCAATTGCGATAATGTGGACATGACTTCTCACAGCCAATTACAGAAGAAAGCTCATTGTTGCGGAAGATATCGATCTCATCAGAATCATAGCCTACTTGCATATTGCGATTATCAATGATGATTGGCCTTTTCAGTACTGATGGGTTCTGAATAATGAATCTGATCAGTTCATCAATGGACATGGAATCAATATCGATATTATTATCACGAATGATTTTTGATCTTTTGGAGATGATATCATCAGTGCCATTTTCAGTTCGCTTTAAAAGATATCTGATTTCCGATTCATTTAAAAGAACATTGAAAATATTCTTCTCAATGTATTTGATATTATGCTCTTTCATCCAGTTGCGCACCTTACGGCAAGATGCACAACCAGGCGATGTATAAATAACTACCATAGTACTACCAACAATATTATATCAAAATTGTATTAATTGAAATATTGATGTATATTGATAGTAGTAATTGGAATGTTCAACTTGAAAGAGAGCTGATCCATGGTGAAATTCAGCAGTAGCACTTCAGTGAAATGGATGGGTGACGCGTTATAGTCAAAGAGATTCCTAGGAATGAATTTGGGTGGCACCACGATATCAATCGTCCCAATGGGTGCTTTTTTATTTTATTGGAGGATTTTCATGAAAAGAATGCTATCAGGCATCAAACCTACAGGTCAGCTGACACTTGGCAATTATATCGGCGCATTGAGAAACTTTGTAAATTATCAGGATGAATATGAGATGATTGTCTTTATTGCGAATTTGCATTGCATCACAAACTATCAGGACCCACCAGCTCTACGCAAGAACCTGAAGGATGCAATTGCATTATATTTGGCATGTGGACTTGATCCTGAAAAGGCAACAATTTTTCTGCAAACCGATGTCCATGAGCATGCAGAGCTTGGTTATATCATGGCCTGCATGACCTATCTCGGGGAGCTTAATCGTATGACACAGTTCAAAGACAAGGTTGCAAAGGGTGAGACTAATCTTAGCGCGGGCATGTATACCTACCCTTGCCTGATGGCTGCAGATATCCTGCTATATAATCCTGATTATGTACCGGTTGGTGATGATCAGAAACAGCATGTTGAACTGACAAGAGACTTGGCACATCGTTTTAACAACCTCTATTCAGAGACTTTCAAGATGCCGGAACCACTTGTTGCCAAGGTGGGTGCGCGCATTATGTCATTGGATGATCCTAGCAAGAAGATGTCAAAATCTGATCGTGGTGATAAGGGCTGCATCTATCTGCTTGATGATCCAAAGACAGCACGCAAGAAGATCATGTCAGCTGTTACAGATTCTGTTGGCATTATCCAGCTTGATCAAAAGAACCAGCCTGGCCTTTATAATCTGATTGAAATCGCTTCAGCCTTGAGTAATCGTGATATGGAGGATATTGTCAAAGAATTCAAAGGAAAAGGCTATGGTGAATTGAAAAAATACGTTGCTGATGTGGTTTGTGCTGAACTTGAGAGGATCCAAAGCCGCTATTATGAAATCATCAATTCCGATACAATCGAAAAAGTCATTGCCGATGGTGCTATCAAGGCACAAAGAATTGCCTACAAGACATTATCTAAAGTCAAAAGAAAAGTTGGATTGGAAATCAGATAACAGGTGCATATGCACCTGTTTATTTTATAAAAGCCACTAATCTGATAAGATCCCTCTAAAGTAGACAACTAAAATAAATAAAGTTGTTTACAGAAAGGAGGGATCTTTTCTTATGGGAAGAAAGAGTAAATATACAATAGAAGAAAAAGTTCAAGCAGTATCAGATTATAAAAACGGAAAACG
>JAQXQU010000126.1 GCA_029101345.1 Erysipelotrichaceae bacterium | reverse complement strand
GATAAGAGAAGTACGCTTTACAAGTTGGCCAATGTCAAATACTATCTGACACCAAAGGGCTATGATGGCCTTATTCCTAGTGGGTATGAATACGAAAAAAGCATTGACGATTATGATGTCTATGTGGCTAATGATCCTTTGCCATTTGGTTATACTACAGATAAAAAGCTCTCACATGATGACTGGTCTAAGCTCAATCCAGTCGCAAAGGAAGAAGCATTGAGCAGCTATGTCATCTTGGAAAAAGTTGAAAGTGATGGCTTTGCCACTTCGGTTGTTGAATTGCCTTATGAAATAAGTGGCAGTGATATAGAGATAGTTGATAATGGCATTATGGCCAAGAAGGATAATGCTGTCCTGAAAATTAGCTACAAATGTGAAGATGCAATGGCCAACTACCTCTATTTCTCAGGCTTTGATTTTGATGATACCAGAAACTACTATGCTGGCAAGGATACTAGTGCTAAGCTGGAAATTGCTGGCATAGACCGCAATGAGATCTTTACTTATTCCAATAATGACAGCCGTTATTATAATGCCCGCCATGATTTTGTGATGTATCTTGGCAATAATGAAACAAATGAAATTGAAGTCCAAATCACTTTGGAAAGCAAAGGCCTTTACAGTTTTGACAAAATGCAGATTCTTGTCCTTGAACATTCTAAGCTTGATGAGAATCTTGAGAGAATGGGCAATGACCATCTTGAAAATGTTGTCTTCGGTATTGATGAAATAAGTGGCACAATCAATTCATCCAAAGACCAATACCTGATTCTTTCCATTCCTTATTCCAAGGGCTGGAAGGCTTATGTGGATAACGAGGAAGTCGAAGTCTATCAGGCAGACGTCTATCATTTAGCTCTTGCCATCAGCAAAGGAAACCATGAAGTAAAACTTGTTTATGAAAACAAATTGATTGATTATGGTTTCTATCTCTCATTATTGGGTGGCATTCTGGCAGTGGCTGATATCATTATGAAAAAGAGAAGAAGAGGTTAGGAAATGAGCTTATCAAGTCTCAGCTTCATTGGCATTTATTTTCCAATAATACTCATCTGTTATCATCTGCCAATCAAGGGGATAAAAAATCTCATCCTGCTTCTTTTTAGCCTTGGTTTATATGCACTAGGCAATTTCCAGTATCTATTCCTATTGATATTCTCCATCTGCCTTAACTACCTCTTGGTCAGACTATCCTTCAAAAGGAAGAACAAGGCATATAAAGCCTTTGCCGTTTTCATTGATGCCTTGATTTTATTAGGCTTCAAATATGTCAATTCGATTCTAGGCTTTGTTCAAAGTGAAATATCTGTCGCTTTTCCTTTGGGATTATCCTATTTCACATTCAAGGAAATATCCTATGTGGTTGATTGTAGAGAAGATGATGGTTCTTCATTTATTGATGCAGCCTTATATATTGCCAACTTCCTGACTATTCTTGCAGGTCCATTGACTAAATTCAAAGATGAATTATCCGACAGCAAAGCTCAAAGAGTGTCTGATTATGAAAAAGGCTTTGAAAGGGTCTTTAGTGGCCTTTTCAAGAAGATCATCATTGCCGATAGCCTGAAACTATTGGTTGATAGCTGCTTTGTTAGCAATAGTCTAAGTGTCTTGATGGCTTGGTCGGGAGGTGTTGCTTATAGTCTTCAGCTCTATTTTGATTTTGCCGGTTATAGTGATATTGCCATAGGCTTTGGTTATTTCTTTGGCTATCATCTATGCGAAAACTTCAATCTGCCATATCTGGCAACTTCAATCAGTGACTTCTGGAAAAGATGGCATTTGTCCCTAACTTCCTGGTTTACGACCTACATCTATATTCCTTTAGGTGGTTCTCGAGTTAAAAGCAGTGCTCGCCATCTTTTCAACCTCTTTGTTGTCTGGCTGGTAACTGGCATCTGGCATGGTTCAAAGTTAACATTTATCCTTTGGGCAATGATCTATTTCGTCTTGCAGGCTCTGGAAAAATATACTGCTTTAGCTGATAAGCTGCAGAAGATTCATCTAAACCGTTTATATACCTTGTTTGTGGTGGTGATTGAGTGGGTCATCTTCCGCTCCGAAAGTCTTCGAAGTGCTCTATCCTATCTATCCATGATGTTTGGTTTAGCAGGGAATGGTCTTTTCAATTCTTCGGATCTTTTGTCTCTTTCCTATTACAAGCTGCCATTATTGCTGGCAATACTAATGTCATTTGGCGCCTTTGAATGGCTAAAGAAAGAGAAATATCAGAAGCTTTATCAAATTGTGCTGTTAGCGCTATTTGTCTTATGCCTTGTCATAATGATCGGCAGAGGCTATTCAGCACCGCTATATGCTGGTTTCTAGGGGGTGATTATGAAGAAGAATTGGTTTTCAATAATATCATTAGTCATCATCTTTGCCTTATGTTTGAATCTATTGCTGGGAAACACTATTAGGGGGTTCATAAATAACGAAGAGACAGCGGCCGATGGCATTGATTTTTCTGAATTGTATCCTTTTGATGAGGAAGTGGATATCATTGGGGCACCAATTTATCAGAAAAAACGGACAATTTATGATAAGGTTGCTGATCGCATGATCAAATACTCCAAGATCGGAGAAACAAGAGCTGATACAATCGTTGGCTACCATGACATAGCTTTGGCCGGTTTCCTGACAAATGCCATGCTTACTGATTCAAGAATTGGTACCGGTTATTTCAAATTGAACAATGGCTATTGGGCGAGGACAGCTAGCTCTAAAGTTGCAGCTTCTTCCTATCAGAAGATCGCCAATCAATACAACACATTGGAAAGATATGCAGAAGATAAGGGCATAGGCTTTCTATATGTCCAGACGCCAATTACTGTTGAAAATGATCGGGAACAAATACCTGCTGGTATCAGCTACTATGGAAACGCCAATGTTGATGGCTATCTTTTAGCAATGGCAAATAATGATATGAACTATCTTGATCTAAGAGAAAATTTCCAGGAAGATGCCATTGACCACTATTCCTTCTTTTATAAGACAGATCATCATTGGACCATTGAAGCGGGGCTCTATGCCGCAAGTGAGATTGTTTCAAAACTAAATGAACAATTCGGCACCCAGATGATTAGGGCTGACCAAATGGGCGATTATTTGCAAAAGACCTATGAAGGTGCCATGTTTGGTTCAGCTGGTCAGGGCGTAACCCATTATCTGGAGAATTCAGAAGATTTTACTATCCTTTATCCTGACTTTGAAAACTCTTTCCGCTTGCTTGTTCCTGATAAGAACGTTGATAAGAATGGCAGCTTTGAAGAATTGTT
>JAQXQU010000125.1 GCA_029101345.1 Erysipelotrichaceae bacterium | reverse complement strand
TTCACCTCCTGAAGACAAAACTGGTCGTAATGAGTTTGGTATGGGTTTGAAGACTGCGGCTTCATGGTTTGGCAATGTTTGGTCTGTAAGATCAACTCAACTGGGTTCTAATATCGAGTATTATACGGAGATTAATATCCCAGAGATGCGAGAGAAGAATATTAATACTGTTTCCATTAGGAAATCCTTAGTAGACACTTCATCACATGGAACAACGATTATTATTCGCGAGGTAACGAAAAAAATAGGTTCTCCTCGTACGAAAGGTAAAATAGTGGAATTGCTTAAGGGTATGTATCGTCGTGATTTAAACAACGGTATGGTACGTATTACCTACGACGGTGATCCTCTATATTTTGATGAATATGATTGTTTGTCTTTCAGAAATCAAACATGGAGAAAAGAGTTAGACTTTTCGTTTGTATTTGACGGACAGCCGCATCATGTAGTTGGTTTTGTTGGTATTTTGGCAAATGGTGGATTCGGCCGTGCTGGTTTTGCTCTTTTTAGAAGAAATCGTGTTGTTGTTGGGGGAGAAGATTTCAATTATAAGCCAGATAAGATTTTCGGTCAAGCACAAGATCCGAGGGCTCATAAATTATTTGGTGAATTAGATTTGGACGATTTCCCAATTAATCAAGCTAAAGATGGTTTTGTATGGGATGATGGTCTTGAGGAAGTGTTTATTGAGAAGCTAAAGTCTCAGATTAAGGAATACATTGAGATTGCAAAAATAACAAATAAAGACAGAGCCAAAGAAGAGGCAACATCTCAAAGTGTTTCCGATAATGTCCAAAGTCATGTTCAGGAAACCATTTCTCATTCGTTCGGTTCTCAATCAACAGAAGCAGAACCAACCATATTCGATGTTCTACAAGGGTCCATAGACTCAGAGGAACAAGCCGCACTTGGTCTTTATAAGGAATATCAAACAGAGCAAAATAATCTTCCAGAGGAGATTGATGATAAAGTTCGTGAATACCCAATTCAAATAGATGCAGCATGTAAATGCATCATTAATGTTCGATGGACTAAAGGAAGTTCCGCCACATGGATAAAAGTAGACTCATCGGAAGATGGTAATAACGCTAATATACAGCTAAATATCAATCATCCTTTCTTTAAGCCTTTTTCGGAAAAAGAAGATTTCAAAATGGTCTTGGAAAAATTTGCGATTGCATTTGCTCTTGCGGAAATGCGTGTCAAGAAGAATGCTAATGAAGATGGTTCCGTAAGTCCAAGTGCTTTCCGAAATCATATTAATGACTATCTACACAAACTATCAACTGATGAATAATGGAACAGTATATAATAGAGAAACCATCAGCAGAGATATCCTTTAATGAAGGAAAATACTTCGGGCTAATCCACTCGAAGCACATTGTATCTTATTCGCAAAAAGGAGCAGATAACATTGTCAAAAATGTGCGGTCGACTTATTCCAAATTGCTACAGCAATTAGCAGTTGATAAAAACCATAACTCTCTACTCGTTGGTAAAGTCCAATCTGGTAAGACATCAAACTTAGAACTATTAACTGCTATCGCGTTTGATAATGATTATAATCTGCTAATAATATATGGCGGCTATGATACCGAACTGTTAAGGCAATGTACGGAACGTTTTGGAACTACATTTGACTCTGCAAGTGGCGATGATATTATTGAATCAGATACGCCAATTGTGTTTACAACGAATATCGTTACAAAAGAGTCCAATCCTATTACTTGTCTTACTTCTGATTTTGCTCAAGACTTGTTGGAGGAAAAACGCCCTATAATTATAACATGTCTTAAAAACTCTAGAGTACTTAAAAAAGTCAATCGCTTATTGCGGACTTTGCTCGAGAATGTACCGAATATAAAACCCTTTATTATTGATGATGAAGGCGATCAGGCGAGTCTGAATACGGCCAAGAACAAAGAGAAAGACGGAACACCTACATACAATGCGATTAAGAGCATGAAAAGTATTCTTGGTAACCCTTTATATCTATCTGTTACTGCGACCCCACAGGCAAATGTGTTTCAAGAAGATATCAGTGCTCTCATACCAGCCTCTGTTCATCTTATTCACCCAGGACGGGGGTATGATGGCGCTAGCATTTATCATTTGTCAGAGAATGAAATTATCCAATCTTTGGATGACGAACCGTCAAATGTCACTGTCAGTAATTCATTAAGAGAGGCAATTTATTATTTCTTGGTTTCCAGTGCAATTAAACAAATAACTGCAGAAAAGAAAAAGGATAAATTGTCGGACATGATAATTCATGTTGACCGAAAGGTTTCAGAGCATGGAGTACTATACTCATGTGTTAATGATGAATTGAAAAATATCAAAGCAGCTTTTGAAAACAAAGAAGATGATATAGACGGCTATAATTTTTATATAAACAAACTAAGAAAGAGTTATAACACTTTCGCATCAACCTGTATATTAGAGAAATACCCATTTAGTGATACCCTTCTGTCAGAATTAGCAACATGCATTAGAAAAACTGGTGTTATCTTGCAAAACGGGGTCGGTAAAGAAACAAAAGAGACAGAAAGAACCAAATGGCACAAAATTTATATTGGCGGTGATCTTTTACAGCGAGGACTTACGTTTCCAAATCTGATTGTTTCATATTTTACACGTTTTGCAAAAAGTGGTGGCAATATGGACACAACACTCCAACGAGCACGTTGGTTTGGCTATCGCAGTAAATATCTTGATCTGTGCAAAATTTTTACAACAAATGATATTGCTAAAGAGTTTACTGTATTGGCAGAAGTAGAGGACGATTTGTGGGAACAGTTTGATGACTTGGAAAAAGGTAATTTGGAAATCAAAGATATTATTATCCAAGCAGAAAATACGAAACAAAAGCCAACAGCAAAAAACAAGGCAAAGTTTAAAAAAGTCACATTTAAAAATCGTTGGATTAAACAGAAGTTTATTGTAATTAATGATGGTAAAATTTCGGCGAACAATGCGCGAATACAGGAGTTGATTTCTTCTATTCCCTCATGGATACCAACAACAGTGGGTAGTACAAATGAAACACAAACCGCTAAATATGCTGTATTTACGGCAGAACAACTTATAGCCCTAATTCAGTCAATTGATACGGCTTTTGATAGAGAACCCTTCTATAAGAGGCCTCTTGTTGAACTTGTAGGGTCATCAGATATTCCAGTAATACTAATGTGGTCTGATGATAATAATAAAATGCGTTATCGTTCTATTTATAATGATGATGCACATGATAGAATCAAGGCTCTTCATCAAGGTGCTAATACAACAGAT
>JAQXQU010000124.1 GCA_029101345.1 Erysipelotrichaceae bacterium | reverse complement strand
TTGATGTAAAGGCTGATACAAAAAAGGATAACAAAGGAAAAGACAGGGATATTGCAAAGGTAACAGTACAAATGAGACATTCTGTAAGAGATGATTTGCTACGTTATTTGCAGAGCAATATTCAGACAGAAGGAGACAAGGTAGTATGAAAACAATTAAGGTAGTTGCTGCTGTAATCTGCGACTCAATCAATGAAAAGAAACAGATATTTGCAACAGCAAGAGGTTATGGAGATTTTATGGGGCAGTGGGAGTTTCCCGGCGGAAAGATTGAAGAAGGTGAAACTCCTCATCAGGCTCTTGTTAGAGAGATAAAAGAAGAACTGGAAGCAACTATTAAGGTTGGAGATTTGATTGAAACGATTGAATATGACTATCCAACATTTCATTTATCAATGGATTGTTTCTGGTGTGAAGTTATTGATGGTGAGTTGAAATTACTGGAAGCAGAAGCAGCTAAATGGCTTACAAAAGATACTCTGTATGATGTTCAGTGGCTTCCAGCGGATATTACTCTTGTAGAGAAAATAAAGGCTGCGATGAACTAAGGAGTGTGGTATTTTGGCATTGAATATGAATATTGATGGTATGGAGATATACCTCAACATCAAAGGCTATCAAAAAACAAATTCTGAAAATTGGGATGACACTTGGTGCAATGTTGATTTTGTATTTAGATTTCGGGGATGCATTGATTATTCAATGAATGATGCTGCGATATTACTTGCATGTGAAGTCGAAAGTTTGGAAAAGATCCTTACGGAGTTGTTAGAAGATAAGCTGCAACAGACTAAAAGCTTGTATAGTTTTATTGAGCCGGATTTTAATTTTGAGCTTTTCCCAAAACACAAGATTAAAGATGAGAATCCGGATGTTATTTATGTAAAACCGGGTCATGAGTTAAAAGATGTTTCTGCTGATTGGATAGTGAATCTTTGGCATGAGGGTGCATTAACAGCTAATAGTTTTTCTGTAGCAATGGACCGAGAAGACATTACTCAATTACGTGATTATTTGAGAACTGTATTAGAAGTGTAGGTATTTTTATGATTACAGTAAGTAAGCGGCTACGAACGTGAAATTCTAATTATCAATGAAAGGATGAGATTTATGAAATTAGCGAATTGGTCAGAACCAATAATAATAGATAAGTCCACTCGTGATTCGAGGGATTTAATCATGCCACATCAAAAAAGTGCAGTTGATGAAATGACAAAGTATTTCAAATTGGATACGGATATTCATGACCGTAATGGATTGGTTGTAATGCCAACAGGAAGCGGTAAAACATATACAGCAGTTAATTGGCTATTATCAGAAGGCGTTGCAAAAGGATATAGAATAGTATGGCTTGTGCACAGACAGGAATTAGTGGAACAGACATATCAGGAATTTAGAAAACAGACTCCTTTATTAAAGGGATCTGATGTGAAAAAAATCAAGATTTTTCCAATCTCAGGCGTGCATATGAAAATGTCAATGGCTAGTAGAGCCGATGTATATGTTTGTAGTATAGCCTCTGTAGCAAATAAATACGGGTATCGATTTATTGAAAGAATGATTGGTGCGCAGGGAAAAAGAAGGTTAATTATTGTGGTGGATGAAGCCCATCATGCTGTTGCAAGCAATTATCAAAAAACAATAAAAAGAATGACAACATTAAATCCTAACAGAATATTGTTGGGACTCACCGCGACTCCGACTAGAATGCAGGATTCGCAGAAACTTCGCTTGATGCGTATGTTTAATGCTGATAAAAATATAAAAAATAATATTGGTGTGAAAGGAAAAGGTTATGTGTATGAAGTAACCTTAAAACAGTTGTTGGCGAGTGGCTTTTTGGCAAATCCTAAGTACATTCCTGTTCCAACGGATATTGTTGGTGAGATTGAATATGAATGTACAAAAGAAGATGAATTGTTCTTTGAACAGTTTGGTGATTTGTCTGAGAGAATTAAAAATAGAATAGGCAAATCTTCTGCTAGAAATAAGAAGATAGTAGATCAGTATTTAAAACATCAGGAGAAATATGGAAAAACAATAGTGTTTGCCTATGATCAAAATCATGCAGAAACACTATGTGAAACATTTAGGAATGCTGGTGTGTCTTGTGATTATGCTGTGTCTAATAGAGCAGATGCACAGGAGGTTATTCATAAGTTTAAGAATAACGAATTTAAGGTTTTAATCAATGTTCAGATTTTGACTGAAGGAAGTGATGTTCCAGATATTCAAACTGTCTTTTTGGCTCGCGAAACAAATAGTGATTCTCTGTTAATGCAAATGATTGGAAGAGGGTTAAGAGGTGAAAAAGCAGGCGGAACAAAGGATGCATATATAGTTGCTTTTCACGATACGTGGGAGAAATTTGTCGGTTGGATTGACCCAGGGGCCTTGGATATTTTTGACAAGGGCATTGAAGACGAGGAAGATACTCTTATAGAAGAAGAGAACTTAAATATCGAAATATCACCAAACGAACCAATGTTAGCTTTGTTAGAAAGACTTGCATTGGCTAGCGACACGGGAATTTCTGATGGGGATTCATCAGAGATAGAAGGAATGGCGCCACAAGAAGAATTTATAACACAGCGAGACCTTTATATGAAGTTATATAATGTTATAAAGGTGAATTTGGTATCAGAGGAAAAGAGAAGAGTGTGTCCGTGTGG
>JAQXQU010000123.1 GCA_029101345.1 Erysipelotrichaceae bacterium | reverse complement strand
TCTGTGTTGGGAAACAAGCAATCAAGCATGCAGATCGTAATAAGGTGAATGCGACTAAGTGCAATTGTCTGTGGCAGGTATAACGACTGCTAACAAGTTGGATTTAAATTTGTTGGTTTAGATATTCAATAAAAGCTTTTTCTTTTTCTTTCATCTTTTGACAGAAATCTGCGTAAGATATGGTTTTCTTGCAAATCTCAATGCCTATTATAAATAAGGTTGATGATGGATTTTTCAACGTTGATCTTGGCACCTTCTGTTGCTTTTCATTTAATGGAGTCACGAAACCTCCTTTTGAGGCTTTTAAGTTCGTAACGTATGTGATTAGCTGGTGCAGGTCATCTCGTCCAACCTTGGAAACCTTCTCGTAGCTTCCAAGGTTCTTGTACTTAGCGTCAAGGACGATACCGTCTTTATAAAAGTCCGGGTAACGAATGCCGCTACGATCTTCAAAAAGATAGATGCCTCCTTTGTGCCTCTTATTCTCAGGATGAATGAAACCCTCATTGTGTAAAATGGTATTCACGTATTCTTCCCATAACCATGCTCCATCAAACAATATGCCACAAATCTCATCATCGGTTTCTCCGTATTTTATTTCTTCCAATCTGAGAATCTGCAAACATAGACTTTGAAGAGGTTGATAGGCTGTGTAGTATGGATGACTCTTGTAGCGTAGGTTCTTGCTGATTATTGCGTTACGTTCATTCTTATTATAAGCAGGTGTGTGCTCAATAATAGAGTTGACATTCTCAATGGTCTCTCTATCAATAGTTAGTACAGACTGACCATATTTCTTTGATTTCATGAACTCTATGGTGTGGCGAACCAATTCCGTCATGCTGTTGTCAGCAGCATATTCACGAGTACCATAGGCTACTTTGCCGACAAACGGAATATTGTGGGAAATATGCCGTCCCAAGTTTATTGTCCCTTTGACGTTTGCATCGTTATGTCTGAAGTTCTGGTATTCTCTATAGATGCCCTGCCGCATAGCGTTTTTCAGAAAATAAGGAAACAGAAACATCACAAAGTCAAATACATCGTCCTTATCATGATTGTGATTAAGATCAAAGAGATTGAAGGACATCACCTTTTGTAGCATATAATGCAGTAGGAAGTCGTCACGTCCCTCATCGAACCTTGATTTGATCTTCACCTGAAGGTTTCCAACACCGATAAAACCCATCACATTTTCGGTCTTTATCCGTACTTTGTCTGGGTCACTCGTATTGAGGAGGGTTATAATTGAAGCATTGCCAATTTGATCATTTGATTCCTCCATACAATAGGGGAAGATGAGCAGGTGCTCATTCTCCTTGCATAGTTGAGCAATCGTCTTTTCGGCGATAGGGAACAGGGCAGAAATATCTTTATGGAGGAATATCCCTGCATTTGTACTTCCCATGTTGTTATCTGTCAGGTTAATCCTCATCCGCCAGTTCAATTATGTCAGTGTCTGATGGAGCGGTATCTGTGCCAAAGTAAGCGTCGCTTAGTTTGGCCATAATCCCTTCTGACTTGCGAAAGCCACGAAGATACTCTCTCAGCAAAGGCTCGATATTCATCTTCCATAGTTTCTCAAAGTTACCTCCATTCTCGTTTAACTTTAGGAAATAGGACGGTCCAACTTGATAAGCCGTCCCAAGTCCTTCGGTATTAGTAATCACATCATTCAGCCTTCTCATCGTTTGCTTTGCCTCGTCTGCGCATGTCAGATCATCGAGCATATATTGAGTGGACTCTGGCGTAACTTCCTTCCAGGTGAATCGACGTCGCATGGCAAAGTCCATGCTTTCCACACTGCGGTCAATGTCATTCATCGTAGCAAGTATATACATGTTTTCCGGAACGTAAAAACCTTCTGCGAACACGTCAGTTTCTGGAACGAGGTTTTGGTATTGGGTCTTTACACGCACATCTTGCTTACCCCGATAACCAGGATCGATGGCATAGAATAACTCCCCAAATATCTTGGACGCCTCACCACGATTAATCTCATCAATGATGAAAACGAAAGGTTTTCTATCAATCTTGTTAACAGAGGCCATTGAACCCATAGTCTTCATTTTACGGATTTCTTTGGTGATAATAAAGGCGTACGAGTCTGGCTGTGTGCCAAATTTGCGATTGAAATAATTGCGTATGTCTCTCACAATATTGAGAGAGACATCGTTAGTCAGCAGCGCTAATACATCGTCTGCACTGACCAATACTTGAGTAGTTTTCTCATTTTGCTCATTGTGGGCCACTATAGAGCGACCTTTAATCCCTTCAATCGTAAAAACACTACCATTGGAAAGCGTGAAAGCTGTGTTATTTTCCACAGCATCTTCTATAAACTGTTGCAGTTTCTCTTCCCAAGAGAGTTCCTTTGTTAAACTTTCCACGCTCTTCTGTGAATCCACCAAATTCTTGATAGCTCTCTTACAGAACTCCTTGAAAACACCATCTTTACGTTCAAATCCCATCTGCCCGTCGTTTTTCTCGACAGGACGTAACCCTTCCACAAAGTCTGTATAGTCATAAGAGGGGTGGAACTGAACAAAACAGATCTCATCTTTTGTACATCCCATTTCTTCCGCAATAGTCTGAGCCAAATAAGTCTTTCCAGTGCCAGGAGCACCTGTAAGCACAAGGTTGTGGTTTTCCGTTAACAAGTCGATATACTCCTTGTATGTGGGTACAGATTGCTTGCTGGTAGGCGACAACAAATTTTCCACATAATCAATGATTGTTTGTACCTTACCGTCAGCTTGATGAATGGTTTTTCTGTATTTGCCATAGGTTGAACCTTCAAAATTTGTGTCATCAGTGCTGATGTAACTTACCGGACAGGCACATTGAGTCCATGATTCCTGTTTTGTTATTGCTATATCTGATTTTGCAATACCTACTCCTTTAACACGAAGAAATGGAATTTTATGTTCCTTTCCTTTTGTAGAGGTTGACTTTAGGATGATGATGTCGCCTTTCTTGATGGCTTTTGTTAAAGCCAGCATATTTTGGTCATTTGTACTGTCATCATCGTAGCGACTTTCCCAAATGCCATCCTTGAAAAATCGCTCTAACTGGGAATCATTATCTCCGTAAGTAAATCCTACTAACCAATAATTCTTATTCATGTTTGAATCAGTTCTTGTTAATGAAGTATGATCTGAAATCCACGCTTGATATGAGATTTCTGGGATGCTTCCTTCATTGATCTTCTTGTTGGCAATCTTTTCTTTGACGCAAGAAAGCAGAGCAAGATAATGCGCTGAGTCGATTTGGTTCTCCTTGAAAACCTCAACACCAAAGGTGGGTAGATAGTCACGATTTCTGGAATCCAAGGAAATAAAGTCGTACGGGCGAATCCAAAACAATCCCATGGTAATGTTCCATTTGATGCCATGCTGCTTACATACCTTGTTGAATGCAACCTTAAAGGCTGATTCATTATTTGTCGTGACAGCCTCGAAAAGATCCCAAAGAGGCTGTATGTCCGTATCAGCATACTCTCTCCAGAAGAATGTTGCCATCATATTATTGACAACAGGCACTCCATCGAAGTCAGCTGGGATCTCTGCTTCTATAGTAAGTTTCTCTTTAAAATAGCGGCACAATTTGAAACGGTGATTATGGGTTATACCTCTATTGAAGATACTGAACACGGTAAATGGGTCAATATCATTCACCTGACCACCCTCATCTGTTTTGATATAGCCAACAAACTTCTTATCCAAAGAGTAAACAATATCTAACAAAGGCTTTCTGTCTTTTTTGAAGTCAAGGAGTTTCTCTGCCATCTCCATGTAAAATGGAATCCAAGTATGGTTCTTGTTATAGGCATGTTTTCCGTTGTCAGAAACGAGTTTTATGTCTTTTGTTATTAGATGTCCCATATCGAAGCAATTCTAACGCAAAAATAAGTCTATTTCTTTAAAAACAGACATTAAATTAGGAAATATCATTATGGTGAAAAGAAACCGCATCCAAGCGTGACAACTGATATGAAGTGCGTGATTCGGGAGCATATCATACAAAGTGTTTATACCTTGTTACGGCATACCAAACTACTGACATAGGCTTTCGTGGATGCTTGAAGAAAAGCCAAGTAGTGATAACTAAATGGATTTCAACATAAAGGCAGCATGTAGGTATGCTATTGATAGAACAATAATTAGTCCTTTAAGAAAAGAATACGAAAAGAGAATAGCTTCTGGAGAGTAAGCCATCAGTAAACCCCGTATTGCAGGGCTCCTTCTAAAATGTTGGAGATATTTTCAAAATCCTGTAGGATTCTCCAAGATTCTTGGAGGATTTTCAAAGGATGTCAGAGGATGCCCTTCTGCTTGAGATTGTGCGGA
>JAQXQU010000122.1 GCA_029101345.1 Erysipelotrichaceae bacterium | reverse complement strand
TCCAGAACCAAGAGAAAGATATATGTGCTGGTAGCTGAAGCAGCAGAGCAAAAATTCAAGACTTCCTTCTCAGGATACGAACCTTGGATGGCATGGGCTTTCTTGAAATGCAATTTACAGAAAACCAACGAACTTATTTCATTAATATTGAAGCTTTCCGAACCATCATTCAGTGATTATCAAAGCGCGTTGGTTGATTTACTTCTTCTGAAAGAAAAAAGAGCAGAGCTTGTAATAAGACCAAAGCGTTTTATCGTAAGCAATGCGACTGATATGCTTGAATTCTATGATACTTTATGCAATCGCGATGCTACCCGTCTGTATTCTCATTGCAACATTACCATTGACTGTGATGTTCTCCTTGACTTCATGAAGGAGGGTATATCAGGGCAACAGCTCTTTGGCTCAAATACAGATAAATTGTATGGTTTACTACAGCTTTTAGTGAAGAATAAGTATGATTTATCCCCAATCAATAACTATATAAGCGAAGCTTCTACATCTATTCCATCGCTGGATGAAATAAATGTCGAGCGAATATATAAGGTCTTTGATATACTCAATCCAATTATCAAAAATGTACCTTCATATACCGCATACAACTCTGGCTTAAAAACAATACCTGAGTACTATGCCTCATGTATCCATGAAGTTAAGAATTCGAATCCGAACGTAATAAATGCTTGTTTCAGTAGCAGCTACGATAAAGATCAACTAATTCCTATTCTTTCTCGGTACGTTACGCTTTCTGAAATGCTCTCGATGGCTCTAAAGCTGAATAATGACGTTCTTTATTCGATGTGTCGAGATTTAGTTGAGTATAATGGAGTTCGGCTTGGAGACGTTTATTTATACTTCAAAGATACGTCAAAATTGAGCGCTATACTAACAGATGAGCCTTTTAATTCTCTAATAAGTCAGCTTGATTTGGTAGCGAACACCCTAACTTTCGTTAATATTTTTGGAATTGATAAATATTGGATAAATACTATAAATCAAACGATGATAACCAATCATCCTATTTATCAACTTATTCATAAACTATGGATAGATAGTCTGAAAGTCTTGACAAAAGATCAATGGATATCAAACTTAAATATAACCGATAATAAATACAGTAATATTATACTAACCTTGGATGAGGCACACTTACTTCCTGATGATGTTTATCTATCTTCTGAGCTGGAGCAAGCTGTTCAAACCACCTTATCGGATTATGTTATTTCAGGTAGTTCATTCGATACCCAGTTGTACAATCGTTGGAAGCAGCATGCTTCAAAATCAACTTTAGCTATTATTGCCAATACGATTAAAGATAATATAAAAGCACCGAACAACATACCAATAGATAGGTTCTCGTTATTCATTAAATTATATATCACTAATTCTGAGCGAATGAAGGATAGTACAATTGCCGATAGTTTCTACGATGATTTCTTATCACGCTACTATCGTGAATGTCCTACAGATTTATTGGTACAATTTACAATTGAAGAAAACGAAATTATATCTTCCTATATAAACTTATGTAGCAAAGACCGTCAACAAAAATTATGCGAACAACTTCAAAATCTTGTTTCAAAAGTAAATGAAGGCGTTTCCGCAAAAGCAAAGTTACAAGCGATGATAAAAGGCATAAGTCCTAGCGATGCAGAATAATACTGCGATCAAATTAATTGCTAAGTGAAGCAACTTTCGGATACTTACGAAAATATGAAAAAAGATTCTCCCTTCAACAAAATACCAAATCAGCTAGATCAAATTCCTGATGATGTACCAGTAGTATTCATCAGCTATTCTTGGGATAGTGAAAATCACAAGCAGTGGGTTCTTGATCTCTCGAATGACCTTCGTGAGAAATATCGAGTCTATACACTATTAGACAGATATAATCATGGAGGTGATGATTTACCAACTTTCATGTCGAAGGGGCTGAAGCGCGCTGATAGGGTACTTATCATAGGAACACCCAGATACAAAGAGAAACTCGAAAACTCTAATAGTGGTGGAGCAAGGTATGAAGATCAGGTTATTACTATCTCTCTTTACAAAGACATGGGTTCCGACAAGTTCGTTCCAGTGTTGCGAGAAGGAAATTTCTCTGAATCTTTTAATACTCTTATCGAGACCCGACTCGGTTATGATATGACCAATGATGGACAATACGAAGCGCGACTTCAGGAATTGGCAGCAGATATTTGGGGATGCCCCATGAATTTGGCTCCGGCATTAGGCCCGAAACCAAATTTTACACCAGCATCACAGGTACTGCAACCTCTTAAAGCTTCTTCACCTGAGGATTTCGCAACCATAGTAAAATCATATTTACTTGATCCAACCAAACGCATTGTCCTCACGGAATTTATTGAAGAAGAAATCGAGAAAGCATTCCAAAAGATAATGGAGCATGCTTCCTATAATCATCAGACTACACCACAAACCTTCAATAAGTATCGCTCCATTCATCAAGATGCAATAGCCAATCTTGCAGCGGCAATGCTACCGATAGTTCGTTATGGAACACTGGAGCAACAAAAGCTTCTTGTAGATGCGATGATCAAACTCTGCACTAAGCCTTTCAAAAATGGTGAAATTACAAATACTAATACGGTATATAACCATCTGCTTGCATCTACCTTCCTATTTCATTCAACTGGAGTAGCAGCAGTAAAGTATAGCCGATTTGATTTGGTAAAACTGATGATTGAAGCCAAAGTTCCTGCTCCTAATGCACTAAGTCCCAATTATTCTTATACTTTGCAGTATATGGCAGGTTGTGGCCATTGGGGCTATGATATGCTGAATCAGTACCTTAATTCCACATGGATATATCCGTATAGCCAAATGGTGATGAGTGCTATCAAAACATATTTCAACAAGACGTTTATCGATAACAATGACTTTGAGAACTGTTTTTGCGTATGGGAGCATATCGCCTCTCTTCTTTGCAGATTCTATAAGAATTATCTAATTCAAGATAGAGTTTGGTTCCCGATAGGAACTTTTGTCAACAAACGGATATCCATGTTTAGGCATGAAGAAGATTTCTACACGGACTTTTTCAAAAAAGCAACTCAGTTAAAAGATGATTGGGAGCCTTTGAAGCAAGGACTATTTGCAGGTCAATATGAAATCTTTGAAAAGATTTATAAGGAAGGAGAAGAATACTATAATAAAAACCGTTACTAAGGACAATCAATCTCGAGTTACGCGTTAACAGTTAACACCACATTAATACAAATTATGGTGATAGGACTTACAAGATAGAAGATGTCAATAGCTTCACTAATCTTAATAAATATCATTAGTAGCTACTTCTCTGGCAAAGACACTCGAAAATCATATTAAAAATCAAACATTACAAAGATGTCATGATAGTACCACAAAACGAAATAAAATACGTATTCAACCCATATAACCTACTTCCAGGCGATATTCTTCTTATGAACACCTACGAAGAGGATATGCGTGCTCGTATGCAATGCAAATATGAGCATGCAGCAATCTATATAGGAGATGCTTTCTTGATGGAAGCAAATGGAGTACATGTAGTGATGTCTCACATATATTCCTATGCTTTTCGCGAGTTTGATCACGCTTGTGTTCTTAGATTAAAAAAAACGTCACCTCTTATATTAAAAGAAGTAGCTCGTAACGCAAGAAAACAAATGGGTCGCGAATATGTGAATACAATGCAGTTCCGATACGTGCGTGCATACAAAAATACTGATAGACAAGATGAATCAAATAAATCATTCTGCTCAAGATTGGTTGCACAATCATATCTTTCTGAAGGAATCAAGTTGCTGCCAAATGCCGACTATTGCGAGCCAGATGATTTCCTTAAGTCTGATTTTTTAGAGATTGTTCCTGACGCAATAACAGAGTTTCATGAAGACCTTGCAAAAGTTGTAATAAACCAACAACAACAACGCGAAGAAACCGAAATAGAAAGTCCTAACGCAGAGTTATTCCAAGCCCTTGGCAAACTTTATGGGAAAGATATTCAGGATTTAGGACAGGCTCTTTTCCCCTCACAATCGCGTCCAGATTTGAACGATTGTGCTATCGGGATAATCAAGTCATCAAAGATGTTCAAGCACATGGATGTAGTTAAAGCTTCAACCCCATGGATGTTTGATAATGAGCAATTTCTCATGCATTATAATGTGGAAGAAGCCCTACACTTCTTGTATAGCAACATGAATCATTATGATAACACGATTATTCCCGATTACAAAGAGCTTCATCTTCAAATGATAATGCTCGCATACTATTTCCCTCAGAACACATTATTTGTATTCATGAGAGATTATATCAAACAAATGGTTGACGAAGCTATCACGTGCAGAACAAGATTTGCAGACCTGTTTATGCTACTTGTTAATGAACGCTCAACAGAAACCCTTGCATTTATAGAGCAATATGGTCTCTATCGCGATATTGAATATAAGCCGCAGCCTGTAGATATAGGATTTTTATTAAAAGATATAATGAAAGCCTATCATTAATGAATTATTATTGCACGTTGTTCGATACGATCGCACGATACATAATAGAATTCATTGTGAGTTAGGGCTTTAAAAAGCTTAGAACCCGACCAAATCAATTTACAATTTCATACCACAACTCTGGCAGCAATTGCTTAGCGACCCCTGTTTCGGACACTTACAAGAGTTTAATGACAACAAAAGAATTAGATAATGATAGAAATTAAGAATAAAGTAGATTGCTGCGGCTGTAATGCCTGTGGCGATGCCTGTGCCCATGGTGCCATCACCTTCAAGACCGATATAGAAGGTTTTTGGTATCCAGAGGTTGACAAGGCAAAATGCGTGGATTGCGGACTATGCGAAAAGGTTTGTCCGATAATCAATATTAAGGAACTGAAGAAGAATGACCTACCCCATTCCATTTGTTATGCTGCAGAGCATAAGAATATGGAGGTGGTTTTCGATTCTACTTCGGGTGGGCTATTCTCGGCTTTGGCTGACATTATGTATAAAAGCGAAGGATATGTTGGCGGAGCAGTCTTTAATGAAGATTTCTCCGTGCGCCAGTACATATCCAATAATAAGGAAGACCTTGTTAGGATAAGAAGTTCGAAATACCTTCAAAGTTCACTTGAAGGATTTTTCAAACAGGTTAGGGAACTCGTAAGAAAGGGTGAAAACGTCCTTGTTTGCGGTAGTCCCTGTCAAATGGCTGCACTGAGAGCCTTCTTAAGAAAGGATTATGACAACTTGATTATTACCGATTATATATGTCGAGGTACAAATTCCCCCAAAGTATGGCGCAAGTATCTTGACTCTTTCGAGGAAAGATATGGATCAAAAGTTGTATACTGCAAGGCAAAGTCAAAGGAATATGGTTGGCGAAACCTCACCCAAAAGGTCATTCTTGAAAATGGCAAACATGTATATGAGACAAAAGACCAGTCGAATTATACAAAAGGGTATCTTCAGACAGGTGTGTATTGCCGCCCTTCATGCTATGATTGCAAATTCAAGGGCTATCCACGTATGAGCGACATCACCTTAGCAGACTTTTGGGGTATTGAAAAGGTAAATAACTCGATGGAGAAAAACCTTGGCACATCATTGGTAATGATTAACTCCAAAAAGGGAGTGGCTTATTTCGAGAAAGTAAAGAAACGTATCAATTATGTTGAAGTACCTTTCAAGAGCATAGAGGCTGGAAATCCTTCATTGAACAAGCCCCTTACATCAGCAAAGGTTGACAGGAAACAATTCTTTGAAGATCTTGACAAGATGACATTCCTCCAGATAGCAGACAAATATATATTGCCAGATAAAAATAACAAAAGTACCAAAAGTAAGGTAAAAGACATCTTGAAAAAGATTAAGGGCGGATTGAAATTCGGCAGGCGTATTTTGCGCACTACCCAATATAATCCAAAAGCTCTATATCAGTTCTTTAAATACAACACAATCCGAGAAATCATTTCTGGTGATGTCCTTATTCCTACACCTTATTGTATTATCACTATCGCTAAGTCTGCAAAAGTGAACAAAAAAGGCATAACAGTGCTTGGAAATAAGATGAAATTCCCCAAGTCTAAGCTGGAGACAAGATTACTTGTCGAAGCAAATGCGACTCTTAATTTGGGTCCAAACACCACAATATCCTACGGAGCTGATGTCGAGGTCTTTCAAAACGCCACCCTTACCTTTAAGGGACATGGTGGTTCAAATATTGGACTTACCGTGATTTGTGGAAATCATATTGAGTTTGGAGATGGTGTTATGATGGGACGTCATGTTACTGTCCGTGACAATAACGGTTCTCATTATATAAACCGTCAGGGCTATAAGAATTCAATGCCTGTTATCATTGGCGATAAGGCTTGGCTCTGTGAATCATGCACAATAATGAATGGAGTAAAGGTTGGTGATGGAGCTATTGTTGGAGCCAATGCTTTTGTGATTAGCAAAGTTCCGGCTCACTCAATGGTATCAGGACATCCGGCACAGGTCGTAGATGAAGATGTTCTTTGGAAATATTAATATATAAAAAAAACAAAAATTATGGAATTAAAAGAATTTATCGAGAATTTTGCAGAACAGTTTGATGACACCGATGCATCAGAAATCCAGGCCGACACCGAGTTTCATGAACTCGACGAATGGGGTAGCCTCACAGGAATGGGTGTTATCGCCATGGTGAAAACCACTTACGGTAAGACCATTACAGGTAAGGAAATCCGTGAGTGCGTGACCGTTGAGGACTTGTTTAACCTTGTAGCATCGAAGTAAGGATGACTGATTTCAATCCTTTTTCACTTGAAGGAAAAACAATCCTCGTGACTGGAGCTTCATCTGGAATAGGCCGTGGCATTGCCATTGCCTGTTCTAAGATGGGGGCATCTGTAATAGTGAACGGACGTAATGAGGAACGGCTAAACGAAACGCTTCAGCAAATGAGTGGCGAGAGCAATCAAAAGGCTGTTTCCGATGTGTCCAATTTAGGCAATGTTTCCTCGATGGTATCAGCGCTACCCAAGCTTGATGGCGTTGTTCATTGTGCAGGCATTGGTCAGCGTGTTCTCTGCAAACAGTTGCAGGA
>JAQXQU010000121.1 GCA_029101345.1 Erysipelotrichaceae bacterium | reverse complement strand
AAGATACTGGACCAGAAGCGGGCGAGGTCCTATGAAAGCCATATCGCCTTTCAAGATATTGATAAGCTGTGGAAGCTCATCTATGGAGGTAGAACGGATGAATTTCCCGATTCTTGTCAAACGGTCAGCATCCGGCAACAAGTTGCCTTCCGTATCCCGCTCGTCCGTCATTGTCTTGAACTTGAGTGCCTTGAATATCTTTTCGTTCTTTCCCGGTCTGTCTTGCGTGAAGAAGATACCCTTGAAACCATTCTTATTGGCAAAGAAGAGAAGAATCATCGTTGCCAAGAAAAGAGGGGAGAGAATGAGAAGTGCTATCAATGCGCCAATGAAGCTTATCGGCCTCTTTATACAGCGCACATAAAATTGTTGACTTTTCGTCATAATTGAGTTGATTTGTCTTATGATTATTTTGCGAGGATACGATGGTAGAATTCAACCCATGATGAACTTACTACATCATTACTAAATTCCTCTTCAACTCGCTTTTTCCCTGCATGCCCGTGCTGTTTGCGCATCACAGGATCGTCATAGTATTTTTCCATGCAGATTCTTAAACTCTGTACATCTCCTACCTTACACCTTAATCCGGTTACACCATTAACAGACGCATCAACAACACCATAAGTATCGCTGGTAATAACCGGAAGGCCTAAGGCTTGAGCTTCTAGAACACTTACACCAAATCCTTCTCTCCAGGTTGGCAAAACAAACACGTCACCTGCTTGAAGAGCATTATACGGTTGTTTAGTTAATCCAGGAAAAAAATAATTATCCCCACGTCTTATATTCGGATATCTATCTATTCGCTTATCATAACCATCTTCATCCATTCCATATAAGAGTAAAACTGCATCAGGTCGTGTTTCCACTAATTGGTTGAACGCAGAATATAGTTCATCCATACCCTTGTCATGATTAAGCCTCCCTAAAAAAATATAAACAACCTTATTATCAGAAATACCAAGAGTCGCTCTTTCATTATGGCGAATAGAATCTGAGATAATAAACCTGTCCAACTTTACACCAGCAATTGAACCATTAGCTAAAACAAGACTATTCTTCTCTGTTAAAACTCCTTCTTTAATTAAGAATTGCCGTTGGCCTTCTCCATCAACAAGAATATCCGTATCAAGTCTTACAATTATCATATCCAAAAACTTGAGAAAATACCGGAATAATCCCTTGCGAGTTGACCAAACCTGACCAGTGAAGATATGTATCCTATGAGGAACATGTGCAATCCACCCGGAGAATGCAGTCAAAAGACCAGCCTTTGGAGTAACACTATGCACAGATTTTACTCGAAGTACTTTGAGCAATCTTACTAATGCCAATAAAGACTTTAAATCGGAAATAATGTTAATTTTTCGGCGAATAGGAATGTTATGACAAATAATACCTAACTCCTCAAATTCGCATTTCATATCCTCCGCACCTGAAAAGTTTGCAATCAAATGAATGTCATATTCTTTTTTTAGATATTTGAAATGCTCAACTAAAAAAGACCTAGCTGTAATAGGTATCGCTACTACAAATGCTATAGATGTTCTATCCATTTCTATACTCTGTTATATTTTCTTAATATGTACTTACACCATATAAACTGATATATGCCCCAAATAGGCTCCCAGAATAATTCTTCTGGACAGACCTTCATAATTGATAAATCACGCTTAAAATTTGATATAAACCTTCCAAGAGGTGTTAATTGTTGTTTTCGATTTACACGCCTATCTGAATGGCCCATATTCCCAGTGGCAAGAATCTCATTAAGAAGAATTCTGCCATATTCTTCATTTGGCTCACATAATAGGATCCTTTCTGCCTTGAAAATATACTTCATAATCCACATAGTTGCAGAGGTGAATCGTAAAAGCCCTAACTTCTGAAGCCACCTCAAAGTATCTTCTTTCCAATATATGTTATTAGCTATTCTGCTTGATTCCAATAAGACAAAATAGTAGTCAACAAACTGTCGAAGTCCAACGCCACGCCTTACAAAATGTTGATAACAATGGAGCAAAATGAAAACTCTATTAAAAGCAAGAGAATTCTCTTGTTCTGATATTGAGTTCAGCGGAAAAGAATTACAGAAAGAATGAAAATTGCGGTTCCTAATCGGGGAAGACAGAAATGATGGCCATGTATGCGCCTCTACTTCTGCATCGGCTATCATAGGAAGATGTATATGATGATACGTTAATCCTGATATACAACCATATTTTTTGATGGAATACTGAAATAGTTTTGTTCGTGTACAAGGAACCCATACATCAATATCTCCAGATTGTCTTAATCCCTTAAGATTGCCATAAAGTATATTCATGGACTGACCCTTCAAAATATGAGCGGGGAATCCATCACTATTTAGCTTTTCAATTACATAAGAAGACTCATGGTCTAGCACCTCATTACGATTGGTAATCATAGTTGCTGAAGCAATCCAGTTCATTTTTAATTCTTTGGGCAGATTTTTGACATCATCGGAATTATCCTGAACCAAATGCTGTATACCAGCAAAACATACTCCCTGAATAGCTTGCTCAGAAGATAATCGGAATAGGTATCTCCATTCTTCTGTTGTTGGGCATCTACTAAGAGTATTATCGATATCTAATGAAACTCTAATAAGGCTGTAGAATAGCTCTAAAAAATCATTCATCTATTATTCTTGCGAACATCATTAATAAAGACATCGAAAAAAGCCTGTCGTCGAGCATTGATAATTTTTAAAGAATACTCAGAAGCCTTATTAAAATTCTTCGTTGCCTGTTCTATCATCTGTGTTTTGTCGAATTTTTCAGACAAAGCATTGACTATCTCCTTGTAGGATCCTTTATTGATAAGGTAATTATGATCTAATAACTCTGGAATTCCCGCAATATTTGTTCCTATCGCAGGAAGGGCTCGACTCATTGCCTCAATAAGGGCTCGTGGTAGTCCCTCCTGCTTGCTTGGTTGAATATAAATATCCAT
>JAQXQU010000120.1 GCA_029101345.1 Erysipelotrichaceae bacterium | reverse complement strand
AAAAAGAAATTATCACGTTCGGGAAGCGGCTGGGCATTATTTATGCCTAAGACATTATTGGAACTCGTGGATGTTAATCCCGAAACAGATATGATGGAAGTTAAAGTTGAAAACGATGTCATAAAAATAACCAAAGCAGTCGTGAGAGAGCAAGACATTGTTGCAATAAAATAGTTTGTGACGGCAACAAAAAATGTCCGGGAAGGGGGTTGAACCCTCAAGGATTTTACTCCACACGAACCTGAATCGTGCGCGTCTACCAGTTCCGCCACTGGCGCATGGTGCACCAAACAAGATTTGAACTTGCACGGGAAGCCCACACGCCCCTCAAGCGTGCGCGTCTACCAATTCCGCCATTGGTGCGTCTAACAATTATTATAATGAGTTTTTTGAATAAGTCAAAACATTTGGAGTATAATTACATGTATGTCAATAAACAATAAGTGGAGGTGTTTATGAGCGAAATAACCGCAAAGATGCCTTGGGCTAATAATACTGGTGGTGTGCCATTGCATTTGGAGTACTTCCAGGGCTCAATGTATGACAAAGTTGAAGCAATAGCTAAGCAGTATCCTGATAATATAGCCTTTACATTCATGGGCAAGAACACAACTTACAAGGCAATGCTTGAACAGATCAACCGCTGTGCCAAGGCCTTAAGAACCATTGGTGTCAGGGAAGGTGAAAGAGTTACCATTGCCATGCCTAACTGTCCACAAGCGATTTATATGTTCTATGCTGTCAATGAGATTGGTGCTATTGCCAATATGATTCATCCATTATCAGCCGAAAAGGAAATTGAGTTCTATCTCAATGCTTCAGAATCGATCACGGCTATTACCCTGGACCAGTTCTACCATAAGTTTGAAGCAGTCAGAAAGAACACCAAGCTCGTCAATATGGTTATTGCCTCTATCAAGGATGCTTTATCACCAACAATCAGAGCGGGCTATATGTTAACGGAAGGCCGCAAGATCAAAAAGATTCCAGAAGATGCTCCGGTTATCAGATGGGATGATTTCATGCGTCTATCCAAGGCTTGTTTCTACAATTATAAGGTGGAAAGAAAGTCTGAGGATGCAGCAGTAATCCTCTATTCGGGCGGTACAACTGGTACAACCAAGGGCATTATGCTGTCTAATGGCAATTTCAATGCCTTATCTGAGCAGATTATAGCGACTAACCCAATGTTCAGACCTGGGGATAAGATGCTGGCAGCGATGCCTTTGTTCCATGGTTTTGGTTTAGGTGTTTGTGTTCATTCAATGCTGGCTAGTGGTGGACGCTGCATTCTGATTCCACGCTTTACACCAAAGTCCTACTCCAAGCAGATTACCAAATACAGATGCAATTTCATTGCCGGTGTACCAACGCTTTATGAAGCATTATTAAGAGTGCCTGCCATGGAAAAGGCTGATCTTAGCTGTCTGAAGGGCGTCTTTTCCGGTGGTGATTCCCTATCAGTTGAACTCAAGAAGAAGTTTGACAAGTTCCTCTATGATCATCATGCGACCATTCAGGTCAGAGAAGGCTATGGTACAACCGAAACAGTTACAGCTTGCTGTCTGACACCAACCCATATGATGAAGGAAGGCTCCATTGGTGTGCCATTCCCTGATACTTATATCAAGATTGTTGAACCTGATACTGATAAGGAAGTTCCTTATGGCTCTGAAGGTGAAATCCTTTTGGCTGGTCCTACTGTTATGATGGGCTATATGAACAATCCTGAAGAAACTGCCCATACACTGAGGAAGCATGCCGATGGGCTTACTTGGGTCTATACTGGTGACCTGGGTGTCATGGATAGTGAAGGCTTTATCTATTTCAAGGGCCGTGCTAAGCGCATGATCATCTCTTCTGGCTATAATATCTATCCAGCAGCTCTGGAGAATATCATTGATGCTCATGAGAAGGTGCAGATGAGCTGCATCATTGGTGTTCCTGATCCATATAAGATGCAAAAGGTCAAGGCTTTTGTCATGTTAAAGCCAGGCGTTGAGCCAACTGAAAAGGTCAAGGAAGAACTGATGGCTTATTGCCGCAAGCATATTGCCAAATATTCCCTGCCATATGATATTGAATTCAGACCTGAACTGCCAAAGACCTTGGTAGGAAAGGTTGCTTATCGTATCCTGGAAGAAGAGGAAATGGCGAAGATCAAGGCTGAAGAAGAAGCCAAGGCTCAAGCAAGCACAACAGCTGAATAATTAATTATCAACCCCTTAAGGAAGTGTCCATGAGGGGTTTTGTTTTGAAAATGATGGTGGCTGCACTATAATGGAATCAAGGAAATTGGAGGCATTTTATGGATAATAAGCTATTGGGCAGCTATCTGCCCCTTGAAGAAAGAACAGGCAAAGAGTCGGTTGTCTATTTTACCAGAGACCTCTCAGCTGATGGCCTCATCAAGGCATTCAGAATGGTCAATGAGCATATAGATGGCAAGGTAGCTGTCAAGATTCATAGCGGTGAACCGCAAGGGCCAAATATCATTCCCCGTTCCTGGGTGAAAAGGCTTCTAAATGAATGTATTGATGATCCAACATTGGTTGAAACCAATACCTACTATCAAGGTCCTCGATATGAAACAGCCGATCATCTGAAAACCATCAAGGAGAATGGCTGGGATTTTGCCAAAGTCGATATTATGGACAAGGATGGCGTAACGATGTTGCCAGTGACAAATGGCAAATGGTTTAAGGAAATGGCTGTCGGCAAGAGCCTGATTGAATATGACTCCATGGTGGTATTGACCCATTATAAAGGACACGCCATGGGTGGTTTTGGTGGCTCCAATAAGAATATTGGTATTGGCTGTGCTGATGGTCGTATTGGCAAGGGCATGATCCATGCTGGTGATAGTGGTAAGAGCTGGGGTGTTGTTGAGGATGAACTGATGGAAAGAATCAGTGAGTCGGCCAAGGCAACAGTTGACTACTTTGGTGATAAGATCACCTATGTCAATATCATGCGGAATATGAGTGTGGATTGCGATTGTGCCGGTGTAGGAGCTGCTCCGGTTGTGACGCCAAATGTCGGCATTCTTTCATCAAGAGACATCTGTGCAATTGATACAGCATGTACTGATATCGTCTTTGCCATGAAGGAAAGCCAGAACAAGGACCTTGTTGAACGGATTATGAGCCGTCATGGCTTAAGGCAACTTAGCTATATGCAGGAATTGGGCATGGGCAACAGCCGCTATAAGATCATTGATCTTGACAATGGCAACAAGCAAATAAGCTTGGCAGACTGTGTCAAGGATCTTGTGGCTTTTAAGAAGATTGATGTAAGATAAGATGCTTTAGATTGGAGAAGTCTTTGGGGCAGGGATTAAAAGGCATTTGGAATCAGGAAGGAACATTCCAAGCCAAATGCTCAATTTGCCCCAGGCGATTTCTCTTTGATAAGACATTGACATAAAAAGGCACTATTGTGCCTTTTTAGATGCATGTATAATTGAAATATGCTAAAAGAAGAGATTTTGAAAACATTAAGAAAGAAACAAGGTCAAAGTTTCAAAGAACTGCAAGGCATTAGTGATGATATCAATCAGTTGTCAAGAAGCCTTTTGGAACTTGAAGAACATGATGAGATTTTCAGAAATGGTGATGGCTATTATGTCATAGATGAAGAGAAATATCATTTAGGAAGAATTGCCGTCAATCGAAAGAATGGTCTTCATATCATGGTTGAACAATATGTGCTGCCCATTGATCCCAAGCATGATGACTTTCTTTATCCTGATGATGATGTCATTTATCTTATCAATCGTTCAAAGGCCAGGATTATCAAGGTCATCAGACATAATCTTGTCTATATTACCGGGAAGATAAGCATCAATCACCATCAGCTAAGCTTTGAACCATTAAGGGAATATTATACAAGATTTAAACTTGTTGGCAAAAACAAGACAGAACTGAAGAATGGTGAAATCATCCGCTGCTATATTTCCAACTACGAAAGAAGGGAAATCACTATTGATAAGATCCTGGGTGATGAAAATGATCCGGATGTTCTGGTGGAATCCATTCTATCGGGTTTTGATGTGCCAAGAATCTTTCCCAAGAAGGTCCTTTTGGAAGCGGATTCCTTTGATAGGGAAATCACTTTGGACAAATATCGGGATTATGAGGATTTGACCGGGAAGATGCTTGTGACAATTGATGGTGATAGTGCCAAGGACTTTGATGATGCCATCTATGTTGAAAGAAATGACCAGGGTTATCGGCTGATTGTCAGTATTGCCGATGTAGCCAATTATGTAAAGCCCTTAAGCAATCTTGATATTGAAGCCAGAAAAAGAGGGACTTCCATCTATTATCCCAATGCAGTAATACCAATGTTGCCAGAAGAGCTTTCCAATGACCTATGTTCATTAATGCCTGATGTCAATCGTTTGACGATGACCTGCGACATGGTCATTTCCATGGCAGGCGATGTCCTTGATTACCGCATTTATGAAGCCATCATCAGATCCCACTATCGTCTGACCTATAGCAGAGTCAATCGCTTCTATGAGGGCGAAGACTTTGAAGATAAAGAGCTCTCAGATATGCTAAAAGATGCCAAAGCGTTATCAGATATCATTGAAAGAAAACGCAAGGAAAATGGCTGTTTGGATTTTGCGTCTACTGAACTTGATATCAGAATGGAAGGCAAGGAAGTAGTAGATATCAGAAGAAGGGAAAGTGGTATTGCGGAAGCTGTCATTGAAAACTTCATGATCAAAGCTAATGAGACAGTAGCTCTTCATCTGCATTATCTTGACTATCCAATGATCTATCGTGTCCATGACAATCCAAAACCTGATAAGATTGTGGCCTTTGCGGATTTTGTTGGAAGACTTGGCTATACCTTCAAGGGCAACAAGCTGGCTTTGAAGCTATCCCAATTATCAGATTGCCTAAATAGCTTTATTGGCAGTGATGAATATGAAGTAGTCTCGGATAATCTTTTAAGATCAATGGCCAAAGCCAAATATTCAACGCAATGTCTTGGCCATTATGGCTTAGGCTTAAGCGATTACTGCCACTTTACATCACCAATCAGACGCTATCCAGACCTGATAGTCCATCGCATGATCAAGAAATATGTCATTAAAAAGGACTATTCAGAGATGGATAAGGACAATAGCCTTAATGAACAAGCGGCCCTTTTAAGCAATATGAGGGAAAAGATTGCCACTCAGATTGAAAGGGATATTGATGACCTTCGCATGTGCCAGTATTTGGAAAACTATATCGGCTATGTCTTTGAAGCTACCATCAGTTCGGTTACGGCCTTTGGCTTTTTTGCAAGACTTGATAATGGCATTGAGGGACTAGTCCATATCAAGACCCTGGCTGGCTATTATGAATATGAAGAGGGCCGGCTTTATAGTGAGGAAGGCTCATATGAATTAGGACAGCGCATCAAGGTCAAGATCATGGCAGTTGACAAATTGAAGAGAAATATTGACATGATAGCGCTTAAATCGCAAAGACGCCAAAATAAACTTGCAAGAAACAAACCAAAAAAATAAAATAAATAGGTATGGAATTCCGCAAGATTATTAACGTGGCAGTTATTGCCCATGTAGATGCAGGTAAATCAACTCTTGTTGATGCCTTTTTGTCACAGTCGCATGTCTTCAATGACCATGAGGAGGTTGTTGATTGTGTAATGGACTCGAATGACCTGGAACGTGAAAGAGGCATTACAATCTATTCCAAGAACTGCAGCATCAATTATAAGGACTATAAGATCAATATTGTTGATACTCCAGGACACGCCGACTTCTCATCAGAAGTTGAACGCATTATCAAGACTGTTGATACGGTCATTCTGCTTGTTGACTCCTCAGAAGGTCCGATGCCTCAGACGAGATTTGTCTTAAAGAAGTCACTGGAAGCCAATCTCAGACCAATTCTTCTGATCAACAAGATTGACAAGAAAGACCAAAGGGCAATGGAAGTCATTGATGAAGTCTATGACCTTTTCCTTGATCTTGATGCCAATGATGATCAGCTGGATTTCCCTATCCTCTATGGCATTGCCAAGCAGGGTATTGTCCGCTACAATCCAGGCGATGACAACAATGACATCAATCCATTATTTGAAACTATCATCTCCCATACTTCTGAATATCCGGATTTAAGGGAAGAACCACTGCAGATGCAGGTATCTGCCTTGGCTTATGATGACTATATTGGCCGTATTGGCATTGGCCGTGTCTATGCTGGTACAATCAGAAACAATGCGACTGTTACTGTCTGCAATCAGCTAGGCAAGAAGGAAAACAAGAAGATTGCTAATCTTTTCAACTATCAGGGTCTTAATCGTGTAAGCATTTCTGAAGCCCAGTGTGGTGATATTGTTCTGGTTTCCGGTATTGAGAACATTGAAATTGGTGATACTATCTGTCCAATCAATGAACCAAATCCAATGCCACAGATCAAGATTGAAGAACCAACGCTATCCATGAATTTCATGGTCAATTCTTCACCATTCCAGGGCCGTTCAGGCAAATATGTCACTTCTAGAAATATCCGTGAAAGACTGAACAAGGAATTGGAAGTCAATGTTGGTCTCAAAGTTGAAGATACTGATACTACTGACAAGTTCAAAGTCTCAGGTCGTGGTGAACTTCATTTATCCATTCTCTTGGAAAACATGCGTCGTGAAGGCTATGAAGTGGCTGTTTCCAAGCCGGAAGTCATCCTCAAGACCATTGACGGTGTCTTATGTGAACCGGTGGAAGAAGTTGTCTGCTCAGTACCAAATGAATATTCCGGTACTGTCATCAATAAGCTTAACCTTAGAAAAGGCCAGATGGTCGATATCCAGGATGAAGGTTCCTATACCAAGGTCATCTACAATGTTCCAACCAGAGGATTATTAGGCTATCGTTCGGAATTCATCAATGATACCAAGGGTGAAGGTGTGCTCGTCCGCAAGTTTTTGGAATATCAGCCATATGCTGGGGAAATCAGCGAACGTCCTAATGGTGCACTTATTTCCATGGCAACAGGCAAAGCCATGACTTATGCCTTATGGAATCTGCAGGACCGTGGTCAGCTCTTTGTTACTCCACAGACAGAAGTCTATGAAGGCATGATTGTTGGTGTTTCAGCCAAGAACCAGGATATTGAAGTCAATCCAACAGTCAATAAGAAGATGACAGCAGTCAGATCAACTGGCAATGATGAAGCCATGAAACTGGTACCTGCCAAGATCATGTCACTTGAAGAAGCATTGGAATTCATCAATGAAGATGAACTGGTTGAGATTACACCAACTGATATCAGGCTTCGCAAGAAATATCTGACAAATATTGATCGTCGCCGTTACGCTCGTACATTGAGAAAAGAAACCGAATAGCATTTAAAGGCAGCCAATCATTGGCTGCTTTTTTGATGGAATGCAAAAGAGCTGATCATACTTTCTGCTTCATTTATTTTATTATCCTTAATGATTATTGATAATTAAAAGAGCCTGTCAGGCTCTTTTATCATGATGGTCATAGAGACGCTTGATGAATTTATAGAGAAGATAGAAGATGATGATTTCGATTGGCAGCATCAGCAGATTCTTCAAAAGGCTCTTTGTAACATAATAGAGGAAGCCTTTGGAATAGAGGATATAGCTCCATAAGGAATTAAGAAGGATATTGGCAAAGATATTGGTGCATAACTTGCCTAGAGTGATATTCAATAGATTGACTTCCTTATGAAGGAAGATCCAATAGATGACCATGGATAATACTGTTGTCAGTGTATAGCCAATGAAGAAGGGACCGGTTGGATAGATGAAGAAGGAAATAAGATCTTCAGCAATGCCATAGATGATGACAGTTGGCAGGGAATATTCGCTAGCCACAAACATCATGATGATAAAAGTGAAATAGATGCGCAGGTTTGTCCCAACCGGTATAAAAAAGAATGACAGAGCTACCTGCATTGCTAGCAGTAGTGATAGGGTTGCCAGTTTCCTTGTTTTCATATCAAGATTATTCTAGCACAGTTGTGATACACTTTAATTATGAAACTACTAGTTACGCTCTATTCCATGGAGCAGATGAAAACTCTGGCGAAAATGAAGATTGCTGGCCTGATTTTTGGTGGGCCTTTTTCTTTGAACTACCACTTCTCTTTTGATGAAATCCGTACTATTAGCCAATATCTCAGAGATAATCAGCTGGAATCATATCTTTGTCTGGATGCTTTTGTCCATGAACATGATCTGAAGAAGCTTGAAGAATATCTTGATTTCATCAAGGAAATCGATGTTGATGGCATCTACTACCATGATTTTGCTGTCCTTGAAGCAGCAAACAGAAAAGGCTTGAAAGACAAGCTCATTTATGATGGCATGACAATGGTCAATAACAGTCTGGATGCCCATTTCTATGCAAAAATGGGGAAAGGCGTTGTCTTAAGCAGGGAATTGACGCTGAAAGAATATCAGAACATTCTCAAAAGACTAAATAAGAAGGGTGATATGCAGATTTTTGGGCATTTAAGAATGTCCTATTCAAGACGCAAGTTCTTAACCAATTACTTCGATCTTCTGGAAAGAAAGGAAGATTTAAGCAGGGGCCACTATACCATCTCTGAAGAACAAAGGGATTATCAGATGCCGATTGTTGAAGATGATTATGGCACAAGAATCTATACTGATTATGTCTATGCTTTATTTGATGAATTATTATTGCTAAAGGATGATATTGGCCGTGCCATTATTGATGGACTGTTCTTAAGTGATGAAATCATTTATGATTTCAGCAGACTCTATAGTGAAATCAATGGGAATAATGCAAGAGTTTTAAAGGAAATGATGGCAAATAAGTATCCTGGCATTGATTTTAATAGCGGCTATCTCTATTTAAAGACCAATAAGGTGAAAGAGTCATGAAGAAAGTAGAACTATTAGCACCAGCCAAGGATTTATCCAAGGCAAAGATTGCCATTGATTATGGCGCTGATGCTGTCTATGTTGGTGGACAGAACTTTTCTCTTCGTTCAAGGGCTTCCAATTTCACCTATGAGGATTTAAGGGAAATTGTTGAATATGCCCATCAAAGAAAGAAAAAGGTCTATGTAACAGTCAATATGGTTTTCCATGATGAAGATCTATGTGGCTTTAGGGAATATGTCAGATATCTTGAAAGTATTGAAACTGATGCCTTGATCATTTCATCATTGGCTTTAATGCAGCTTGTAAAGAAGATTGCCCCAAGACTTGAATGTCATATTTCGACTCAATTATCAACCATGTCTTCAGCAGCCGTTAAAGCTCTTAAGTCGCTAGGGGCAGACCGAGTGGTATTGGGAAGAGAATGCTCAATGGAAGAGATTGAAGATACTGCCCGGAATGTTGATACGGAACTGGAAGTCTTTATTCATGGGGGCATGTGTTCCAATTATTCAGGCCGTTGTGTCCTATCAAATCGCATGACACTAAGAGATGCCAATCGTGGCGGCTGTGCCCATTCCTGCCGTTGGAAATATCGGCTCTATGATAATGGAAAACCTGTCTTTGATGATAATTGTCTTTTGTCCTTTAGTTCCAAGGATCTAAGAGCTTCCGCTTATCTTGAAAGAATGATCAAATGCGGCATTGCCTCTTTGAAGATCGAGGGACGCATGAAATCTGAATATTATATTGCCCAGGTAGTCAAGACCTATCGCCGGATGATTGATGAAATCTATGAAAAGGGAGAACTTGACGCAACACGTCTTGCCTACTATGATAATGAATTGTCAAAAGCGGAGAACCGTTTGGCGGATGATGGCTTATTATCTGGCAATTGCGGTCGGAGCAAGCATCTCTATGGTGTCAATGGGGCAGGAGTAACTCATGATTATGTTGCCTATGTCCTGGATTATGACAAGAGTCGCAATCTGGCCAAGGTAGTGGTCAAGAACCGCTTTATGGTTAATGATGAACTGGAGGTCTTTGGACCGGCTGTTGATAATGAATCCTTTATCAATAAGCTGATGTTTGATGAGGATATGGTTCCTGTTGACTTAGCCAATAAGCCAACTCAGATTCTCTATCTCCGTTTACCAATAGAAGTACATGCAAAAGACATGATTAGAAAGGCACACCATGATAATTGAAGGATCAATCTCAGTAAAAGCAGCACTCTTAAACAACAAGCGTAAGGTCTATGCCATCCATATGATCAAGAAGGAAGGCAAGGATTTTGATTTCATTCTCAAAAAAGCAGCAGAAAAACATGTCCGTACTGATTTTGTTTCAAGAGAAAAGCTTGAATCAATGGTGACAGGCAAGACCCATGGGGGAATTTATGCCGAAGTATCAGGCCGGATGAATGATAGGATCAGAAGTGGTGATGTCTTATATCTTGATGGCATTGAAGATCCTTTCAATGTTGGCTATATCATGCGTACTGCATATGCTTTGGGCCTTAAGAACATCATTCTTTCTCCAAGAGACTACAATATGCTGGAGGGCCAGATCCTTAAGTCATCAGCAGGTGCATTCGATATGATGAATGTCAAGGTCTCAACTGATCCTGTCAAGGATATCCGTTATCTGAAAGCTATGGGCTATCATGCCTATGCCTTATATCGTGGTGAAGGCTCGACTGATCTCTTTGATACAGAATTTGCCGACAAGGCTGTCTTTGTACTAGGTGGTGAAAAAAGAGGCATCAATGCCGAATTATTGAAGGTCTGTGATGAATATCTGCATATTACCTATGCTTCCAATTTCCGCAATGCCTTAAATGCCTGTGGTGCTGCTGATGTTGTCATCACGATGCTTTACAACCAGAGGAGAAAACTCATTGCTGATAACATCGCTGGATAATCGCAAGGTCAAGGAATGGACCAAGCTTCATCAGAAGAAATACCGGCAGGATGAATATCTGCTCCTTTATGAAGATTTAGTCAAAAGCGCTTATGATAATGGCTATCTCAAGACCTTGGTTTATGTGGATAAGCCGCCTTTTGAATTTGCCAATAGCTATGAAGTAAGCAGGGAAGTACTGGATAAGATTGCAAAAAAGGAAGGACTGACATGCATTGGCGTTGGCAGACATATCGATCAAAAGAGATCCTCTTCCAAAAGAGTGATCATTCTTGATCACTTGCAGGATCCCTTGAATATTGGAAGAATCATGGAAAGTGCTGCACTTTTTGGCTTTGATGATGTCATCTTATCAACCCAATCAGCTGATATCTACCATGATAAATGCCTGAAGGCTTCCAAAGGTGCCATCTATTCCCTGAATATTTCCATCCATGATCTGACCAGCATCATTCCCATTCTCAAGGAAGAAGGCTATGAAATCCTGGCTACAGGTCTCAAGGCTCATTCCAAGGAATTATATGAAGTGGAAACAGCAGAAAAGATGGCCATCATTCTTGGCAATGAAGGATCAGGTGTCAGGGAAGAAGTCATGGCAATCTCTGATGAAGTAGTCAAAATCGATATGCATAATATCGATTCGCTTAATGTCGCCATGGCAGGAGCAATCCTGATGCATCGCTTCAAGAAGATCTAAATGCCAAGTATGGGCTTATAGGAGGATTATGGACACAAGGATATACCTGGAAATGATTCATCAAGCCGAAAAGCTCAAGGATGAGATAAGACATTCAACAACATCCAGTGGCAAAGCAGAAAGCGTTGCTGAACACAGCTGGCGAATTGCCCTTATGGCCATGTGGCTAAAGGATGAATTCAGGGATACGGATATTGATAAGGTCATCAAGATGTGCCTGATCCACGATTTAGGTGAATGCTTTACTGGTGATATCCCCGTCTTTCTTAAAACCAAAGCCGATGAAGAAAAAGAAGAACAGTCCTTGGACAATTGGCTAAGGGAAATTGATGAAGCCTGTGGCCAAGAGATGAAAGAGCTCTATTGGGAAATGAAGGAAATGAAGACCCTTGAAGCCAGGATCTATAAGGCTCTTGATAAACTGGAAGCAGTCATCCAGCATAATGAAGCCCCAATTGAAACCTGGGAAGATCATGAATATGATCTGCAGAAGGAATATGCCCACGATGTTGTTTCCTTCTCGGATTTTTTCAAGAGATTAAGAGCAGATATATTAGCTGAGACAAATAATAAGATAAATATAAAACCCGCTAAGTAGCGGGCTTTATATATAGAAAAGGAACTACATACAGGCAAATGCTTGGATGGTAGTAAAAAAGGAGAGGTGCACTTGCCTAAAGAAATCAGTTTATTTGTATCTTTATTATAGTACAAAAAAATGTAAGCGCTTAACTAAATTTAATATTTTATTGTAAAAGCCTTTTCTTCCAAAACAACTTCCTTTTCCTTGATGACATAATCATAGATGACAATCCAGCTATCCCTTTCAAGTGAAGCATTGATAAAGGCTTTGCAGGCATCTTCTGAACCCTGGATTTCACATTCGACATTGCCATTGGCCATATTGCGAGCATAGCCAGTAACCTTATAATATCTGGCTAACATGAATAATGTTCCACGCATGCCCACGCCTTGGACCTGTCCTTCATAGATTATCCGATATCTTTTCATAATACATATTCCTCTATGGCTTTGATGACGCCATCATTTTCTACCTTATCAGCAATGACCATGGCATGTTTTCTGGCATTGGCACTGCCATTGGCGGGGGCAATTGATAATCCAGCTATTTTTAGCATACTGATATCATTATCACCATCTCCTAGGACAACCGTTTCTGCTAAATCCATCTTCAGATGCCTACAGAGGCAGCTAAGACCCTGGCCCTTGGTTGAAGAATCATCAGTGATTTCCATATTGTTATAGAGGGCACTGGAGATATCGATGCCTGAATACTCTTCTTTGATTTCCTTCATGAGCTTATCTCTGATATCAAGTTCTTCATCATTAAAGAAAGAGAGAATCTTATTGACATTAGGATGGGAAGCGATGATGAAGTCAAGAAGATTGTCCTTGATATCATAGATGACTGATAGCATCATCTGGCTGACTTCCTTGTTAATAAAGAATTCATCATATCTTTTCAGGTCTTCCTTGTCACCGATTTCATTGCCATCAATGTAGGTCGCAACATAAATGCCTTCCTGCTTGATCTTCTTGATGATATCAACAGTCAGTTTGTGGTCTAATGCCCTTGAGAAAAGAACCTTTTTATTTCTGAAGTCATAGACAATGGAACCATTGCAGGCAATGACATAGTCAATTAGTCCTTCATCACTTAGCTCCTTTGGAACACCGGTGATGCCTCTGCCTGTGGCAATAGTAATCAGAATTCCCTGATTCCTGGCTTTTTTCAATACAGCAAGGGCAAAAGGGGAAGGAGAAGTATGGCCAATCGGGAGCAGGGTGCCATCCAAATCTGAGACAATCATCTGATATTTCATATGTCTATTATAGTGCAAATCGAGTGCTTGTATTATGTGAGATTATGGGTGGGATTCCTTGGTAAAATATAAGCATGAAGAAAGTTATGAATATCTTTTTGCTAATGATACCTAAGAAGGAAGTTGCAATTCTTGATGAGACCATGAATGCCAGACAGGCTCTTGAAAAGATGCGCACTTACCACTATACAGCTATTCCTGTCATCTCCAAGGAAGGCCTTTATTTAGGGACAATTACGGAAGGGGATCTGCTATATGGCCTATTATCACTGGATAAGCCGGAGCTTGAACAATTAGCTAAGCATAATGTGACAGAGCTGATCAGAAAGGATTTTACACCTGCTGTCAATGTTGATGCAGATATGGATGTCTTATTATGTCACATCATGAATGCCAATTATGTTCCAATCATTGATGATCGGGGAGTCCTGATGGGCATTATCACCAGACGTTCTGTCATCAGCCATCTTTTGGAAGAAGAATAAGACCAGAAATGGTCTTTTTATATGAATGGAGTATAATACAAATGGAAATGATATTATTACTTGAACTATTAGGCACCTGCGCCTTCTCATTAGCTGGCAGTCTCATGGCTATTCAATGTGACCTTGATATCTTTGGGGTTATCTTCTGTGGTGCCATAACAGCATCAGGTGGGGGAATCCTTAGAGATATCACTTTGGGTAATATTCCACCGGTCTTTTTTACTGACAAGATCTATTTCATCTTTTCACTGATTACTTCCCTGATCGTCTTTTTTCTGGCTTATACCAACAGCTTCTATCAGAAGGTCGAGGAATATGACAAGGTCATCAATATTGTCGATGCCATTGGCCTTGGAACCTTTACCTTGGTTGGTGTTCATATCGTCATCGAATCTGCCTTTGGCAATAATATGTTCCTGGCAGTCATGATGGGAATGATTACCGGCTGTGGGGGAGGACTATTAAGAGATCTGCTGATTTCAAGGATTCCTACAATCCTAAGAAAAAGGGTCTATGCCTTAGCATCCATCATTGGTGCCATCATTTATTATCTGCTGTTGCAAATAACAGATGCCAGAATTGCCATTGTGGCAGGCTTCTTATCAATCTTTTTGATCAGATACTGTGCTTATCGCTACAAATGGAATCTGCCAGTTGTAAAAAGACAATAATCTTCTTGTTTTTAAAAGGTCAATAAGTTATCATTTATGTGACCTTATCTTTTTTATTGAGCCCCGGAAACTCAAGGAGAAAAAAAATTATGCGTCAGACTACAATGCTGAAACCAGCAGAAGTCAAAAAAGACTGGTATATCGTTGATGCTGAAGGCATGCGTCTTGGCCGTTTAGCAACAAAAGTTGCTAGCGTTCTAAGAGGCAAGCATAAGCCAACATATACGCCAAATGTTGACTGTGGTGACTATGTCATCATCATCAACGCTTCCAAGGTTGTCTACACAGGCGATCAGGAAGAAAAGAAGATCTATTACCGCCACTCAATGTATCCAGGTGGACTTAAATCAAGAACAATTGGTTTAATGAAGAGAGAGTACCCAGTAGAGCTTGTGGAACATGCTGTTAAGGGCATGCTGCCACACAATAAGTTAGGCGATAAGATTCGCACTCACTTATATGTATACGAAGGAGCTGAGCATCCACATGCTGCTCAGAAGCCAATCGTTTTAAAGTAAGGAGAATTAGATAATGCCTAAGAAGAAATCAAATGTTGTCTACCTTGGTACAGGTAGAAGAAAATCTTCAGTAGCTCGTGTTTATGTAACACCTGGTACTGGTGTCATCACTATTGGTGGCAAGTCTCTCGAAGAATATTTACCATCTGAAATCTTAAGAATGGTTGTCAAATCACCTCTTGAGCTAACAGGTACAGTTGACCAGTATGATGTAAAAATCAATGTTTACGGCGGCGGATTAACAGGTCAGGCAGGTGCTATGAGACATGGCATTTCTAGAGCTTTGCTTGAAGTAAGCGAAGACTTCAGACCAGCACTGAAGAAGGCTGGATTCCTAACTAGAGATCCACGTTGCAAAGAACGTAAGAAGTACGGTCTTAAAGGTGCTCGTAGAGCTCCTCAGTACTCTAAGCGTTAATCTTTGGTACAATCTGCATTATGCAAGATCAAGGATTTCCTTATGGAAGTCCTTTTTCTTTTACATAAGAAAAGGCAATCGATTGATTGCCTATATTGGATATTGAATAATTTAAGAACGCGAAATTAAAAATTAATTCTTCAAAGCAGTAATCGGTACAACAAATACGCCATCTGCTCTTTGATATGCTGCATTTGAAAGACCGCAGATTACACATTTAACTTTGGGAGCTTTACCTCCATTTTCGACAATTGAATTACAAACTTTGATTAGGTTTGATGCTCCTTCATCAATCTTCTTTGCTCCAAGTTTTATCTCGAAAGCGCACCATTCTCCATCTTCAAGTTCTATTACTGCATCTATTTCCTGA
>JAQXQU010000119.1 GCA_029101345.1 Erysipelotrichaceae bacterium | reverse complement strand
TCCCTGTCTTTGATATGGAAGATCTTATGAGCAAAGAAACCAGTGATAACGCCAATCATGAACTTGAGGATCAGAGTTTTTGGTGCCACGATGACATAAGCAGGGTCAAGCAAGTCGCCAATGCCCATGCCGATAGCTCCGGCAATACCACCGATTGGACCACCAAGCAGAAGCGCTGCTAGGACACAGAAGGTATTGCCAAGGTGGAATGATGTAAAGCCGGCAGGTGTTGGAATCTTGATCTGCAGATATTTGAAGGAAATATAGCAGAGGGCTGTCATTAAAGCTGTCATGGTCAGCTTGAGAATTTTCTTGTTATTCATAATATATATCTCCTAACGATTTTCAGTATAAAATGATATTGAACATATTAATATAGTCAGTTTTAATATTATTAATAAGACCAGATTGGAGAAATGATGTTAACCTATACCATACCAGATGACTTGAAAATGCCTATTTACGAATATATCTATCAATGCATCAAGAAAGATATCATTAAAGGCAAACTCAAGGCCCATGACAAATTGCCATCAAAAAGGGCATTAGCTGCCAATCTCAATGTCTCGGTCATAACAGTTGAAAATGCTTATGGACAGCTCATTATTGAGGGATATTTAAGTGCCATTGAGAAGAAGGGCTATTTTGTAAATAGCCTGCAGATACCATTTTCCATTGAAAGTGAACTATCCTTGGAAAGAAGTGAAGAAGACAGGACAATTGGTCTTGATCTGCAAAGGAATGCTGTTTCAGCCAGTTCCTTTCCTATTGATACCTGGTCGAGGATTTCAAGGAAGATATTGCTGGAGAAAAGGGAAGAGATCTTTATCAGTGCTGATAAGAAGGGTTATTTGCCACTTCGAAAGGCGATAGCACAGCATCTAAGGGAATTCTCATCAATTGACGCAATTCCTGATCAGATCATCATTGGGGCAGGTTCTGAATATCTCTATAATCTTCTGGCTCTGCTTTTGGGTAAAGAGCGCATTTATGCATTGGAAGACCCCGGCCATCAGGGCATTGAAAGAGTATATGCATTAAATGATGTCAAGCACGTCCATATCAAACTTGATAAGGAAGGCATCAGCATGAAGGATCTGCTAGAATCAAAAGCTACGGTTGCCCATATTTCCTGTGCCCACCATTTTCCGACTGGCATTACAACATCAGCTGCCAGACGTTACGAATTATTGAAGTGGGCAATGGCCAATGATGGCTATATCATTGAGGATGACTATGATAATGAGTTCCGTCTCAAAGGCAAACCGATCGCCCCGTTATACAGCATTGATAACAGCCAAAGGGTCATCTATATGAATACCTTCTCCAAAACCATTTCACCAACTTTCCGCATTTCCTATCTGGTGCTGCCAAAAAAGCTAAAGGAACTATACCGGCAGAAGATGGGTTTTTTGTCTTGTCCGGTTTCCACCTTTGATCAGATGATTCTGGCTGAATTCATTGAAAGCAAGTATTTTGAAAGGCATCTTAATCGCATGCGCAATCACTATAAGGGGCTAAGGGATGCCTTGGTAAATGAATTGAAAAAGCAGGAATACTATAGTCATATCAGAATCAGGGAATCTGATTCCGGTCTTCACTTCCTGCTGGAATATGATTATGCTGTCTCGGATCAGGAAATAGCCAAGCAGGCCTTGAAGTTAGGCATGAAGATCGCTCCTTTATCCTATTATTATCATGGTGAATGCGTGACTCATACCTTGGTCATCAATTATTCGGGATTGGATATTGATAAGGTCAAGGAAGTAGCGAAGAAGCTTGAAATGATATTCAAAGAAAAAGCCAGTTGATCAACTGGCTTTTGATAAAGGAAAGACTTATTGCATAGTTGGCAGTTCAACTTGGAAAATGTTTTGTCCGTTTTCGCTTCTGGCACTGATTTTGCCATGATGCATTGCAACTATGCCATCGGCGATTGCTAAGCCAAGACCATAGCTGCCCTTGGCTGTTCTTGCCTTATCAACCCGATAGAAGCGTTTGAAGAGACTCTTCAGTTCCTTTTCACTGATTGCTTCGCCAGTATTGCTGACAAAGAGCAGGCATTTATGACTTCCCTGATGCTTAAGTACGAGCTTGACATCGCCCATTGGTGATGCATATTTGAGGGCATTATCCAAAAGGATATTGATCAGTTCAGCCAGTTTTTGAGGATCACCTTTGAGCTTGATGTCTTCATCAACTTCATAGCTGAAGTTTAGCTCTTTTTCAAAGAAGAGCGGCTCAAAGACCAAAGCACATTCATTGGCAACTTCAGTTAAGGAGATGGTCGCATAATTCATTTCCGTTTGGCCATTATCCATCCGGGCCAGCTCCAGCATTTCTTCTACCAGGTTTCGCATTTGCTTAGACATGGTGGAAATATTGCTTACAAGCTGGTTTTGTTCATCGACTGAACATTGCTTGCTGGCAAGAAGATCAACACTGCTGCTGATGACAGTTAATGGTGTCTTCAGTTCATGGGAGGCATCAGCCACAAACTGCTTTTGCTTGCTGAAAGCTTCTGCAACTGGTTTGATTGCCCAATTGGCCAAAAGATAACTGATGCCTAAAAAGACAAGAAAGGCAGAACCGCCAATCAGAAGGAAGGCCTGGGACAAATTATGCAGGATAGCCTTTTCTGAACTGATATCAACAAAGACAAAACTAAAGCCAAAGCGATATTCCGAGCGCAGATAGCGAAGATTATAGGACTTGAGAATGCCAGTATCACTATTAGCACTTGCGGTATCCTGAATGATATTCAAAAGGAGATTTTGATCTGAAAGGTCAAAGGAATTGCTGGAGACTTCAATAGCTTCCCCAAAGCTGTTGACGATAATGGCAAAATAGGGAAGATGGATGTCATCGCTTTGAACACCAGGCCTGGCTAGTTGCATTGGGTTGGACGCAATCTTTTTCATAGTGGCAATGCTTTCGGTTTTAAGATCGTTGCTTGTTGAAAAATAGATGAAGCCAAAGATCAGAGAAAGCATGATAGTGACGATCATCATGTTGACAAAGATGAACTTGTTGCGCAGTTTCTTTATCATCATTCACTGACCTCCAGATGATAGCCCAGACGCCTGATTGCTTCAATTCTGACATTTGAACCAATGCTGGCCAGCTTCTTTCTTAAAAAGCCAATATAGACTTCAACATGATTCTCGGTCGCATTGGAGTCAAAACCCCAGATTTTGACAATCAGCACTTCCTTGGAAATGTTCTTTTCCTTTGTTTGCAATAGAAAGCGCATCATATCAAATTCCTTGCTTGATAGGCGGATGCTTTTATCACCACAAGACAAGATGCAGGTTGAAAGATCCAGGGTTGTATTGCCAAAAGACATCTCATCAACCTGACCTCCTTGCCTTCTTAAAAGAGCATTGACACAGGCCAGAAGCTCCCGATTATCAAAGGGTTTGGTGAGGTAATAGTCGGCTCCGGAATTTAATCCCTTGATGCGATCTTCAATCTCGGATCTGGCTGTTAACATCAGGATAGGTGTATTGCAACGCTTGGCTCTGACAATGCTGGCTACTTCATAGCCATCAAGGCCCGGCATCATGACATCAAGAATCAGGAGATCATATATCCCTGTCAAAGCATAATCCTTGCCGGTTTCACCATCATATACGCATTCAACTTCAAAACCCTTCTTGCTAAGGAGCATCTTCAAAGATTGGGCTAAGAGCTTTTCATCTTCAATAATCAATATCTTCATATTTCACCTGCAACTATATTATAGCTTCTATTTCTTAATTGAAACTTAAAGCACAATCAATAGAACTTTAAGTGTCATTTAAGCATTTATCATTAAACTGATAAGTGTCCAAGAGAGTACTGCTTGGATTTGCATATAGATCCCCCATTTAGCCCCTGTCAACTGATAGGGGCATTTTTAAAAAACCATGGCTAAGCCATGGTTTTAGAGTTCTTCACCATTTGTCCTGATGACTTTCTGATAATAGGCAAAGGAGTCCTTCCTGATTCTTAGATATGTGCCATTTCCTTCATCATCCTTATCGACATAGACAAGGCCATAGCGTTTCTTCATTTCGCCACCTGCCGAGACAAGATCAATGCATCCCCACATTGTATAGCCAATAAGTTCAATTCCATCAGCTATGGCTTTTTTCATTTCCGATAAATGATCATGAAGATATCTGATTCGGTAATCATCATGGATTCTGCCATCCACAAGAACATCATTTGCCCCCAGGCCATTTTCCACGATCATCATAGGCAAGCGATAGCGGTCATTGATCAGTTCCAGGAAATATCTTAATCCCAAAGGATCAAAAGCCCAGCCCCACTCAGAATAATCAAGGTATTCATTGCGGACACCAGCAGCGAAATTGCCTGACACCAGATCATCACTCTGATGAACGGTAACGACTGATGACATATAGTAGGAGAAGGAATAGAAGTCTACAACGCCTTCCTTCAAGTCCTTAAGATCATCTTCGCTGATATCAAGCCTTACCTGATGCTTGGCATATAGTTTTCGCGCAAAGTCAGGATATTCGCCCTTGCATAAGACATCAGAACTATAATAGATACCCCTTTGCATATACTCTAAACTAAGCATAATGTCCTTGGGATCAGCACTTGCTGGATAGAAAGGAACACCACAGATCATACAGCCAACTTTAACATCCTGGTCATATTCATGAGCAGCTTTGACAAAATGGGAGCTGGCTACAAATTTGTAATGCAGTTCCTGATAAGCTTTCCTGTACATTTCGTCAGTTGCATTACCATTGAACATGTCAAGAAACAACAGGACATTATTGATTTCATTGAAAGTCAGATAATATTTGACCAGGCCCTTGAATTCCTTAAGACAGGTCAGGGCATAATGGTCAAAATAAGAGATGAGCTTGCGGTTTTGCCAGCCTCCACACTCCTCTTCCAAATAGAGTGGGGTATCATCATGCCAAAGGGTGACTAAGGGTTCAATGCCATTGTCCTTGAGTTCTCTAAAGACATCCCGGTAAAAGGAAAGGCCTTTTTCATTAGGTTTTTCTTCAATGCCCTTAGGAAAGATTCTTGACCAGGCAATTGATAAGCGGAAGATTTTGAAACCCAATTCCCTGCATAAGGCAATGTCTTCCTTGTAATGTTCAAAGAAGTGATTGCCATCATGGTCTGGGTAGTAACAATCTTCAAAGCAGGCATAATGGCAGCCTTTGGGCAGCTGTGGTCCATTTTCCAAAGCGGCCTTGCAGTGATTGCCGTTTTCATCAACATAAGTCACAAGACGCTTTCCTGTCTTCTTATCAAGGATCAGATAGTCCCTTTTGATAGGACCACGTCCATCAACATTCCAAGCTCCTTCAGCTTGATGGGCAGAGATTGCTCCACCCCAGAGGAAATCCTTTGGAAAACCCACTTGCATCATCCTTTCTATTAGTCTTCTTCTGGATCATCAAACTTTGTAAGCATGATAGCTACAAAGCCAATGACTACTGATAATACTAGTGTAATACAAGCAAAGAGAAGATTCATTACACCACCTGGCAAATAGGCAGGAAGTGATAGAATGCCATTAGCCATGGCATAACATGCCACATGGGTAATGCCTGGCAGAATAGCCGCAATGCCTGAAGCGATCATGACAGTAATGAAGGTCTTCTTAAGACGGTAGTGTACTGAGAAGATGATGGGTTCAGTAATGCCCATCAAGGCCGTAATGCCACTTTCCATAGCCACAGACTTCAGTTCCTTGTTCTTGGACTTATAAGCAATCGCAAAACCGGCACCAGCCTGAACGGCATTGCCAGCCAAGGCTGCCGGCAGAATCAAAGCTTCATAGCCATTGTTGATATAGCTCATCAACATGATTGGAAAATTGGCAGAACCTAAACCAGTCGCTAAGAAGAAAGGGTTCAGGAAGGCCATGATTGGCACAGCTACCCAGCCACATTTATCAACAATAAAGTAGACGCAGGCATTGAAGATTTCTGTCAGTTTTGCGCCAGCTGGACCAAGGATGGTAATGGTAATCAGGACCGCAATGATCAGGACAAGACCAGAGCCAACCATGGAACGGATAGCTTTTGGTGTATAGCGCATGATGTATTCTTCAATATATTTTAAGCAAACAACAGAGAAGAAGATGGGAATGATCTGTTTGCTATAGCTGGCATAAAGAACTGGAATGCCAAAGAAAGTAGTCATGGTTCCTGCTTCCTTAGCTGTATTCAATATATTCATAAAGTCGGGATAGACCAGAAAACAAGCCACCACAATCGCAAAGACCTGATTGGTTTTAAGACGGCCAGCCAAGGAATAGGCTATCAGAACCGGAAAGAAGTAGTAGACGGCATTGGCAATGCCATTTAGGAGCTGATAGGTTGAAGACTGGTCAGACATAATGCCAAGCTGCTTTAACAAGGCTAAAAGAATGGCAATAAAGCCAGCACCCATAATAGCTGGAATAAGCGGGGCAAAAGCGGAACTGAAAAGATCAAGGATTGTTGAGAAGATGTTCTTCTTTTCTTTCCTATTTTCATCTGTTTTGCCTGTTTCCAAGCTGTTATTGATGCACTTGAAGACTTCATCGACATTTGGACCGATAATGACCTGGATTTCTGAAATGTTTGAAACAACACCCTTGACGTCTTTGACCTTCTCAAGCGCCTTTAGGTCAGCCTTGTCATTATCGACAAGCGAAAAGCGCAAACGGGTCATGCAATGAGTGAGATTTGATATGTTGCCAGGACCTCCCACAGCCGCAACAATATCCTTTGCAGTACTATTGATATTCATAGTTACCTCCCTAATATATCTGCATAATTGTTTCCATAGAGAATCATAAATGAAAGATTTTTTCAATGCAATTGGCATTTATTCTAGTAAGCGCTTTTATTTCCTGCAAATAGAAAACATCCACAGTTAAAGCTGTGGATGTTCTGCTGTCATTAATGGTTTTTATAAAGATGCTTGAGATTGGAAGTACGCTTGGTTTTCTTCAATTCATCATAGATGGCTTTAAGCTGCTGTTCATAGCGATTAGGATTGAAGTCCTTGATGAATTCGCTGTTTTTGATTTCATCAGGCAGATACTGGATCTTATGAAAACAGTCATAGCGATCATAGGAATAGCGCTCATCCAAAGGAATGGTTGGTGTCATATGCAAATAGGATGGTATGTCATAGGCTTTGGCATCAGCCAGTTCTTTCGCCATTTTCATGGCATCATGAGCTGTTCTTGATTTTGGCGAAAGGCAGAGGTCAATGACTTGGAGTCCTAAAGGCATCGCGGCTTCAGGGATGCCAACATGCAAAGCTGTTTCACATGCTGGATATGTTCTGGCAACAAGCATGGGATTGGCCAAACCAATATCTTCATAGGCGATGACCAGCAGCCTTCGGACTATTGATTCAAGATCACCTGTTTCCAGCAATAAAGCCAAATAGTAAAGTGCGGCATTGACATCGGACCCGCGGATGGATTTCTGGAAGGCTGATAAGAGGTCATAGTAGCCATCATCACTGCCGGCTGAACGCTTGTTGGAAAGCTGGCATTGTTCCTTGATGATGTCCCTGGTAATTCTTTTGTCTTTGGCCATAATAGCTGATATTTCAAGGATATTCAAGGCAAAGCGGATATCACCATTGACTAGATCAGCAATAAGATCAAGGGCATCATCATCGATGGAATATTCATTAGCCAGGCCATCTTTGCTTGTAAGTGCATTATTGATAGCTTCCTTGATATCATCTTTGCTTAAGGCATTAAGAGAAAAGAGATGGCAACGGCTGCGAATGGCAGGATTGATGGAATGGTAAGGATTAGCGGTTGTGGCACCTAGCAGAATGATGGAACCGTCTTCAATATGGGGCAAAAGCAGATCCTGCTTGTCCTTGTTAAGACGATGGACTTCATCACAGATGAGAATCAGCTGACCGGACATCCTGGCTTCAAGGAAGATGGCATCAAGATCCTTCTTGTTGCCGGTAACGGCATTGAAGCGGCGATAAGGCTTGCCAAGTTCTTCAGCAATCACTCTGGCCAGGGTAGTCTTGCCGACACCTGGTGGTCCGAAGAAGACAGACGAAAAGATGGTCTTTTCTTGAAGACACTTGCGAATGATGCCATTTTCACCTACGAGCTGTTTCTGGCCAATGATGTCATCAATGGTCTTGGGACGAAGATGGGATGCTAAAGGCTCTTTCATAATCAAAGCTGGTTGATTTCCTTGATAATATCAATGGCCTTGTCAAGACTAGGAATGACTCTGAAAGCATTATTGTGGTCTTCCTTCGTCAATTTGGCAACATCGGGTACAAGGATGCAAGGGATATTGGCAGCCATAGCTGATTTAAGTCCATTATGGGAGTCTTCAAAAACCAGGGCATCGGCCGGTGCACAATGGAAATTGTTGATGACATTGAGATAGATGTCGGGATAAGGCTTGGATCTTGGGACATCATCACCACAGAGAATATAGTCAAATTTGTCAGAAAGACCGGAATTGATGAGATCTCTGACTGCTGATTTGGCAACACGGGAAGTAGCGACAGCTGTCTTGATGCCATGTTCCTTTAAAAATGCCAAGAGTTCAAGCAAGCCTTCCTTGACTGCAAAGATTTTCCCCTTGTTGTTTTCAGCAGCTTCCTTGGATAGCTTGCTGGCATATTCTTCAATTGGGAAATCAGGGCCTAGGCGCTTTAAGGCAAATTCCCGGCTCTCCTTTTGGCCCTGACCCATCGAGGAAGTGATATAGTCAAGATCAATCTGGTCATAGCCATGTCTTTTGACAAAATCCAAGGCGAATTCTACAAATGGTCTTTCTGAATCAAGGCACAGGCCATCAACATCAAAGATGCAAAGTTCTATTTTCTGCATAATCCATTTACCTCACAAATAACATCAACAATATCATCAAGTTTCTTTACTACTCTAAAGGCTTTTGCCTTATCATCATCACTAAGGATTGCCACATGGGGAACAAGGATGCATCTGAAGCCACCATTGATCGCTGCTTTCAATCCATTGCTGGAATCTTCAATGACAACAGCTTCACTAGGATCGGTATTAAAGTGTTTGGCTGCCTTCAGGAAGATTTCCGGATCAGGTTTGGAGTTGATGATTTCATCGCCACAGATGGAGAAATCATAGGAATCAAGCAATCCGACCTTTGCAAGATTGTGATCGGACTTTTCACGATATCTTGATGTTGCAATAGCCATCGGGATACTGTTTTCCTTTAGAAAGGCAAAGGTTTCATCAACACCTGGCATCTTCTTTAAAGGATGGCTTTGGTAATAGATGTCCTCTTCTTCATGGGCTTTGGTTCTAAAGGCTCTGAAGGGAAATTCAGATCCGAGGATCTTCTGCATCTTTTCTTCATAAGCCACTTTGTTTAAACCCATGCAGCGATAGAAGGGCTCTCTTGTAATATCATGATAGCCCCAGTCCTTTAAAACCTTCATGCAGCTTTCAACATAAGGCCTTTCAGTGTCCAGGATTGTGCCATCAACGTCAAATATGACCAGTTTTATCTTTTTAGTTATCATTGTTAAATTATACAATAACCTAGTGTTTTTCGTAATGTATAATGTTTGTGGAGGATTTTTTGCTTTATGAATAAAGAAGAACTGAAGGCACATGCGCTGAATGTCAGACGCAATGTTGTCACTATGGTTTATGATGCTCAGAGTGGTCATCCAGGCGGATCTTTGGGTGCAGCTGATATCATGACTTACCTTTACATGAATGAAATGGATATCAATGCCGATAATGTCAATGGCATTGATCGTGATCGCTTTGTCTTGTCCAAGGGACATACAAGTCCTGTCCTTTATGCTGTCTTAAATGAAAAGGGAATTCTGAATGAAGATATCCATACCTTCAGACAGTTGGGTTCCAACCTGCAGGGACATCCTAATATGAACTATGTTGCTGGTGTTGATATGTCAACTGGTTCTTTAGGCCAGGGTGTTTCAACAGCAGTTGGCATGGCTATTGCCAATAAGATGGATGGCAATGATCACCGCGTCTATGCATTGGTTGGTGATGGTGAATCAGAAGAAGGTCTTGTTTGGGAAGCTATGATGGCAGCTGCTCATTACAACCTTGATAACTTATGCATCATCTTTGATCTGAATGGCTTGCAGATTGATGGCAAAATTGAAACAGTCATGAATCCACTGCCACTTGATAAGAAGGCTGCTGCTTTCGGTCATCATGTTGTTGTCATTGATGGCCATGATTTTGATCAGATTGAAAAGGCTTTTGAAGAAGCTCGCAAGACTAAGGGCAAGCCAACAACAATCATTGCCCATACTGTTAAAGGCAAGGGCGTATCATTTATGGAAAACAATGCTGCATGGCATGGTTCAGCTCCTAATGCAGAACAATATGCAATGGCAATGGAAGAATTGAAGGAGGTCAAGTAAGATGGCTCAGGAAACCAGAAATGCTTATGGCGAGAAATTAGCACAGCTGATTGTAGAAAATCCGAATATTGTTGTCTTGGATGCTGACCTTACCAAGTCTACCAAGACTGCAGAAGCCAAGAAGGCATGTCCAGAAAGACATCTGAATGCCGGCATTGCTGAAGCTAACATGATGGGTATGGCTGCTGGTCTGGCTGCTTCCGGCAAGACAGTCTTTGCTTCAAGCTTTGCCATCTTTGCGGCAGGTCGTGCTTTTGAAATCATCAGAAACTCCATCTGCTATCCACATCTGAATGTCAAGGTCTGTGCAACTCATGCTGGCTTATCTGTTGGTGAAGATGGTGCTTCCCATCAATCCATTGAAGATGTAGCTATTATGCGTGCACTGCCAAATATGCGTGTCTATGTACCATGTGATCAATATGAAGCCAAGGCTGTTATTGAACATGTTGCTAATAACGATGGCCCATGTTATGTAAGACTAGGCAGAGGCAAGGTTGAAGATGTCTATCAAGAAGGCCATGTCTTTGATTTCAGTAAGGTTGATGTTCTGCATCAGGGTAGTGGCAAGGTTGTATTATTTGCTATGGGCTTGATGGTTCAGGAAGCAATCAAAGCTCAGAAAGCACTGTTGGAAAAGGGCATTGATGCAACTGTTGTCAATGTTTCCTGCTTAAAGCCTCTTGATGAAAAGGGCATTGAAAAACTGCTGAGCAGTCATTCATTGGCCTTCACTCTTGAAGAACATAATGTCATCGGTGGCTTATATTCAGCTGTTTCTGAAGTCAAGGGTTATACTTCAGTTACTACACCAATTGTGCCAATCGGTGTCTATGATACTTTCGGTGAATCAGGCAAGGCTGCTGATGTCTTGAAGAAATACGGCTTGACTGCTGAAAATGTTGTTAATAAAGTACTGGAAAAGATCTAAGTAAAAAAAGAGCCCTCTTTTGCTAGGGCGAGTGCTCGTAAAAACAGTTAAACCGACCTATGATTGCGAACATAGGTCGGTTTTTTATGTATGCACTGGTGCTGAGCAAAATCATAGATTACATAGTACATCAAAAAGTTGTATAGAAGTGTACCCTTGTATCTGTTCGGCAAACTAAAATTTCTTACTCCTTATCCAGGTCTCCATTGCAATGAGGACAGATATGTTTATCACCTGTACGCCTAATGGCATCCCTATATCTTCCACCTAAGAAAACTCCCCAATAAGGACATCCATGCGGAATCGAATATGCAATGATCAGGCAAAACAGCAAAGCAAATGCCACGGTCCGAGTTTTGCAAAGGATGGTCTTGCCTTTTGGAAAGTCAATCAATGGTTGAGAATGGAACAACTAATTGATAATTGTTTATCTGCCTGATTCCGATATGATATAAGCACACCGGTGAATTGTATTTAGGAGGCACTTATATGCAACTTGATTTAGGAAATAACATACGGCAGCTCCGTCGCCGCGATAAGCGAACCCAGGAGCAGCTTGCGGACGCTTTGGGAGTTACCTCCCAGGCGGTATCACGCTGGGAGGCAGGCGGGAGTTATCCTGACATGAATCTGATTCCGTCTATTGCGAATTACTTTGGCGTGACCATCGATGAATTGTTTGGATATCATAATGAACGGGAAAGCAGAATCAATGCCTTGGTTTCCCAGATTCAGGCAATGAAATGGAAGAACAATGGCATAGACGCAGATTTGAACGAGAGCATTGCTTTCGCACGAAACGCCTTGGTAGAGTTTCCGGGGAACGAGAGGCTTATGGCATGCTTGGCCTCTCTCCTGTACGCTGCTGGATATAGCCGTTATGGTGAGCATCATCTAACGGATTCCGAGGGATATGACATCTACGATACCCAGCGGCACGGAGGGTACACGGAGTGGACGGAAGCGGTCGCGCTTTACGAAAAAGCGCTGCTTACATTGGAAGACGGAGACTTTCGACAGGTGGCAGTAGGCGAACTGACGCAGCTATATGTCAATATGGGAATGTATGAAAAATCCCGCGCTTTGGCAGAGAAGGCGCCAAGCATCTACAGCACAAAGGAATATATGCGCATCTGCGCCTGTGACGGAAAGGAACGGGTGCAGGCCTATGGGCAGGCTATCCTGGGCATGCTCCATGCCTGTGCAGTTCTGATGGTGCAGGATGTGCTGGCAGCGAAGCAGAACATGACCATTTCGGAAAAAGTCGGCGGCATTCAGGGAGCAATTCGGATTTTTGATGCGGTTTGCACAGATGGCAACTATGGTGAGCATAACCGGCTGATTGCCAGAATGTATACGCAGTTGTCCCTGTATTTATGGCTGGATGGAAAACATGACGAAGCCTTTGAAGCATTGGATCAGTCCCTTGATCATTTCAGACAGTTCGAAGATCTCTGCGCAAAGGAAGAACCAGCTTATACAGCACCGCTGCTCAAGCAGGTCAAGGTGGATTTTTCCCGCAGTCCGATTCCAGACCCTTCCGATCCGGACACTACGGCGGTCAGTTTATACAAAGACTGGCCCTGGTGGAGCGTGGAAGAAGCAACACAAGTCAAACAGGAAATGCAGGCAGATCCAAGATGGGATACTTGGGTAGCAAGAACACATCTAATGAACAGATAAATCCAGTCTAAACAATGACGCGCTTACTTGCCACCGGCTTTAGCGAGGCGTTCGAAAGACAGTAAAACAGGAAAGGCGTGACCGCGAGGACCACGCCTTTTCGTTATGGGGACAGCTGCTTTCACAGCGCAAGGGTGCAGTCCCTTTCTCGGAACATAGTGACGGAAAACACCCCGGACATCAGGTGTCCGAGTTGTTTTACCACGCAGAACGCACATACGGGGCTTGCCTCGTATAGAAGTGCGCCCATTATCAGTTCGACAAACCTGCTAATGTATGTCAATGTTATTTTGACTGAAATACGAAAATCTATAAATCCACGGCAAAAAGGCCAGATGATAGATCCGGTTTTTAAAACCAGTGCTGCCCAGCCTTCGGTTATACTGATTGTTTTGCTTTATCGTAGTCATTCAAGACTTCGGATACCCTTGAATGATAGATTCTTAGAAACTTGTTGAAAGCAGCGATCATTGCTACACGATAAGGTTTGCCTTCGTTTCTTTTCTTCATGAAGTATTCGCATACAGGATCTCCTGAATACAG
>JAQXQU010000118.1 GCA_029101345.1 Erysipelotrichaceae bacterium | reverse complement strand
AAGAAAGACGGACGAAATATTTCACCGGATTGATGGGATGGGCGCTTCTGAGATTGAAAGGATAGTATCAGACTATGTTCAGTCAAAGATTGACGAAAACAATTTGGATGCAGAGATTGTTGGTGTTGTAGTTTCGGGTAGCCGGTGCCGGGGAATTGAAAAAGCTGGTTCAGATTTGGATGTGGTCCTAGAATACAAAGGCAATGTCAGGGAAGATGCTTTCTTTGATATTCTTCATGAAGATGGAATGGAAATTGGAGGAGTGAAGGTAGACATCAACCTGATCACAGAAGGAAAGACAGGATGTTTATCTGAACATGTTGGCCTAATTGAAAAATATCTTGAAGCAAAAAAACAAGAAACCACAATCAAACAATTATCAGTAATTGAGAAGATAAAACATACGAAGCAAACTTCTTATGGTGCAAAAAAAAGAAATCTAATAAAATCAAATAATCAAGAAAGGTGACAAAAGGGTAGTTAATGTAAAAAATTGATGCATATTTCTTTGATGGGTCGATAATAAGTTTCTGAAAAATGCAATCCACTACATATTAGTTGAAATAAGTAGTTAATAGTTGAAAAAGGTGGTAAACAGTAGTATCATAGAGTATGAGTTATTGTAGCCTTATATGATGGAGATACTAAAATGGCAAGACCAAAAAAGAATGGAACATATTTGAATGTATGCATAGAAACTTCTATATACAAGCGACTTGAAGAAATGTGTGACGAAGCTGGACAGACAAAAACAGTAGCTGTAGAAAGAGCATTAAAAAAATATTTTGATGAGTATGATGCTAAGCAAAAAATCATGAAAGAGCTTACTGCGAGAAAGTATTAATAGAAGAATAAAGAAGGAGTGGCTATGTCTGGAAATTCGATATTAAATAGTGCAAAGTATTCCTCAAATAATACAGATGAATGGTATACAACATATGAAACTATTGAAGATGAAATAAAACATTATACAGAGCAGTTTTATGGAAAAACCGTTCTATGTAACTGTGATGATCCGTTTGAGTCAAATTTTTGTTACTTCTTTATGAAGAATTTTAATAAGCTTCATTTAAAGAAACTTATATGTACATCATATTCTGGCTCAAAAATCGATCAAATAAAAAATAATAATCAACTCACATTAGATATGTTTTTGGAAGAACTGAAATGTTCAGATGGCAGCCATGGATATGTGTTAATCATAACCAAGATGCCTGGAAAATCAGGAGAGGAAGTAGACGATGATACAATCAAAGCAATGCTATCAAAGAAAGGTGTTGTCAAAAAGTTAAAAGGAAGCGGCGATTTTAGAACAGATGAATGTATCGAGTATTTAAAACAATGTGACATATGTTGCACGAATCCACCTTTTAGCTTATTTGCAGAATTATTTTCTTTGGTAATAAAATATAATAAGCAATTTTTATTGATAGGAAATCAGAATGCTATTACGTATAAAGAAATATTTCCATACATAATGGAAAACAAAGTATGGGTAGGATACAGATTTGGTGATATGTCATTTAGAGTTCCAGCGGATACTGAACCCCGCAATACAAGATTTTGGGTTGATGAAACAGGACAGAAATGGAGAAGCCTTGGAAATGCTATGTGGCTAACAAATATTGATATTGAAAGAAGATATCATAAATTGGAATTAACGAAGTATTTTGATCCGAATCTATATCCTAAATATGACAATTTTGATGGTATAAATGTTACAAGAGTAGCAGATATTCCTATGGATTATGAAGGAATAATGGGGGTTCCTATTACCTATATCAAATATCATAATGGTTCACAATTTGAAATAATTGGTGAAGCAAATCATGGTTCAGATAACGAGTTTGATTTGTTTAAGCCTAGAGTTAATGGCAAAGATTTGTTTAAAAGAATTTTAATTCGCCGAAAGGATTATTAAAAAGAATATGGAATTTAGAGTGTTGGATTTATTTTGTGGAGCTGGTGGGTTATCGTGGGGGCTACATAAAAACAAGAATTTCAAAACGGTAGTGGCATTAGATTTTGACAAGAATGCTGCAAATACATTTAAGAAAAATATGCCGGAGGTCGATGTAATAGTAGGGGATATTACAGAAAAAGAAATAAAAGAAAAAATCATTGATTTGGCTAGGAAGAAAAAAGTAAATATGATTGCGGGAGGTCCTCCTTGTCAAGGTTATTCAATGAAGGGAAAAAAACTTGGATTGGCTGACCCAAGAAATTTTCTTTTTAGAGAGTATCTGAATATTGTTAAAGAGATACAGCCGGAAGTGTTTATAATTGAGAATGTAAAAGGATTACTAATAGCATCAAATGGATGGTTTAGAGACGAGATTATTCAATCAATAGAAGCTTTGGGGTATAATGTTGAGTATGGTATACTAAATGCATCTGACTTTGGTGTTCCTCAATCAAGAGAAAGAACCATTTTCATTTGTTCTAAGGGAAAGAATATTCCACTTCCAATTTCTACGGCAAGTAAAAAAACAACAGTACGCGATGCAATAAGTGATTTGTCATATTTGAATTCCGGAGAAGGATGTTTTGAGCAAACGTACAGAATAGGTGCGCAAAGTGATTATCAGAGGCTCATGAGAGAAGGGAGCACACGATTGTATAATCATATTGCATCAAATCATAAAGCTGTGGCTATTGAAAAGTTAAAGTTAATTCCGCCTGAACAGGGAAAAGAATGTTTGCCAGAAGAGATGATTGGAAAACAGAAATTTAAGACTACATGGGGACGATTAAAATGGGATGAGGTGTCACCAACTATTGATACACGATTTGATGCTTCATCAAATGGAACCAATAACCATCCATATTTACATCGTGCGATTACGCCAAGAGAAGCTGCAAGACTACAATCTTTTGATGATATATTTATTTTCTATGGCTCAAAAGTATATATTAGAAAACAAATAGGAAATGCTGTTCCACCATTATTAGCTAAGGCAATAGCGGACCAAATTGAACAGTTCTATTCTGTGGAAGGAGACTCTTTATGAATGTAGAAATGGCATATTTGCTTGGAATGATTACTGGTAATGGAGAAATACAAAGAGGTGCTACTGAAACTACAGTATCAATAGATATTCCACATAAGAAATTGGAAACAGAATTTCAAAATGATGTTGGAATTTATGTTAGAGCAAGTATTACTGATATTAGAACGGTATTAGAACCCTTATTAGGTACTTCATTGACATTTTCTCAAAGCGCAAATTATTCATTATTATCTTTCAGAAAGCCAAATGAAGACTACTTAATGAGAGAAGTTTTGAGATATATAGGAGGTGCTACATCATCAGATAATGTAAGAATTTCACCAGAAGTATTTAATTTCACATTTGATGAGAGAAAACAGTTTGTAAAAGGATTTGCGGATGTAACAGGATATATTCGTAGAAGTAATTATGCATTTTCAGAGCCAAATTACAGAGTGTATTTTGAGATTCCTCACAATTGGGAATTAGTTGTCGATTTTTGTAACTTACTCAAAAGTATTGATATACCTGTTCAAGCAATCGATTGGGCTCATCCAAATATGAGAGATGGTAATTTAACAAAATATAATCAAGGCAAAAGCGATTTTTGGAAAAAAGAGCATCAGGTGAAAGTATGGGCTTTAGAATTCCAACCAGTAGGATTTGTCGTATTGCATAAACAACAGGCTCTAGACTATTTTGCTGAGGAGCAGAAGAAACCATACGTTATGGCGGGAAAAGATCCAGCAGCTCGATTACATCGTTATTATTGGGAACTTACACAGAGAAGAAAGGAAAAGCCTGTACACCCTGGAGAGAATGATGACTTTATTCCTGAAGAAATTCGGGGCAAACACTATGAAAGCTGGACAGAAATTGCAAAAGATTTAGGATACAAAAAAGATGAATAATGTAAGACTTGAAGAAGAATTATATGAACCAATGAGGCTATGGCTTGAACGTTATGTCAAAGATAGATACAAAGGATATGATGTTATTGCTGTCGATGCACATGCTGAACGATTAGATAGAGTATTGGCAAAGTATAATATTGTAAATGAAATGGCAAATGGCGTGGATATCCAAATAGATGTTTTAGCTATTGCTAAGAAGAATACTATGGTTAAGCTATTTTTCATTGAAGCAAAGAAAACGCAGTTAACGCTCAGAGATCTAGGGCAGCTTTGGGCATATTGTAAATTAGTTGTTCCGGAAGAGGCGTTTCTTATGTCATCTTTAGGACTTGGAAGTTTAAAAAAGTTGCTCAATGCTTTTAGAAGAGAAGATCTTTTGGATTTTGGGGATGGGAAAAAAATCAAAAAGATGAAAATTGCAAAATGGGATATTAGGACAAATGCTCCAGATATGATGAGCATGGTGCCTAAAATATAAAATAAAAGGAGAAGAGTCATGGGTATTGCACAACAAATTGATTACTTTTTCAAAAGTACAGGACAGACAGTTTTTATTGAGGCGGAAGCTAAAGAAAGTAGAATGCGTAATTTTATCGCAGAATACAACAGCAGACTTTCGGAAAACCTAAACATTGCGGACGAAGGAATTATTTCTCTTGAAATTGATGCAAATAAGTGGGGACTTGAACTTCGTTGTTATTTTAATGACCGTAATGGTTTTCCTGGCGGGGTGCAGATAACATCAAATCGTGCATACCGTCCAGAGTATTCATACAGATTCAATGATGTTGATGTGATTTGGGATTTGTTTAATCTGGGATACAGAATTGGAATTAACTAGATAGAGTAAGAAAATAGGCATAGTACCAATCACGGTGCTATGCCTTTATCAATTCCGGAAGTAACATCCGGTCATCAATATAGTAGTCGCAGGTGATTTTGCGGCTGTTGTTTCCGTAGAGTTCAATAATCTCCGGGAGATTATCGTTGACTGCATCGAATTCAAGGTTTTGTTCTTTACACCATTCGACAGCTTTCGACAAAGCATCCCCGGCGCGGCAGGTCCAGAGTATCAGCTTATTGCCATTTCGCCTCCATTCTTGGAGATAGGTGATTAGGGCTTGATTGGGCTGACCGCAGTCT
>JAQXQU010000117.1 GCA_029101345.1 Erysipelotrichaceae bacterium | reverse complement strand
GAAGATATTCTATCTTCATCCAAGCCCATAGCAGTTAATACCTAACTTGGACTATAATCATGCGAAGTACATGCAGAGCCATTTGAACTACCACAGTATTGTTTTGATGAAAGCATTAAAGCTTCTGATTCAACACCACTGATACTGATATTGACTGTATTTGGCATACAATAGTTTTGATCACCATTTATGCTAATGTCTAACCCAGAATCTGCGATGAGCGATAATACCATTTGTTTTTTCTCTGTATATGCTACGAGATTCTTTTCATAATTCTCATTAGCTATCTCACAAGCTTTTCCTAAACCAGCCACTAACGCTACAGGTATCGTTCCTGGTCTTATTCCATGCTCTTGCTGACCACCATAAGTTATAGCTTTCACAGGTGGCAGCTTATATCTTTTCTTTCTTAAGATCAGAGCGCCGACGCCTTGTGGACCGCTAAGCTTATGAGCACTCAATGAAAGCATGTCATATTTAAGTTCTCTTAGTTCTTTAACCAGTTTTCCGCAAGTCTGTGTCGCATCAATATGGAATAGAACACCCTTTTCAGATAAATAATTACCTATCTCTTTTACTGGTTGAATAATTCCTGTCTCATTATTCGCATGCATAATGCTCACTAGTAACGTATTATCTTTTACCAGGCTAATTACATCTTCTACTGCAATGCGTCCACTTTCATCTGGTGAAACTAAATCTATTTCAAAGCCATGTTTCTCAAGGCTTTTTACTGTTTCAAGAACAGCTTTATGTTCTATTGTAGTAGTGATAACATGCTTTTTATCATTTTCAATTGCATAGTCTATGAGCCCTTGAATTGCAATATTATTACTCTCTGTTGAACCGCTAGTAAAGAACACTTCGCCGGTTCCAACATCAAGCAAATTAGCCACTTGAGAACGGGCATCTTCTACAATTTTTCTAGCTCCCTCACCATAGTCATGCGTTCTACTGTCAGCATTACCGTATGAATTTTTATATACATCAAACATATAGTCCAGCACATCAGGATTAATAGGTGCTGAAGCATTGTAATCAAGATAGATTCCCATTACTCTTCTCCTGTCGCAAGATGAACCAAATCATCTAAATTCTTAATAAAATTGGTTCCTGATAAATGCGCTATTCCTCTTTCTAAATGAAGCTTGAAATACTTAGATAACGTTTCTTCATCAGTAGGAAGGTTCATCCTCTTACACCAAGCAATCATAAGCGCATCATATAAATCACTATATTCTCCACCAAAGGTATACCAAGACATCTCCACATTACTATCAGCAATTATTGGTAAATCTGTTGGCATTGTATTTTCTGATAATGAATAACATAATGCCCATCTGCACAACACGTTCCAGTTCTTTATTCCAGTTTTACCCTTTAATCGTCCCAGACGATCTTTCGACACATTTGATAATTTTATCTGTTTTATAATCATTCTAGGACTCCTTTCCAACCAAAATATCCTGGCTTAATTGTTGTGGTTCTTGTTTTGTCACAGTAATTAAGGGTATATTCATCCCCCACACTGTCTTTCATCATAGAATAATATCTCTCATCTATTTCTGAATCGGTAGACAGAATAATAGTCTGCTCACTTGCATTAGGGAAATATGTCTTGATAAGAGCCTCTCTATGTGCTGAGTCCAAACGCGAAAGAGGTGTATCTATTATGACTGGTAATTTTTTCTTTGAACAAATAGCTAATGCCCAAAGAAGAGAAATAACCATTAACTGCTTTTCACCTGCAGACAATCTTTTCTTTGCAATCTCTTCACCATTACTATCGATATAATGTAAATCCAAAGTATCCGCATCCATCTTAATTTGATTGACCAGGTTCTTCTTATTTGCTAATCTCTTATAGCACTCTGTCATTGTTTGAGCCAAGACATCAGTTTTTCTTTCCTGCAATCTGATACGATAGAGCTTAATAATTTCAATGGCCATATTTGCATATTTAATTGTTCTCTTATCTGCATCTACAGTCTCTAAAGTTGCCAATGTTTTCTCTGCAAACTTGCTAAACTCAGACTCCGCTGATAAGAAATTACCATGTAAAGAAGTTCTCTCTCTCTGCAGATTTTCTATAGCAACTTGCTTTTCAATAATTTCACGCTCCTTTTCTTTTATTGATGCAAAAAGCTTCTCCAATGATTCATCTTCAATATCTACCGAAAGTGAATTATCTATTTCATCTATTTTTCTCTGATTAGTATCTCTCTTGGCAATTAGTTTACTTGCTTTTTCAACACTTTGACTGATTCCACGTGTGTTAAGTGCTTCTACTTGATACAAATTCATTTCAGAGAGACTATATGTCTCTTCTGTAGCATCCGACTCTGTTTCAGCTTGCATAAAAGAAATAAATTTGCTAATTTCCTCCGACTGATACGAAAACTTGCCATACGCTTCCTTGATACGTTCAAAAGCAATTGTGTTAATCTTTTTCTCGTGAGCTAATTTTCCTTCACGCTCAATATCAACTAAAAAATCAGAAACAAGTGCTAATGGCAATTCAGCAGCAACTAAATCTAACAATTGCTCTTGGCATCCACTTACAGAAGCAATGTATTCCGCCCTCTGACTAATCAACTTATTCTTTTGTTCAAGGATTCCGCCACCCTTTATTGAATACTCAGAATTAAGTTGTTCCAATTCCTGTTGCAATTGTTCTAATTCGAACTTTTGATTCTCGATATCTGCATCAGCAGCTTGCAAAGCCTGTTCAGCATTTTCCTTCTTAATACGTAATTCTTCTAACTTCTTTAAATCCTGGTTTTCTTCGTTTGCTTTGCAAAGACGAGCAATAATCTTATTTACATCACTTTGCAAAACATCCAATACCGTTATACCCAGCATCGCCTTAATAGATTCTTTCATCTGTTCGCTGGTTTCTTCAACAGCTAACTCTGCAATCTTTTCTCCATCAAAAAAGAAGAAGCTAGATAACGCACTTGGTAAAATGTTTTCTACAAACATTGGCCAATTTTCAGTTAAAAACGCACTTTCCTCGCCATTCTTTTTGACACTGATTTTTTCATGAACACGAATGCCTTTTCCATCCCACTCTCTGCGGACGTTGTATACCTCTTTATCACTATCATCCATCGAGAACTCTATCTCCAGAAAGGTTTCCAATGTTCCGTCAGCTTTGTTTACATAGGATTTTAAGTACTGTCCATATGTATTGAATTTACTTTCTGTATATGCAAATGAGTTGGAACCATACAAGCTTAACAATACCGCTTCCAATATTGTTGTTTTACCTCGACCATTCATTCCTCCGACAAGGACAACTGGTTTGTTACTTGCAAACTCCAAAACATTTGTAGACGAATACACACCAAAATTGTGCATAATTAGTTTCTTAATTATCATTACTCATCATCCTCATCAATTTCATCTTCTTCAGTCGGATCGTCATAAGTATTATCTAATGCTATCTCATTATACTTACCACCCAAATCCTTCTTTCGTGTCACCGTATCCAAATAGTACGCTGTAGCATCACCCTCATTCTTATAGAATGTTCTATGAATACATGACTCTAATGAATCTGAGACTCCTTTTCTCTGATTTAATGAATTAGAATGATTTTCAATATCTATCAAACTATATGCCATTTCGAAGGCTAATTCTTCGTCTGGATAAAGCTCGGCTACCACTTCTTTCAATATATCCCATTCTTCTCCCTTAAATGCTTCAGGCGCAATCCATTCAGGATCTGAGAAAGGTATTCCCATTACTTCTTCATAAATAGATGGAAGAGTATCTGCAAACTCATGTTTTTCAAGAACCCATATTCTTCGAATATTTCTTAATTCAGGCATAGTAATTAGTTCCAGATCACTAAACTCTTCTGGTCCATTCTCATTTATATCTTTTTGAATGGTTAATAAGTCTCTTAGCCACTCTTCTCTTACTTCCTTCTTATATGGTCCATGATGTAACTGTTTGTAACTACCCTGGAGATACCCCGCCATTTTTCTAAAGGAACGTCTGTCTCTATCAAGTTCTTCATTGCCAAATTTGTTTCTAAACTCTAACAGAGGAGTCATCCAAGCTTTTTCTTCATCATTCGAAATCATAGCCTCCATAGATTTGTCCTGGGCAACCATTGTACATACCCAACAACCAAATCTACTTTTCCCACAGCTAGGTAACCCTTTTTCTACCATCATAGGACATTCATTATCTGCTGTAGCACCTTTATAGAGAGTCAATAATTCCTTGTTAGAATAACCCCAAGGATTCTTATACTGCATTAAGAAAACCCATACATCATTATCGTTCCAGTCCTCAAGCGGTGAGAAAACCAATTCATTAACCATAGCCTGGTTAGGACTAAGCAATTCTCTTACTCTCTTCTTTTCATAATAGGCCATTGTTTTCGCTCTTCTTGCACTTTCTGCTTTACGAGTACCAATGACCATAATAATTTCACCATGTTCAGCTATTTGGTCTTTTACAAAAGTATTTACTGGTTGGATTTTAAGTCTGTCTGTACACCAGCGAAGTTTCTTTCTTGGGAATGGATATCCTCGTCCAATAAAATTCACCCAAAAAGTATTGTCCATTGCAGGTGTCAATCTATGTGTTACAAATGGTAAGCCTTGCTTTTCAGCAGCTTCATCCATTGTTTTTAGTGATTTTTGAACCCACTTAGAAATAACCGGTGATTCGACCATTGTATCTGTATTGATAATATGCACTGGCTTTTTAACTTGTTCTTTTGGAAGTGCAGAAAGCGCTAGCCATACCAACTGAAGTGTAGCTGTACTATCTTTGCCTCCTGAATAGCCTATTACCCATGGAATATCGTCACAAAGATACAGATTTCTTATGGTTTCCATTAGCCCATCAATCGTATCTTTATTTATTGTGACACCTTGTTTATTCGCTTCACAGCTTACACATTTCTCTGCCATGTTAATAATTCTCCTAAATATTTATAGAGTTCAGAAATTGTTCTTCTTTCTGTTTTTCATCTTCCGAAAGTTTTAATCCAATTTCCTTCTTAATCTGTATCGCAGTCAACAAGATAGCTTTATTACTTGTAATAATTTTTCCATCTGATCTGATAACTCTTAATTTCCACTGCGATACACTTCTTTTCCAGTTAATAACTTGCAGTCTGGAAAGGTATTTCTTCATATCAAAATTAGGATTGTGATAAAAATATGCCCCTATTTGTCCCAGGGCTTGTACAACAACACCTTGAGTAACAATATAGTTCTCTCTTAAATCTACTTTAGAGATCTCTTTCTTTACTAATTCATTCCACTGAACAATGTTTTTTGATACACAAGTCCAAAATGAAACAAGAAATTGTTCTGCTGTTTCTGATATATCTGAGCTTCCAACAATTTTTTTGTTAGCAATGTAGAAAGTATTCAATGTAAACAAATTCGATGAATACTTTCCCAGAATATCTTTCTCTTTGTCTGTGTACTCATTAAGAAATGGCACTTGCATAATCACATTTCGATTAATAACAGCCAGTTCATCTCTTGAATCATACAATTCGGATATAGAATTAGATGTCTTTACTGCATGCTTATTTAAGTCAGTAAATATCTGCTGGCTTCTCGAAAGACCCTGATCTTCATAGAAAACAACAGATATTGTTTCCTTACCGAGACTTTCATCCTCATTAAGCGCATCCAGAATTGCTGCCTTACGATGTTGTCCATCATTGATCAAGAACCTTGCATCCATCGATACTTCCAGGATTCCTGTCCCCATTCCATCAGAGCTCTCATGAAATGCAAATTCACCATCAATTGAAGCCGCTAGTGCCGAGAACACATATGAATCCCTATTATCTGTAATATATCTGCTGATAACTGGAATTCTAGACTCGTTTAGTTTTCTCTGAGCGCGATACTCAGGGAGAACATATTCATCCTCATTTGGAAATAATTTCGAGATCATCTTAAGTGGAACCATTGCTATAAAGTATTCACGTCCAGCCTGTATACCTCTAACAACAGGAAATTTATATGCAAAATCCATAAGTCCTCCATAATAAAACATGCTATACTTAAGTAGTCTACTTAAGTATAGCATGCAATGATTATTTAGTCAATTTGATCTTGCAAAAGTTCCCAGAATGCCTTGTCCTTAACATAGACAGGTTTGCTGTTTCCTATCTTAATAATACTAT
>JAQXQU010000116.1 GCA_029101345.1 Erysipelotrichaceae bacterium | reverse complement strand
CTTTCTAAGATTGCAACTGCAGGTGTAAATGGCCAGTTCAGAACACCTCGACATATTATTCGTATGATGGTTGATCTGATGGAACCAAAGGCAGATGAAGTAATCTGTGATCCTGCATGTGGTACTTCCGGTTTCCTTGTAGCGGTCAGCGATTATATGAAAGAAAATCGCAAAAATGAAGTATTCTTCAATCGTAAGAATAAAGATCATTACATGAATCATATGTTCCACGGCTTTGATATGGATAGAACCATGCTCCGTATCGGTGCTATGAACATGATGACACACGGTGTTGATAATCCATTTATCGAATACAGAGACAGTTTATCAGATCAGAACCCAGATAAAGAGAAATTCTCTTTGATTCTGGCAAATCCTCCTTTCAAGGGAAGTCTTGATTACGATACAGTATCTGCGGATCTCCTTAAGGTATGTAAAACAAAGAAGACAGAACTTCTGTTCCTGACACTTTTTGTTCGTATGCTGAAGGTTGGAGGCCGTTGTGCATGTATCGTTCCTGACGGTGTTCTCTTCGGAAGTAGTACTGCACATAAGGCGATCAGAAAAGAAATTGTTGAGAATCAGAGACTGGAAGCAGTCATTTCTATGCCTTCTGGTGTATTTAAACCATATGCCGGTGTATCCACAGCTATTCTGATCTTCACAAAGACCGGACATGGCGGAACCGATAATGTATGGTTCTATGACATGAAGGCTGACGGTTACACTCTGGATGATAAGCGCAGCGAAACCAAGGAAAATGATATTCCGGATATTATCGCACGTTTCCATAACCTTGCAGGCGAAGCAGACAGAGAGCGTACAGAACAGAGCTTCTTCGTGCCAAAGCAGGAAATTGTAGATAATGCTTATGATCTGAGTATCAATAAATATAAGAAGGTAGAGTATGTAGCAGTTGAATATCCATCCAGCCAGGAAATCATGACTGATCTTCGTGAGCTTGAGATGAAGATCGGGGAAGAGATGGCTGCACTGGAAGAACTGCTTGGATTATAAAATTTGTATTTGTAGGGATGAGATAATGAGATCGTATAAAATGGTTGAACTAGGAACACTAATTCATCCAGCAAAATATGTCCGTTGTGGGGATGGTGAATATCCAGTTCTTTCAATGACAATGCATGATGGATTGGTTTTTCAAGATGATAAATTTAAGAAAGTAATCGCTTCAAAGGATAGATCAGGATACAAGCTGGTTTATAGGAATCAGCTTGTAATTAGTTTCCCTATTGATGAAGGGGTGCTGGCTGCCCAAAGAATCGTTGATGCTGGAATTGTGAGTCCAGCATATGGAATATGGGATATTGATCAAACACAGGTTTTGCCAGAATTTTTAGAATATTCTTTGCGTTGTGAGCGAGCATTGGATTATTACAAAGCGAAACTGCGTGGATCTACGGCGCGAAGAAGAAGCTTGCCAACACCAACATTACTGGCATTTAGTGTTCCATTGCCAGAAATCAAGGAGCAACAACAAATTCTAGAAATTATTCATCATGTAAAGGCAACCTGCGGTTTGCGACAGCAAGAATTGCAGAAACTGGACGAGCTCATCAAAGCCCGATTTGTCGAGATGTTTGGTGATCCGGCTACTAACCCGTTTGGGTGGGTGGAAACCACAGTTGGAGATGAATGTTACTACATTAAAGATGGACCGCATAAGTCATTGGCGGATATTGGAAAAGAAAATGGAGGTCATCCATTCATTTCGGTTAGAAATATTGTGAATGGATATATTGATTTCTCAACAGCAAGGTATATATCTGATGATGATTATGCTGATGCAATAAAAAAATGTCATCCAGAGAAAGGTGATATGCTTTATAGCAAAGGCGGAACAACTGGAATTGCCAAATTGATAGACATTGATGAGCCTTTTGCAAACTGGGTTCATGTTGCGGTATTGAAATTTGATAAAGAAAAGCTTAATGGACTTTTCTTTGAAAATATGCTTAATGGTGCATATTGTTATGATCAATCGCAGAGATTAACAAAAGGAATTGCCAACAGGGATTTAGTACTTAGCGCAATGGCTCAGATTAAGATGTATCGTCCACCAATGGACTTACAGGAACAGTTTTCTGACTTTGTAAATCAAGTCGACAAATCAAAGTTTCTAGAGAACAGTAATACATAAAGGCATGTGAGAGAGGGGCATAGTATATGTGGGAAATTGTAATATCATTTATTGCAAACATATTCAGCTCAGTTATACCTGAATATTTACCTAAAAGTTAAAAAGAAAAGTATAGGAATCAATTTCAAACTATGCGTATGGAAATAGCTGAAGCACTAGACATGTATGCTTGTTGTTATAATAATCCAATAGATATTGCAAAGACCAATGGACAGC
>JAQXQU010000115.1 GCA_029101345.1 Erysipelotrichaceae bacterium | reverse complement strand
GTAATTGATGAGGAGATCTTTTCCAATTCAAGTTTTAAACTGGCCTTAAGAACCTACGAAGAGCGGGATTCCCTTGATCTTATTGGCAAAAAGGATGCCAAGTATCTGACTAGGAAGGGTGAATTCATCATGCTTCATGATGATAAGCTCATCAGTGCTCATAGTGTCTTTGCCAAAAGGCCGGGAAGAGCTGATGATGGCAAAATCATTATGCTTGATGAAAGGCTATGTCCATTTCCCGAAGATCTGATAGATGAAACAGAGAACGAATCAATATGCAAGGAAATCATCAATGTCTGTAGCAATGGTCATTTTTCTGCAAAGCCGCTTTCCTATTTGCCGATGGCTAGAAGGAAAAGGCATGTAAAAAGGGGAATAGGTGTCAGTGATGACTACATCAAGGAAGATTATCATGAAGTCAGAATAGATCTTGATCTGCACAATCTGATAATTGATACCCGCAAGAACGCAATAGGCAGCCTGCACAATATCCTCAATGAAGAGAAGATTGATTATGTCTATTTGACAGATCAAAGTGTCAATGGTGGCTATCTGGCCGACAACATCCTCTACCAGGAACACGATGACATCGTCTTTCTGTTTGAATCACTGCTTGCTGGAAATCAAAAAAGGCTTGTTCTTCTAATCAAGGATCTATCTGCTTTTCTGGCTTATCACGAGGAATATGGCAATTATCTTTTGAAAATCATGGCTCTGGCCAATAACGTCAAGGTCTTGGCCTTGTCGGCAAATGCAAATATCAAATATCGATATCTGATGGCTTTTGAAGAACATTATCTGATTGATGACGATAGTGTGATGACTGTCTTTGGAAAAAGAAGCGCAGCTAAGGGGAAATGCTTCTATTTTGATGGAGAAGTCAAACCCTTTATCCCTTATCTTGTTGAAGAATACAGAACGCTAGAACAAAGGGCAGCCCCTGTTTTAAGAAGGATTCCTAAAATAATCAGACCGGTTAAAGCAGATAGTTCCATGTTGATTGGTTATGACATAAAGAAAAGAAAAGCCCTATATGGCAAGGGACAGATTGAACTTTTCAGCTATGATAAGAAGCTATTGGAGCGCTATGAAGCAGCCTATGGACTAAAAGGAACCTTATGCCAGTATGGCAAAAGCTACCGGCATGGAAGAATTGCCTTGTGGCTAGGAGGCGGTTTTTCCAGCCAGCGGATCTTTCCTCTTTTTACAAGAGATGATCCAAATGGCAATGAAGGCTATCTCTTTGTTGAAAACAAAGTCAGAAAGATCAGGATTCTTGATGAATAAGATATTGGTTAGAATCGAACAATTGAAAAACGGAAAGATTATTGAAGTCCTGGTTGATCATGATGTTTCAATCAGGAAAATAATAGAAAAGCTGGAACTTATGGATATTAGCTATGCTTATGAAAGAAATCATCAGGTTTTTGTGGACATGGATGTGCCAATCGGGCAGTTTGGACCGCAAGCCCTGATGACTTTCTATCTTTTTTAGATGATGTTAAAATTATGGCATGTATCAAAAAAGAACTGTACTTTTTATTGTGCTGTCATTGATATTGGCATCGCTGTTTGTAAAGAATATCAACTGTGAAGAGACAGCTGACATATATCTTGTCTATGATGCTTCGACCAACAAGACAATCGGTGAGTACCAAAGCGAATACGAAGCTTATCTGGCTTATGATCAAAATGCTGACCAATACGATAATCTTGTCTTATGCCGGAATTTAGCTGTTGAAGAGATGGAATATGGCTATGTTGTTCTTAAAGGCAAGCAGGAATATCGTTCAACCATTTATAACATCAATCGGACAATTGATGGAGGAAACGGTTTGGAAGCTGTCTACCTTAAAAGCCGTTTAGGTTCAGCTTATTTCACTATTTCAGGTGAAACCGGATATCTTGACAAGACATTGGTTGAACTTGTTCCTTATGAAAAGCTCTCAAGCTCTGCTAGCTATTATATGGTCCAGGAAGGAATGCTCTATCATCTTATCAATACAGCTGTTTCAACACCTTATCATGATTGCCAATTGTTGCTAGGAAAGGCGCCACAAGGTCTAGCAGATGGTGATTATTTATCCTATGATGGCCATTATTTCTATCAGGATTTCTATCTGATGAGTGATGACTATCGCAAGAACAGCCATCAGAATGCCATCAATAGCGAACCTTATTACAACTACTATCAATATCTGCCCTTTGCCTCTAGCAGCAATTATAGTGCCCAGGATATCAATTCCTTTATTGAAGACACCCTCAATATTGACAGGCGAATGGATAGCTATCGTGATGCCAGCAAAGATGGAGCCAACGATGTTGTCAATGTTTCCGAACTATATGACATGGGTGATTGCTTCAAAACCGTTGAACAAGCTGATGGCAATAATGCCCTCATGCTTTTTGCGACTGCAATAGTTGATAGTTCCTATGGCAAAAATCTGAATGCTTTCAAGAATCACTCCCTTTATCAGGGGATAGCTTATGATGATGAAAACGAAAGAAGCAATGGCTATCAGTCTGTTGCTGATTCCATCGCAAATTTCAGCCATTATTATGTCTCAACGACCTTTGACAATTATCTCAAGCCCGGCTATTCTGGAACCAATTTCGGCAACCTTGTTTCTGGGTTTTCCTCTGGCTATAATGGAGATCCCTATTATGGTGAAAAGCTGGTGGCCCAATACTATGAATTTGACTCCCGAATGGGTTTTAGGGATTTGAATAAGGAAAAGATCGCCATTGTGAGTGCAGACCGTCTGATCGTCTATTCCAATCCCGAATGCAGTGATTACCACTATTCCTTGAAGAATATTCATGATTTTGGTTTCATTGTTCTAGAAGAAGAGGAGAAAGCCTATAAGGTCAAACTGACCCAATCCCTAAACTTCGGCATAAGCTATCCGGAAGGCTATATATTGAAGAGCGATGTTGATTACCTTATTGGTGAAGGCCATCAAGGTGATAAGCAATATGCAATAACTTTTGATTATGATGGCGGTCTTGTCAATGGAGAGGGCAACTGCAGCTATTTGATCAGGGAAGGGCAGCTTCCTTCATCCTCAGTACCTAATAAGGAAGGCTATGAATTCATTGGCTTTGATAAAGAAGTTGAGATTGCCACCTGTGATGCAGCTTATCAGGCCAAATACCTGAAAATAGATGAAATCAGATTAAGTTCTGATTCGATAATCGTTATTGAAGATGACATCATCGATCTTTCCAGGGCCTTTTTGGAAGTAGTAGATGAGAATATGGCGACAAGGACCATTCCTATTAATTCCGATATGGTCAGCATCGATAATGACGAGGCTGTTATCAGCTATTGCGGTCTATATATCAAGACACCGCTAGTCATCAGGGAAAATGCTGATACAGAGGAAATGATGGCATCTTTTTTGGAGGACCCGTCCTCATTGTCTGTGAATGAAGTCTATGATCTGATAAGCAAAAGAAAGGATTTCTCTTTTCAGGATATCCGTCTGATGGATGATTATCTCTATCAGCTATCAGATGACAACTACCATATCTATGACAATGAATATGATATCTCGGTATCGGGGCTGGCTTCATCGATTGCTAAAACCGATGATAATATCTTCAAGAACTGCATCTATCTAAGGACCAGGGAACCTCGATGGCTTGATGATGAGTTGATCAGATATATCCTGGACGATTATTTCTTTGATTATCAGTTTGCCATCGATATATCTTTGTATTGCAATTATGAAAAGGCTGAAGTCATTGCACCACTTATCTATAGTGTCAAGGTTGCTGGTGGCAAGGATTATCAGTATGCGGTTTACCATTTTGAAAAAGGACGCATTGAGAAATGCTATACGCAATGGTCTAATGGCTATGTGCATTTCATGTCTGACAAGACCGGCATCTTTGCCATCATGGCACGCAAAAGTTTGCAGGAATATGACTTTGCCGATAGCTATGAAAACATCAATGCATATAACAATGGTTTTGATAATCATCGCTTCATTCGTCATGTTTTGGCTTTTTCAGCTCTATACTTTACCTTATTGCTGAATTTTGTCTTCTATTACCAGATGGTCAGAAAGGAAGAGAAACAATGGAAAGATTGCAGAAAATCATTGCAGGCTGTGGATATTGTTCAAGAAGAAAGGCTGAAGAGCTGATTTTAAGTGGGCGAGTCAAGGTTGATGGCGTTGTTATCGACCAGTTAGGTTTCAAAGCTGACTACAGCAGTGAAATTCTTGTTGATGACATCAGAATCAGCAAGGAAGATCAGAAGGTTGTCTATCTTCTTAATAAGCCCAAAGGAGTCATTTCTTCAGCCAAGGATGACCGGGGTCGAAGAACAGTTGTTGACTTGGTTGATTGCAAGTACCGCCTCTATCCTCTTGGCAGACTGGATTTTGATTCAAGTGGCCTGATTCTCTTAAGCAATGATGGCCAATTGATGCAGGAACTGATTCATCCCAGATATCAAGTGGAAAAGACCTACGAGGCCACCATCAGCAAGCTCCTTAGCGATGAGGAAAAGGAAAGGCTTGAAAAAGGGGTGGTGATTGAGGACTATGTCAGTGCACCCTGTCATATTGAAATCATCCGTTATAATGAAAACAAAAGGAAAACCTTCCTGACTATTACTATTCATGAAGGAAGAAACCGGGAAATCCGCAAGATGTTTGAAACTGTTGGTGCCAGAGTCATGCGTCTTCACCGTATCAGGGAAGCCAATCTGGAACTAGGGGATTTAAAAAGCGGTGAATACCGCCTCTTAAAACCTTATGAAGTAGCTAAGCTCAAAGATTTCCTAAAGGGTTCTGATCTCTAATTCTTTGTCATCATAAGGGTCAATGTAAATTGTTTTATGGGAGTGAAAGGTTACAAAGCCAGGAGGCATGCCTTTCACTTTTTTCAGTTGCTTGACAGGAAGATAATCAACAGGAACACTGCTGGAATAACGTCCTTTGGAATAATAGGCAGCGATATTTGCACAGATGCGCATGATCTTCTCTGGTGGATTGTCGCTATTGACTACAACATGGGATCCATGATAGTCATGGGCATGGAACCAGAGGTTGTTGGGTTTGGCATAATCGAAGGAGAGATAGCTGTTCTGAATGTTGTTTTTGCCAAAGGTGATCAGATAGCCATCAACTTCAAGCTGGTAGAGGGATATCTTCTTTTTCTTCTTGGCTTTATGACTGGTCTTCTTTTTCAGATAGCCATATTTTGCAAGCTCTTCCTTGATATCCAGGGCATCTTCATAATTAGCATAGGAAAGCTGTTCATTGAGGGAATTAAAATATTCAAGACTGTTGCTGGCGATAGCTAGCTGTTCTTCAATATAGACCTTGCCTTTGCGCTTTTTCTGATAGATCTGGTAGTATTTGTTGGCATTCTCCTTGATGGAAAGCTTTGGATCAAGCTTAATTATCCTGCTGTTTCCTTCATAGTCAACGACTTCCACTTCCTTTAGCCCTTTGTCATCCAGATTCGAATAGGTATAAAGCAGTTCACCACTTTCAAGATCAGAAGAGAGATTGATGGCATCATGAAGGGATTCATTAAGCTTGCCAATCTTGTTTTCAAAGTGCTTGATTTGTCTTTTGACGACCTTGAAAAGGTCATCAGAGATATTCTTGATGCGTTCCTTTTCATCACTATGGAAATAGAGTTCATCAAAGCCTTCAAAGATTGGCCATTTCTCATATGGTCTTTCAAGTGACAAAAGAGGAATGATGCTGTATTCATAGCTGTCGTCAATCTTTGTCAGATAGAGGCTATCTGATTCCTTGATCTCCTTGATGACATCTTCGTATTGCTGGCCAATGGATAAACGGTAGCGGACTTCCTTTTCCAATTGCTTGGAAAAGCCAGCCAGCTGCTTGACCAGTGATTCATCAAGATTGACCTCATTGCCATAAGGATCCTTTTTATCCTGGGGTTCTGGAAGAGTGAAGATGGCTCCTGAAAGGATGGTTCTTCTGGTATTTTCAAATGGTGGTATCTTCTTCAAGGCATCAATGATCTTGCCAGTTTCCTGATCGACGAGAATGAGATTGGCATATTTTCCCATCAGTTCAACTGAAAGAAGATATTCCTTTTCATCATAAAGCTCATTGCGGGCTCTGATTTTCATAAGAAGGAAGCGGTCATAGCTGTTTTGCTCAATGTCATAGATGATGCCGTTGAGAATATATTTTCTTAGGACCATAACAAATGTGCTTGGTTCGAGATATGTAGAATAGTTCTTGTTGGATAGGCAGATGTGATTGTAGACACTGTGAAAGGACATGACGAGATTAGTGCGCTTGCCACCGGCATGGACATTGAAAATGATTTCTGTCTTGGAACTCTCGGAAATCCGGTTGATTCTGATTGGCAAAAGGCCTGAAATTTCCTCTTTGACCTTGCTTAATGTAATTCCATCTAAAGCCATATGATTATTATACATTTTTCATGCCCTAATGAACTAATATGATGTAAAATGTATGCATATGAAAAAGGGATTGCTCATAGTCTTCAGTGGACCAAGTGGTGTGGGGAAAGGCACCATTCTTTCAAGAATCATCAATGATGAGGATTTGAATCTAGCTTATTCAGTATCAATGACGACCAGAAGCCCAAGAGAAGGAGAGGTTGATGGAGTCAATTACTTCTTTGTTACCAGGGAGAGATTTCAACAAGCGATCGCTAATGACGAATTGCTTGAATATGCCCAATTTGTTGGCAACTATTATGGCACACCTATGGCCTATGTTGAAAAGATGCGGGAAGAGGGCAAGAATGTCATTCTGGAAATTGAAGTCCAGGGTGCCAAGCAGATCATTGCCAAATGTGCTGATGCCACTTCCATCTTCATTACTCCACCTAGTCTTGAAGAACTCGAAAGAAGAATCAGGGGCCGCAAGAGTGAAAGCGATGAGGTCATTACCGCCAGAATTGAAAAGGCACGTCAGGAATTATTGGAAACTGACATTTATGAATGCGTTGTCTGCAATGACGATCTAGACAAAGCAGTCAGGGATGTCAAAGATTATCTATTAAGAAAAATTGAAGCAGAATAGCTGCTTCAATTTTTTATAGTTCATGAAAGATTGGCTTCATCCTATCAAAAGTGCAGAATTCCCTAAAGCCAATGGCTTTGAGCTTTTCCCTTGTTAAGTCAAAGCTATTGGCAACAGCATTTGGCTTATGACTATCAGAACCCAAGGTAATGATTCTGCCACCGAGATCGTAATAAAGCTTGATGATATCAAATGATGGCATTGGTTCATCGTTTGCACTTAGATAAGTGGAAGTATTGATTTCAATGCCTTTTCCCTTTTGAATTGCCAGCTTGAGTATTTCTGCACAGGCTTCCTTGATTTCACTAAATGGCAAAGAACCTTTGGGATCATATCTTTTGATCTGATCAAGATGGCCAAGGACAGAGTAGTTGTCATACTTTTTCATGCATTCATAGATGTTTGCGTAATAATCAAGATTGTATTGTTTCTGATCACTTTGGTTTTTAATCCATCTGAAGAGCCAGAGGTCATCAATCTCATGTACTGACAAGATGACAAAGTCCAAAGGGTATTGGGCAAAGAGCTTTTCATATCTTTCAATTTCCTTTGGCTGAACGCCAAATTCCAAGCCCTTTCTGATGGTGATTGTTTGCTGGTACTTGTTGCTTAGCTCAGCTATTTTGGCAAAATATTGAGGATAATTGGTGTTGAAGCGATAGTTCCCTTTACCAAAGCGTTCATCATAATAGGAACGGTCTTCATCAAAATCGCATTTGACACCATAGTCAACATGATCAGTAAAGCAGATTTCATCAAGCTGCTTTTCAATGGCTTCCAGGATGACACTTTCCATTGGATTGGTTGAATCATCGGAGAATTCCGTATGCAAATGGTAATCGGCTTTCATATATAAATCATAGCATAAGAAAAAGAGGCACGAAGCCTCTTTAGAGTAATCATTATGAACTGGCTATTATCTGTTGTAGAATTCGATGACAAGCAATTCATTGACTTCCTGACTGAGTTCTTTTCTTTCAGGATATCTGACATATTTGCCCTTGCGAGCATCCTTGTCGACTTCAACATAATCCTTGAAAGCCAAAGTGCTATCGAGGCTTTCAGCGATAACTGAATTGTTGCGCATTCTTTCCTTGACTTCAATAGTTGAACCAGGCTTGATCTGTGCTGAAGGAATATCGACCTTCTTGCCATTGACAAGGATATGTCCATGGTTGACTAGCTGTCTAGCAGCCTTTCTAGTTGAAGCAAAACCTAAACGGTAGACAAGGTTATCAAGTCTTGATTCAAGCATTACCAATAGGTTTGTACCTGTAACGCCTGGCATCTTTGATGCCTTGACATAAGTGTTGTAGAATTGCTTTTCAGAAAGACCATACATGAATCTGATCTTCTGCTTTTCATCCTTCTGCAGACCATAGTTGCTCTGCTTGATTCTCTTGTTTGCACTTCCGTGCTGACCAGGGATGTAATCTCTCTTAGCTAGTTCCTTGCCGTTTTCCAGAATTGAGAAATGAAGACGACGGGAAATACGCCAAACTGGTCCAGTGTTTCTTGACATAATGTTTCCTCCTAATATTGTCATGCATATAACAGTACCAGGTGTAAATCATGTTAGCGGTGTTGTTATTAGACTTTCACCATAGCGGCCGGCTACTTATTTCCTCATTGAGGTAACAACGCTTTTACCAACAACTTTACATGCTGCTAAATCTATTTATGCTCAATAATTATATTAAATGCAGGCTTTCTAGTCAATTGAAAAGGGCTATTATCTATAGTAAAATATACTTGAAATTTTAAAGAGGACAGCCTATGGATGACAAGACAATGCTAATGGCCATTGCTGCACTGATTATTGCAGCTTTAATTATAGTTTATCTTCTGATCAGAAATGTCAGAAACAGCAATCTCAAGAAGGATATTGCTGCACTGAATGTGCGATTTAATGCCATAAAATCAGTGCCTTTGGCCTTCAAGCTCAATAAGGCCCAGGCAATGGCAAGAAGGAATGAAGAGACTGCTTCAGCTGTTGCCGAATACTATAGTCGCTACGAAGAAGCTGAGAAGCATATTGATCAGATCCAGGAACTGATGAATGGGGTTGATGATGCTGTCAGCTCAAGGAAGTACAAGGCTGCCAAATCAGCACTCAAGGTCATTGAAGAGAATATTGCTGATTCGGAAAAGGAAGTCAATGATATCGATGTCTTTCTGGAACAATTCTCCAAGAAAGAGGAAATGCAACGCGAATATTCTGCCAAGCTCAAAGAGGATTATCGGGAAACAAAACTGATGGTTCATGAAAATAGTGGAGCTTTATCCATCGCTTATCAGGGCATTGAGAAGAAGATGGAAAACATCGAAAGCCTTTTCTCATCTTCCGAAGAGTGGATGTATGGCAATGAGTATCTGAAAGCCCAGGATGATCTGGAAGAAATCGAGAAATCAATCGATGATATCAAAAAGACCGTAGTTGTAATACCTGGCCTTATTCAGGATGTCAAAGGTGTTCTTCCTTCCATGATTGATGAAGTCAAGAGACAATATGCTCTTGCTCGTCAAAGGGGCGTATATCTCAATCACATTGAAATCCCTGAGCGCATTGAAAAGCTTGAAGGTCTGTTAAATGATAATGCCAAGAATCTCTTAGGAGCTGATGTTGCTGGCATTGGCGATGATGTCAAATCTTCAAAGGATGAACTAAGGGCAATCATTGATTCATTGGAAGCTGAAAACGATGCTTTCAGGAAGTCCAAGGAAGCAAATGAACACTTATGGAACAATATTCAGGAAATGATCAAGCTTGAACATTATGTCCGTACTTCCTTTGAGGCGGAAAAGGACCGTTTTGGCTTTGATGATATGATTCCTGAACTTGATAACCAGAAGACCAAGATTGAGATCTACAAACAGCGTTTCAAGGATATTTCAGAAGGAATCAATACCAACGACCGTCCATCAACATTGATTATTGGTGATGTCTCCAAGGCCGTTGAGAACTCTAGTGCCGACATCAGGACTCTTAATGCTTTCAAGTCCAAGATTGACAAGTCTGCTACTGATGAACAAAGAGCGATTTCTCAACTGATGAAGCTGCAGGTTGTCATCAATGAAGTGGAAGTCAAGGTCAAGGAATACCATTTGCCAGCAATTGCCGGAACATATCATGAAGATCTTGTCAAAGGCAAACAGTATATTGAAGAAATCAAGAAGAGACTATCCGATATTCCTTTGAATATTGATGAGCTCAACAAGGTTCTTGATGAAGCAATTGATTTCATCTATCGCTTCTACAATAATGTCAACAACGTTGTTGGCATGGCTATAATGGTTGAAAATGCCATTGTCTTTGGCAATAAGTACCGTTCTTCTTCACCGGAGATTGATTCTGAATTATCCAAAGCTGAATTCTCCTTTATCAATGGCGAATATACAAGGGCAATGACAATGGCTATTTCCTGCATGGAAAAGATGTTCCCAAATGCATCAGTTGATGAAAAGATTCTGGAGAATGCCTAGTGAAAGCCTATTTTGATACTGTATCGACAACAAGATGCGACAGGCAGGTTCTTGAAACCTATAAGAAGCTGCTGGACAACTATTACTGCAATAGCGATGCCTTATATGATGATGGCGTGGCTATCTATGAAATGCAAGAAAAAGCAAGAGGCAATATTGCCTCTTCTTTAGGTGTCAGGAAAGATGAAGTCATCTTCACTTCTGGTGCTTCAGAAGCTTCATCGCTTGCCATCAAAGGCCTATGTTTCAAGCATCCTGAGCGCAAGCACCTCATTACAACTTCCTATGAACACTCCTCTGTTCATCATGCCATGTTGCAGCTAAGGGATGTCTTCGGTTATGAAGTCAGTTTCTTAGGGCCAAATGAAAAGGGCGTTGTCAGTGCTGAAATGGTCAGGAAAGCCCTTAGACCTGATACATTATTGGTATCCATAATGAATGTCAATAATGAATTAGGTACCATCAATGATATCAATGCTATCAAGAAGATTGTCAAGAAAGCGCCAGGTGTCTATTTCCATAGCGATATCACCCAGGCTCTTGGCAAGATTGATGTTGACTTAAGCGACATTGATATGGCATCCTTCTCTGCTCATAAAATACATGGACTTAAAGGTTCTGGCGCTCTTATCAAGAAAAGATTTGTGGAACTTGAGCCTATCATCAGTGGTGGTCAGCAGGAAATGGGTATCCGAGGTGGCACTTCCAATGCCCTGGTCAATATTGTTCTGGCTAAGACCTTGCGTCTGGCCTTGGAAAACCAAAGGAAATATGAAAAGGTGCTTGATGAAATGCATGAAATGCTCATCAAGGGCCTTAAGGATATTGAGGGAATTCGGATCAATAGTCCTGAAGCTTCCCTTAAGACGCTTTTGAATATCAGTACACCATTGACCAGTGAAGTGATGCTTAATGCCCTTAATGCCAAAGGCATTATGGTGTCATCAAAGAGCACCTGTGGTTCCCGGACTGCCGAAAAGAACAGAGCCCTAAGTTCACTTGGAATTGACGACGACTATGCAATCAGAATCTCCTTTGATTATTTGAATAATAAGGAAGAGATTGCATATCTGTTGGATTGTCTAAAGGAGATTATCAGTAAATATGGCTAATTTGAAATACGATCACATTGTTGTCCGTTATGGAGAACTTTCAACCAAAGGAAAAAACCGCAAGGAATTTGTCCGTCAGCTTTTCCATAATATCAAAAAACGTCTAGCAGACTATCCTAAGCTTGATTATCAGGTCCAGCATGATGGCTTGTTTATCAAGCTCAATGGTGAAGACTATCTCAAGATCAAAGATGATCTCAAGCAGGTCTTTGGCTATGCCTATTTTGCCGGCGCAATCATTTCTTCATTGGATATTGAAGAAATCAAGGAAACGGCTTTGACTATTGCCACAATGAAAGAGCATCGGACTTTCAAGGTCGCAACCAAACGCAATGACAAATCCTATCCATTGCGTTCTGATGATATCAACCGGGCAGTAGCTGGACATATCCTGTCCCATAGTGACCTGAAAGTTGATGTCCACAATCCGGACCTGAAGATCTATATTTCCATCAAGCACGATGGTGCATACATTATGGATGAAAAGGTTAAAGGTTTGGGTGGCTACCCAACTGGCATCAATGGCCGGAGCATGTTAATGCTGTCGGGTGGCATTGATTCACCGGTTGCCGGCTTCCTGACGATGAAAAGGGGATTGAAAATTGAGTGCATCCATTTTGCCTCAATGCCTTATACTTCGGCTCAGGCTTTGGAGAAGGTCAAGACGTTGGCCAAGAAGCTTTCTGTCTATCAGGAAGATATCATTCTCCATATCATTCCCTTCACTGAATTGCAGCTAGCAATCTATGATAACTGTGATGAATCCTATGCCATCACAATCATGCGTCGAATGATGTACCGCATTGCTGATGAATTATGCAAAAGAAGAAAGATCAAGACTATCACCAATGGTGAATCAATTGGTCAGGTTGCATCCCAGACGCCTGAGTCCATATCAGTAATTGCCAAAGTTTCGGATACCCTGATTCTTCGGCCTGTCTGCATGTATGACAAACTCGAAATCATCGAGATTGCCAAGATGATTGATACTTTTGAGACATCCATCCTGCCATATGAAGACTGCTGTACCATTTTTGATCCAAAGAATCCTGTCACCAAACCTAAGGAGGACCGTGTTCTTCATTATGAAGCAAAATTTGATTACCAGTCATTGGTCAATGCCTGCGTTGAAAATGATCAGATTGTCAAATTGTCATACCGTGATCAGGAAGAAGATATTTTCTAGGAGGTTAATATGAATATTTATAGCAAGAGAAGGGAAAAGCTTCTCAAGAATTTCAAGGATAATGCCTTGATCATCCTCTTTTCTGGCAATGCACCAATGCGCAGTGAAGATGAAGCCTATCCTTTCTGTGTCAATCGCAATTTCTATTATTTGACAGGGCTTGAAAAGGAAAACATGGCATTGTTAATATACAAGATTGATGATGTCATTAGAGAGAGCCTCTATATCCTGCCATTTGATGATACTTTGGCCCGTTGGGTTGGCGGCAGAATGAGTGCTGAAGAAGCCAGGGAAATATCCGAAGTAGCCAATGTGAATGACTATAGTGAACTGGATGGCGCCATCAATTCAGTCATGAATTTTGCCAGATCTGATTGTTCTTTCAGGATTTATCTTGATTTATGGAAGTATAATCCTGAACAGGCACCATCTCCAGCCCTTGTTTGTGCCAGAAAGCTTCAGCAGGACTATCCAGCCGCAACAATCAAGGACCTTTACCCTTATATGGCAAAGATGCGCCTATATAAGGATGAATACGAGCTGACTTGCATTAGCCAGGCTATTGCCAAGACAAGAATCGGCATTGAGAATATGATGAAGACTTCAAAGCCTGGATTGAATGAAATGGTCATGGAAGGTGTTTTTGATTTTTCCTTGATGAGAAATGGCTGCAATGAAAATGCTTTTAAGACCATCTGTGCAAGTGGTGAACGGGCTACAATCCTTCATTACAGTGATAATGATCAGATCATGAATGATGGTGAGCTCTTCCTATGTGATTTAGGCGGAACTTTCAAACATTACTGTGCTGACATTTCCCGCACTTTCCCTGTCAATGGCGTCTTTAGTCCACGTCAAAGGGAAATCTACGAAATTGTCCTCAATGCTCAGAGAATTGTTGAAGAAAATGCCAAGGTTGGTGTCAGCTTGAAGGAACTCAATCGCATGGTTGTTGACTACTATAAGGCTGAACTGCCAAAGCATGGTCTATTGGAAGATGTCAGCGAATACTACTTCCATGGCGTATCCCATCATTTGGGTCTTGATGTCCATGACATTGATGGCTCAAAAGGAAGAAAGCTGGAGGCTGGCATGGTCATTACCAACGAACCTGGCTTGTATATTGCTTCTGAAGGCATTGGCATTCGCATAGAAGACGATCTTCTGATTACTGGTACAGGTGCAGTCAATCTGTCCAAGGACATAATAAAAGAGCCTGATGATATCGAGGCTCTTATGAAGCAGAACTAAGCTTATATAAGACAATTTCCGAGTCCGCAAACAAGCGGGCTTTTGATTTGCCTAATCCAACACCATTGGTGATTTCCAAATAGGTGCCATTAATGATATCTGAACCATGGAAGTGCTTCTCGGCCCCTTTGAAACGATAGAAGGAATTGAATATAGGGATATAGATACTTCCACCTAAGCTATGGCCAGCCAGGAAATAGTCGCTTGGATATGAGGAGATTTCTTCAATGCTGTCAGGGCAGTGGGACAAAGTCAGAATAAAGGAACCGCTATTGACATCAGCATAGGCTTTGGCGAGGTCTTTTTGGCCGTTGATCATGTTTTCAAGTCCAACCAGCTCCAAATAGGAACTGCCATTGTAAATCTTGACTGATCTGTTATCAAGGATGACAAAGCCGCTATCTTCAATGATTTTTCTGACATCTTCCCGGTTATCCTCGTCGCCAAGGACGGCATATTTGCCAAGTGGTGCCTTGAGACTAGCAAGAAGTTCGATGAGCATATTGGTCTCTTCTTCAGTCAACTTGTAGTCAGTTCTTAAAAGATCGCCGCCAAAGAGAATCAGATCTGGTTTGAAAGCATTGATATTGTCAATGGCTCTGGTGGTGATGTCAAGGGTTTCCTTAGCATATTTAAGATCAGAGAAATAAGCAATTAGTGTATTATCAAGGCTTTTTCCTATTTTGTTTGAAGTGATTGTTTCCTGTCTGACCTTTGTTGTGTGGGGATTGATGAATATGGCATTCACCACAAGCAAAGCGATTGTGATAACGATTGCCAGAATGATAATTGGGGTCTTCTTTTTCATGTTTTAATTGTATCATCGCTATTCACACATTTTTACATATTTGAGACATATTTATTTGAAAGAGTTTGTGTACTATATAAGTGCAGGTAAGGAAACCTGCCGACGCTGATTCCCTACACTTACTGCGTCGCATATCCCCCTTTATAAAGATCAAATAATACTGAAAAGCCTCCCTTTGGAGGCTTTTCGCATTTCTTTGAAATATTTAATTTGTAATCGGTTTCATATATAATGTAATTAATAAACGAAGGGGTATATCCAATGAAAAAGAATAATATGGTTGCGATGATCCTGGCTGGCGGAAGAGGTTCACGTCTCTTTGATTTGACAAAGAAGGTGGCTAAACCGGCTGTTCATTATGGAGGAAAGTATCGTATTATCGATTTTCCTTTATCAAACTGTGCCAATTCAAATATTGACACAGTCGGCGTTCTTGTCCAATATGAATCAATTCTGCTAAGTTCCTATTCAGCTAGAGCTGCCACTTGGGGTCTTGATTCCAATGGTGGTGGTGTCTATGTCCTCTCACCACGTGAAAAGGATGAGGCAGGTCTTGATGTCTATCGTGGTACAGCTGATGCCATTACCCAGAATATTGACTTCCTTGACCAATATGATGCTGAATATGTACTCGTCTTATCTGGTGATCACATCTATAAGATGAATTATGAAAAAATGCTGGAAGAGCACATCAAAAACAATGCTGAAGCTACGATTGCTGTTCTTGAAGTGCCAATGTCGGAAGCTAGCCGCTTTGGCATTATGAATACAGACAGTGAAGATCGGATTGTTGAATTTGAGGAAAAGCCAAAGAATCCAAAGTCCAATCTGGCCTCTATGGGCATTTATATCTTCTCTTATAAGACATTGCGCAAATTCCTGAAAGAAGATGCCAAAAACCCTAACTCTTCCCATGATTTTGGAAAGGATCTGATTCCGACTTATCTTAACAATGGCCTTAAACTGATGGCATATCGTTTCAAAGGCTATTGGAAGGATGTTGGTACAATTTCTTCTCTTTGGGAAGCGAATATGGATCTGCTGGATCCTAATGGTGAACTTGATCTCTTTGATCCATCTTGGAAAATCTATACCGAAGATGTCCTGACTTATCCGCAGATTATCTCTGAGGATGCCAAGGTTGACAATTCTCTGATTACCCAAGGTGCATGTATTGAAGGCGAAGTTGTCAATTCCGTTATCTTCACCAATGCCAAGGTCAGAAAGGGTGCTTATGTCAAGGATTCGGTAGTCATGACTGGTGCTGTTATTGGCAAGGATGCCAAGCTATATAAATGCTTGGTTGCCGATGATGTCCGTGTACCTGAAGGCATGGTGCTAGGTGATCCGGATTCAGATGAAGTTTTGCTTGTTTCAAGAGCATATATTGCAAAGGCAGGTGTCAAACATGAGTAATAAAGTATTAGGTATTCTGAATATGGAGCCAAACTATGTCAAAGTTGAAGGCATTGAGGATTATCGCCCCATTTCAGCAGGTTCAGTTTTAGGAAGATATCGCACAATTGACTTCATGATGTCCAATTTTACCAATTCCCGCATTCAGGATGTCAAAGTCTATCTAAAGAATCGTCCACGCTCATTGATTGAACATATCCATAACACAAACTACAATCTCAATTCCAAAAGAGGAAAGATTCATCTGCTCTATGGTGAAAAGGAAGTAATCAATCAAGCATATAATACTGATTTGAATGCATTCCATGACAATATGGAATATATGGATGAAGTCAGTCCAAAATATGTCATTATTGCCCCATCACATTTCATTTTCATTCAGGACTTTAGCGTGATGCTCCAATATCATCTGGAATCAGGCAATGACATTACTATTCTTTATCAGAATGTCTATGATTCAAACGAAAGATATCAGAACTGTGATGTCCTTAGTCTTGATGATGACAAGAATATTACCGCTTTCCATAAGAATCGTCTGAAATACAAGAAGGGCTATATCTCTCTTGAGACCTATATCATGACCTATGAATTATTCAAGGATCTCATTGATAAGGGCAGATCCATATCCTCTATGTATTCATTGTCCGATATTGTTGCTGATTCCATTGAATGGCTGAAGGTTGGTGGCTACCACCATACAGGCAGAGCTGCTTGCATCAACAATCTCAAGGAATACTATGATTTTAATATGGCCATGAAAGACAGCCGGGAAATGTATCAGATGTTCCAGGATGACTGGCCAATCTTTACAATGACCACCGATTCATGCCCTACCCTTTATCTCAAAGGTTCGGTTGTCAATGATTCACTAGTGGGCAATGGCTGTCGCATTGAAGGAAGTGTCATCGGTTCAGTTATTGGCCGTAACGTATCGATAGGCAAGGATTCGGTTGTCAAGGATTGTGTTATCAGTCCAAATGTAACAATTGGCGATAATGTCTATCTGGAAAATGCAGTCGTTGACCGCTTTGCTTATATCAATACCGTCAAGGAATTAAGAGGCGAGAAACAAAAACCTCTATATATTGCAAGAAGGGATAATATCTAAAGATGGAAGTCCTATTTGCGGCTTTTGAATCACTTCCGTTTATCAAGACAGGTGGGCTGGCTGATGTTGTTTATGCCTTGCCAAAAGCCATCAATCAGGACAAATATCAGATTAGAGTGGTACTCCCGCTGCATTTAAGAATCAAGGAAAGCCATTTTTCAAAGATGGCTTTCCTTTCACATCTTCATATCAGAAGTGGCAGGATAGATGAAGAGGCTGATGTCTATGCGCTGATGAATGAAGGCATTGAATATCTTTTCATTGATAATGGCAAATGTTTTGGGCGCTATGACGTCTATGGCTATGAGGATGATGCTTTCAGATATTCCCTTTTCTGCTTGGCAGTAGTGGAAATGCTGAAGGCACTTGATTATTATCCTGCTATCATCCATACCCATGACTACCATACAGCTTTGATTCCAGCAATCTGCAAGCTTAAATCTGCTTCTTTTCTTAGATTGGCCAGCATCAGGCAGGTTTTTACCATCCATAATCTGGCCTATCAAGGTATCTATGATAAGCGGATCCTCTTTGATTATCTGGACTTTGCCTATGAAGAGTATGCAAATGGTGAACTGCGCTATAATGACAGTGCCAATCTGATGAAAATCGGCATTGTCTATGCAGACATCATCACGACAGTATCCAGGAGCTATGCCAAGGAAATACTGACCGGCGAGTATGGCTTTGGTCTTGAATATGTCCTTCGCTATCGTAAAGATGATCTCTATGGCATTCCTAATGGCATAGATACAACTGTCTTTGATCCCAGCAGGGATCAGATACCTTGTAATTATGATGCCAGCAATGTCCATCGGCTCAAGGTCTTCAATAAGCTGTTTTTGCAAAGAAAGCTCTCACTGAAAGAAGACAAGGATATTCTGCTGCTAGGAGTTGTTTCTAGACTAGTTAACCAAAAGGGAATCGGCCTATTGCTTGACTCTTTGGATGACATTCTAAAGAAGAAGGTGCAGCTGGTTGTTGTTGGAAATGGGGAGACAAGTTATGAATATGCCTTTAAAGCCCTGCAAGCTGAGCATAGGGGTCAAGTAGCCTATTATTGTGGCTATGATGAGGCTCTTTCACATCAGGTCTATGCTGGTGTTGATGTGCTATTGATGCCATCGGCATATGAACCATGCGGAATCAGTCAGCTGATAGCCATGCGATATGGTACTATCCCTATGGTGAGGGAAACAGGAGGGTTAAAGGACAGTGTCCAGCCACTGAATGAATATGACAATACAGGTCATGGCTTTAGTTTTGGCCCCTATCGCAAGGAAGACTTCCTTAATGTCTTTGACTATCTTTATTTGCAATACTATCAATATCATGACCGTTTCAAAATGCTCATGGATAATGCAATGAAATATGATGTCAGCTTTGCTTCTTCGGCAAAGGAATATGAAAGAATATATGATAAGGTGATTGAAAATGTCAAAATATGATCGTTTTTTTGATGGTTATGAGTTAGAAGCCTATAACCTCTTTGGAGCCCATAAAGTCAATGATGGGGTTGAATTTACTGTCTGGGCACCAAATGCCTATAAGGTCGAGGTATTCATGTCTAAGGACGACTTCAAAGTATTCTATCCGCTTGACAGGATAGATTTCCGTGGCGTCTGGCAGACAGTAGTTTTAAACTGCGATCTCATCTATTCCTATCGTTATCGCATCTATAAGGATCCATTTACATACCATGATAAATCCGATCCTTTTGCCTTCCTCTCAGAACTAAGACCAGGCAATGCTTCGGTCATGTATGATCTTGATTCCTATAAGTTCAGTGACGATGATTTTTTAAAGAATCGGCATTTTTCCTATGATGACCCAATGAATATCTATGAAGTCCATCTTAATGGTTTCAAGAAGGAAAGGGATCTGGCAACATATAAGGAAGCTAAGGAACATCTCATCCCATATCTGAAGGAAATGGGTTTTACCCATCTTGAACTGATGCCTGTAACTGAACATCCATTTGATGGCTCCTGGGGCTATCAGTCTTCAGGCTTCTTCTCAGCCACTTCCCGTTATGGGTCACCATATGATCTGATGGATTTCATCAATGAATGTCATAAGAATGGCATTCATGTCATCATGGATGCAGTCTATACTCACTTTGTAGCTGATGCCTTCTCATTATGCAATTTTGATTTCACACCATTATATGAATATAGCGAAGAACATCTAAGAAGAAGTGAATGGGGTACTTATTACTTCAATCTTCTTTCCAGACCTGTTATTTCATTCCTGCTATCATCAGCCAATTTCTTCCTGGAAGTTTATCATTTTGATGGATTAAGGCTTGATGCTGTCTCACACTTCATTCACCATAAGGGCAATAAATTCCTGGGTGAAAACAAAGCAGGACACGATTTCATCAAGAGGTTCAACTTCCATATCAAGAAAGCTCATCCTGATTGTGTCATTATCGCTGAAGATTCTTCGGATTTTCCTAAGGTAACGGTACCAGTTGAATTTGGCGGTCTGGGCTTTGATTACAAGTGGGATCTTGGTTGGATGAATGATACCTTCAAATATTTGAAGATGGATCCTGTCTATCGGAAATACCATCATAATGCCATCAATTTCTCCATGTACTATTTCTTTAATGAAAAGTATCTATTGCCTTTATCCCATGATGAAGTAGTCCATTCCAAGGGAACAGTCATTGACAAGATGTATGGTTCATACGAAGACAAGTTCAAACAGGTGAGAACCCTCTATATGTACATGTTCACCCATCCGGGCAAGAAGCTCAATTTCATGGGCAATGAATTGGCTCTTTTCAGGGAATTTGATGAAAAGAAGGAAATGGACTGGTTCATGTTAAAATATCCACTCCATGATTCCTTCAAAGAGTACTTCAAAGCCCTTAACCATATGTATCTGGATAATCCTGCATTCTATCAAGGCGAATATGATGCAAATAGTGGCAATTTCCGCTGGATCGACGCTGATAATGCCAACTGGTCCTTATTCACCTATTACCGCAGTGATGGCAAGAACATCTTTGTAACGGTTCTCAATATGACACCAAATCGCTATGATAATCTGGAGATTGGTGTTCCGGATGAAGGCGAGTATGTCGAATATCTCAATTCTGATAACACCATCTATTCAGGTGATGGCTATGTCAATGAAAAACCACTGAAATCCTTCAAGAAAGCAACCAACAATCTTGAAGATACCATTTCCTTTAGGCTTGGTAGCTTTGCGTCCATAACTTTCAAGCATGTCTTGAAGAAGAAAAGAGCACGCAAGACAACAGCCAAAGCCTTGGCTAAAAAGGAAATCAGTGCTGAACAGGGTGCCTAAGAAGGCATCCTTTTTCTTGTTTTCTTTGATTGTGATACAATAATCTAGATGAGGGAATTTGCATATCGGCTGCATAAAGGCGATGATCTGAAGAATATAATAGCAGAGCTTGGCAAGGATGGGACCTATGTTGTCCTTTCAGCTGTTGGCTGCCTTTCCTTTCTCCATATCAGATTGGCCAAGGCCAAAGATGAACTGTCAATTGGGGAAGACTTCGAAATAATAAGTCTGAATGGAACCATTGCCAATGGCAAATGCCACTTGCATATTGGTGTCAGTGATGAAAAAGGCCATTGCCTTGGTGGTCATTTGCTTGAAGGAAATATTGTCAATACAACCTGCGAACTGGTTTTAGGCAAACTTCAAGAATATGATTCCTGCCGTACTTATGACAAGGAAACTGGTTATGATGAAATCTCCTTTATCAAGTGTCATGGAGGTAATGAATAATGATTAATGTCTATATAGTATCGGGCTTCCTAGGTTCAGGAAAGACAACTTTCATTCAGAAGCTATTAAGGGAAAAGAAGTTTTCCAAAGTCATGTTGCTGGAAAATGAATTTGGCGAAGAGGGTGTTGATGGATCTTTCTTTGATGAGGGTTTGAATGTCAAGGAAATCAACAACGGCTGTATCTGCTGTTCATTAAAGGGCGACTTTGCGTCTGCTTTAGCGGATATTGAAGAAATGGGTGTTACTGATCTGATTGTTGAACCATCAGGAGTAGGGAAACTTTCAGATATCATCAGTGTTGTTCATGCTGATGATGATTTTAGAATCGTTTCCCATATCTGCATAGTTGATGCCAAGACATGCAGGAAATATCATCGGAATTTCAAGGAATACTTTGATGATCAGGTTGTCTCAGCCAATGCCATTATCCTTTCTCATCTTGATGTTGTTGATGAAGAGAAGAAACAGGAAGCGATTGAACTTGTCCGGGACATCAATGATGATGCAGTGATTACTGATAAGCCGATTGCAGAATATTCAATCGATGAATTGATGGATATCATTGTAGCAGGTGGTGAGATCTGCGAAGAATGCTGTATGGAACACCACCACGATGAGGAATGCTGCTGCCATCACCATCACGATTATGATGAACATCATCATGACCATGAGCATCACCATGATCATGAACATCACCACGACCACGAGCATCATCACCATCACGATGATGAAGATGAACCATTCCACAATGTGGTCTTTCATCCAGAACATATCTTTACAAAGGAAGAGCTTGCTGGCATCCTGGATAAGATGGATGAGGATATTATCCGTGTCAAAGGCTATGTCAAGGGTGAAAATGGTACAATCTATTTCAACTATATTCTCAATGAATACAATATTTTCGATGGCAAGAAGAAAGAAGCTGCTGTTGTTTCAATCATCGGCACTAAACTTGATTATGAGGTATTGAAAGAGGCCTTCCATGGCTAAGCCAGTCTACGTCTTCTCTGGTTTTCTTGATGCTGGCAAGACGAGAACCATCAAGGAATCATTGCTTGACCCCAATTTCAATGAAGGAGAACGGACGTTGATCATCGCCTTAGAAGAAGGGGATGAGGAATATGATAATGAATTCCTGGCTGCTTCCAATTCGATTGTTGTCTATCTTGATTCCATCAACGAACTGACAAGGCAAAGGCAGGCAGAACTTGATATCAAATACTGCCCTCAGCGCATTTTCATTGAACTCAATGGCTTGGAGGATGATGCCATTCTCTATAATGAAGGTTTTGCCTATGGCTGGGAATTATGTCAGGCTCTGACCATCATTGATTCTACAAGCTTTATGAATTATATGGCCAATATGAAGCAATTCATGTTCAACCATATCAAATATGCTGAGACCTGCATCTTCAATCGAGCCGACAATCTTGACCGACGTTATGTCAGAAACAATCTCAAGGCCATCAACCATCGCTTGGATATCGTCTATGAGACTACCAGTGGTGAGGATCTCAATGGCTTTGATGAGGAGCTCTTTGGCGATGGTGACTTCTTTGATCTCAATAATGATGATTTTGGTCTTTGGTATATGGATGCACTTGATCATCCAACCAAATATGAAGGCAAGACTGTTGCTTTCAATGCCCGTTTTGTCGAGAAACACCCTTTATATGATGATGTTGTTATCATGGGTCGACCTGCAATGGTCTGTTGTGCCAATGATATCCAATATATTTCCATTACCTGTGTCAATGTCCAATATGTTGATATTGTCCCTGACAAATACTATCATCTGAAAGGTGTTATTCATTGCCAGCAGGATGAAATGGGTCAGATGACCTGTGTACTCTATGTTGATGATTATCTGCAAACAGAAGCACCGGAAGATGAATTCGTCTACTTCAATTAGGGGGACCTATGATCAATTACCTTATATCCATTCTCTTTGGTCTTATTGAGGGTATTACGGAGTGGCTGCCAATCTCTTCAACTGGACATATGATCATCTTCAATAACCTGATTGACTTTGCTGTCAGTGAAGAATTCTACAAGGTCTATGAAGTAGTCATTCAGCTAGGAGCTATCATGGCGGTTGTTGTCCTCTTCTTTAAGGACATTTGGCCTTTTGGCCAATCGGATGAACCACTTGGAAAAGGCATTCTTGCAATAGTCCGGAAAGATAAGATGATCTTATGGACCAAGATCATCATTGCCTGCTTGCCGGCGGCAGTTATTGGCTTGGCCTTTGATGATGTCTTCGATGCCTTGTTCTATAATCCTATCAGCGTAGCGTTGGCGTTGATAATTGTGGGCATTGCCTTTATTGTCATTGAAAAGATCAATATGGGCAAGGATGCTTCAATGAAGGATATCAGGGATATCAGCTATCAGACAGCTGTTTTGATAGGTGTCTTTCAGGTTATAGCAGCAGTTTTTCCCGGTTCTTCAAGATCAGGGTGTACGATTATTGGTGGACTTATCTTAGGTGTTAGCAGAGCAGCAGCTACTGAATTCACTTTCTACCTGGCAATACCTGTCATGTTTGGAGCATCCTTATTGAAGATTGTCAAATATGGCCTGGCCTTTAGTACTACTGAGCTTTCCTTATTGCTGGCAGGTTCAATAAGCGCCTTTATTGTTTCGATTTTTGTCATCAGATTCATTTTGTCCTATATCCGTAAACATGACTTCAGGATCTTTGGCTATTATCGCATCGCCATTGGCCTTATTGTCTTATTGTATTTTGGTTTTATTGTCTAATGAACATTTCATTTGCCGGTATATTTCTTGAAGGCCTTCTGTCTTTCCTTTCACCTTGCGTCCTGCCACTTCTGCCATTATTCATGGCCTATCTGTCTGGCGAAGGCAAAAAGGATGATGAGGGGAATATCATCTATGATCAAAGGAAAACCTTCCTAAGTACAATCTTCTTTGTCTTAGGCATCTCCTTTGTTTTTGTCCTGCTTGGTCTTTCAGTTGGCTTTATTAGCGATTTTCTCAAGGATTATCAGGATATCGTTGCCTTGATTGGCGGTGTGCTGATCATTATCCTCGGTCTTCATGAAACAGGACTCATCAGCATTTCCCTCCTTAATCATGAATATTCATTCAAGGATAAGTTCTCATTTGCAAAGATGACCTATTTCAAGGCCTTTTGCTTTGGATTCCTCTTCTCCTTTGCATGGACACCTTGTATTGGACCGCTATTAGCCAGTGTTCTGTTATTAAGCGTATCTGAAGGGTCATTGGTTTATCTGCTTTTTTATGCCTTGGGACTTATCATACCGTTTGTTCTAACTGGCCTGTTTACTTCAGGCATTTTGAATTTCATTCAGAAAAGAAAGAAGATCTTCAAATATATCATGGTAATTGCCGGTGTCATTATGATCAGCTACGGCATTTCCAATATCTATAATGCCAGCCGAAACATCATGGCTTATAAGAATGCTGAAACAGTTGATGTTCAAATGATTTCTGATAAGACCTTTAATGATGCCAATGGCAAGGAAATTCTCTTCAAGGATTATCGTGGCAAATATGTCTTCTTGAATTTTACAGCTACCTGGTGCAGCTATTGTGAAATGGAAAGGGCAGATTATCTAGCATTTGCCAAGGAAAATGACATCCATTGTTTCTATGTCATGTCACCATTAAGCGAAAATGGTTTAAGCGACGAGGATGTCAGGAAGCACATTGACGACAAGGGCATTGATATTCCGGTTATTGTCGACAAGGATGGTACATTGCTATATCAGGGCAATGTCAGTGGTTATCCAACATTGATGGTCATTGCACCAGATGGCAGTATTCTTGGCTATATAGCTGGCTATATCAACAAGGAAGGCATGGAAAATGTCTATCAACAGGCAATTGCCTTATACGAGGGTCAATAAGATGGAACTATTTAATCAATATAAACGCAATAAAAGGCCTGTAGTCATCTGTATCCATGGCTTTGGCCGCCGCAAGACTGTTGAATATGATAATCTTCTAAAAGCTATCTGTCATGATTATGATGTTGTTTTGCCTGAACTCTTTGATCAGAGAAGGGCTGATGATATTCATTGGTTCAATTGGGTATCAAGAGCTGAGGAAAAAATCATTGAATGCAAGAACAGAAAGCGGGAGATTGTGCTGATTGGCTTTTCGATGGGTGGAGTAATTGCTTCCTACCTGGCTTCCAAATTCAACATCAAGCGCTTGATCTTATTGGCTCCAGCCTTTGAGTATTTGAACCTGACAACGGTCAAAGGCCAGTTTAAGCCTAAGAAAAGCGATCCCAATGATGACAGATTTATCCCACTTCCATCGACCTATTATGGACCATTTATGGATGTTGTCAATAATTGCAAGGAATCAATTTCTTCTGTCAAATGTCCAGTTCTCTTTATTCATTGCATGGGAGATGAAATGATTCCATATTCCTTATCACTCAAAAACTTTGAAAAAGTTCCCCATGATGATAAGAATTGTGTCATTTTGGCCAAAGGACAGCATCGGATTCTTGATGATGAAGGTGTAAAGGACATAGCTATTGAATTGATTAAAAATGAATTGAAGAAGGCTTGCTAGCCTTCTTTTATTGATTATTAAGCAAAAGAAAAAGTGCTTCATCTGAAGCACTTTTAATTGTTGTCTCTCGAATTAATTAAGCAACGATTTCAGTAACGTTACCTGAACCTACTGTTCTACCACCTTCACGGATAGAGAACTTAGTACCGTTTTCGATAGCGATTGGTGCAATCAATTCAACAGTCATTTCAACGTGGTCACCTGGCATTACCATTTCAACACCTTCAGGAAGGTGAACAACACCAGTTACGTCAGTAGTTCTGAAGTAGAACTGTGGACGGTAGTTAGAAACGAAAGGAGTATGACGACCGCCTTCTTCCTTAGTCAAGACGTAAACCTGAGCCTTGAAAGAAGTATGAGGAGTAACTGAACCTGGCTTAGCTAAGACCTGTCCTCTGACGATTTCATCACGGTTAACACCTCTTAAAAGAGCACCGATGTTATCACCAGCTTCAGCCTCGTCTAACTGCTTATGGAACATTTCAAGACCTGTGATAACTGTAGTTCTAGTATCCTTGATACCTACGATTTCAACCTGGTCATTTAAGTGAGCAACACCACGTTCAACTCTACCAGTAGCAACTGTACCACGACCTGAGATAGTGAAGACATCTTCTACTGACATTAGGAATGGCTTATCCATTTCACGAGCTGGAGCAGGGATGAATGTATCAACAGCATCCATTAATTCATCAATCTTTTCTTCCCAAACTGGGTCGCCTTCAAGAGCCTTAAGAGCTGAACCACGGATAATTGGAGAACCTTCGAAGCCATATTCTTCAAGAAGTTCAGTAACTTCCATTTCAACTAGGTCAATTAATTCTTCATCATCAACCATATCGCACTTGTTAAGGAATACTACGATGTAAGGAACACCTACCTGACGAGCAAGAAGGATGTGTTCACGAGTCTGTGGCATTGGTCCATCAGTAGCAGCAACTACAAGGATAGCACCATCCATCTGAGCAGCACCAGTGATCATGTTCTTGACATAGTCGGCATGGCCTGGGCAGTCAACATGAGCATAGTGTCTAGTAGCAGTCTTGTATTCAACGTGAGCAGTATTGATAGTGATACCTCTTGCCTTTTCTTCAGGTGCACCATCAATCTGGTCATAAGCTCTGAATTCAGCCTGGCCCTTTTCAGCTAATCTCTTAGTGATTGCGGCAGTTAATGTAGTTTTACCATGGTCAACGTGACCGATAGTACCGATATTGACGTGCTGTAGAGAGCGGTCAAATTTTTCTTTTGCCATCTTAAATCTTTCCTCCTGTATATTTACTTTTTTATTTTAAGATAAACGCCAACGATTAGCAATTAATCGCGAGCGTTTTTCTTGGCAATTGTTTCAGCGATGCTCTTTGGAACTTCTGAATAGTGATCCATCTGCATCATGTAGTTACCACGGCCCTGAGTGAAGGAACGAAGGTCGGTAGCATATCCGAACATTTCAGATAGAGGTACATATGCTCTGACAGCAATGGCATTTCCTCTTTCTTCCTGATCTCTGATCTGACCACGTCTCTTTGTACAGTCACCCATTACTGAACCAAGATATTCAGCTGGAGCAACAATAGTAACATCCATAATAGGTTCAAGAATTACTGGCTTACACTTCTTGGCAGCTTCCTTCAATGCAAGGGAAGCAGCCATTTTGAAGGCCATTTCTGAAGAGTCGACTTCATGATATGAACCATCAAATAATGTAGCTTTGATATCAACTACTGGATAACCAGCAACTAAGCCATTGTTTAATGCAGCAATCAAACCTTCCTGAGTTGGCTTGATGTATTCTCTAGGAACACTGCCACCGACAACAGCATCGATGAATTCAAAGCCCTTGCCTTCTTCGTTTGGTTCAAACTTGATCCAAACATGACCATACTGACCCTTACCACCTGACTGACGGACAAACTTGCCTTCACAATCAGCAGCAGCTCTGATAGTTTCGCGGTAAGCAACCTGTGGAGCACCAACATTGCATTCAACCTTGAATTCTCTCTTCATACGGTCAACGATGATATCAAGGTGAAGTTCACCCATACCAGCGATGATTGTCTGACCAGTTTCTTCATCGGTATATGTCTTGAATGTAGGGTCTTCTTCGGCAAGCTTCATAAGAGCAATACCCATCTTGTCATTATCAGCCTTAGTCTTAGGTTCGACTGACATCTGGATAACTGGCTCTGGGAAGACCATGGATTCCAGAATGATAGGAGCCTTTTCATCACATAATGTATCACCGGTTGTAGTATTCTTTAGACCTACAGCAGCAGCGATATCGCCGGAATAGACACGGTCGATATCAGCACGATGATTAGCATGCATCTGAACAAGACGGCCAAATCTTTCTCTTTCATCCTTAGTGGCATTTAATACATAAGTACCTTGTTCAACAGTACCGGAGTAAACTCTGAAATATGTCAAACGGCCAACAAATGGGTCAGTCATGACCTTGAATGCCAAAGCAGCAAATGGTTCATCATCACCAGGATGTCTTTCTTCTTCAACACCATTTAGTGTTGTACCCTTGATAGACGCAACATCAGTAGGGGCAGGAAGATATTCAATGACTGCATCAAGCAGCAGCTGAACACCCTTGTTCTTATAGGCTGAACCACACATAACAGGGAAGAATTCTGACTTCAGAACACCTTTTCTGATAGCAGCCTTGATCATATCTACAGGAACTTCTTCACCTTCCAGGAACATCATCATCAGATCATCATCGTAATCGGCAATAGCTTCAATCAATTCATTTCTTAAAGCTTCTGCTTCATCCTTAAACTGAGGTTCAATATCTGTTTCCTGAATGTCTGTACCTAAATCATTCTTATAGATGTACTGTCTTCTTTCAACAAGGTCAATAATTCCCCTGAAAGTATTTTCAGCACCAATAGGCATCTGGATTGCAGCAGCCTTAGCACCTAATCTGTTGCCAATTGATCTGACTGACATCATGAAGTCAGCACCGGTAGCGTCCATCTTGTTGCAGAAGACAACACGTGGAACCTTATATTCGGTAGCCTGTCTCCAAACTGTTTCAGTCTGTGGTTCAACACCAGCCTTGGAGTCTAATACTGTAACAGCACCATCCAGAACTCTTAGTGAACGTTCAACTTCAACTGTGAAATCGACGTGACCCGGAGTATCAATGATGTTGAATCTTGTAGGAGTGAATTGGTTCTTGGAGCCTGACCACTGAGTGGTAGTAGCAGCGGAAGTGATAGTGATACCTCTTTCCTGTTCCTGAGCCATCCAGTCCATCTGTGAAGCACCATCATGGGTTTCACCAATCTTGTGAGTCTTGCCTGTGTAGTAAAGGATTCTTTCGGTAGTAGTAGTCTTACCAGCATCGATGTGAGCCATGATACCGATATTTCTAGTATTCTGTAAACTGAATTGTCTAGCCATCGATAACACCTATTACCAGCGATAGTGAGCAAATGCCTTGTTTGCTTCAGCCATCTTATGAGTATCGTCCTTCTTCTTGACAGACTGGCCAACACCATTAGCAGCGTCCATGATTTCGTTAGCTAATCTCTGTTCCATAGTTTTTTCTGATCTTAAACGAGAGTAGTTGACGATCCATCTTAAACCCAATGTCAGTCTTCTTTCGTCAGAAACTTCAACTGGTACCTGGTAGTTAGCACCACCAACTCTTCTTAGCTTAAGTTCAAGTTCTGGCATGACATTGTCAAGTGCCTTTTCGAATACTTCCATAGGCTGTTGGCCTGTTTTCTTTTCAATAATTTCAAATGCGTTGTAGAGGATGTTCTGAGCAACGCCCTTTTTACCGTCAATCATGATTTTGTTGATTAAACGCGTAACGAGCTTTGAACTGTAAATTGGATCTACGAGAACATCTCTTTTAGCAACATGTCCTTTTCTTGGCATATCTTTAATCTCCTTTCATGATTACTTCTTAACTTTTGGTTTTTTAGTACCGTATAATGAACGGCTCTGCATTCTTCCGTTTACACCAGCGCAGTCCAGTGTTCCACGGATGATATGGTAACGAACACCTGGCAAATCCTTAACACGTCCGCCACGGATCATTACGACTGAATGTTCCTGCAGGTTGTGTCCGATACCAGGAATGTATGCTGTTACTTCCATGCCGTTTGATAAACGAACTCTCGCATACTTTCTCAAAGCTGAGTTTGGCTTCTTAGGTGTCATTGTGCCTACACGAGTACATACGCCTCTTTTCTGAGGGGAAGACAGATTAGTAGGACGAGACTTCAGTGAATTGAAACCCTTGTTTAATGCTGGTGACTTAGACTTGAATGTTCTAGCCTGACGACCTTTACGAACCAATTGGTTGATTGTTGGCATCTTGTTCTCCTTTCCTTTTCTTTCTAGCATTGTGCACACGTTTCCAAGTGTGCCGTGCCTTAGCATTTTATATGGACCAATCAAGGTCCAACACTAAGCCACTTAATAATAAATCAAACGCCTACCTGAGTCAACGGAAAGTAGGCGTTTTTTTAAATTATTTACATTTTTCTTTGCGATTTATTTATCAACACTACCAGGTGTGCCCGAGGTTATCTTTTTGAATAGACACAACCACAATAGTTTTGATGGTAAAGGCCAAGTCCGTGATTCATTTCATCATTCCTTATGATGCCGTCGCCTTTTTTGAAATCGGCATAGAGATAAATGCTCTGAGGGTATTCTTCATAGAGCTTTTCCCCAATCTCGTTGATCCAGTCGGCGTTCTTGCGATTGGAGATGCTCATGACTGAGGTCCAGTAGTCATAGTGGTGCTTGTTGGCATATAGACAGGTTTCAAGCAGTCTTTTGCCATAGCACCGGTAGCATCTCTTGCCACCTTCCTTTTCGTCTTTGAGTTCTTCGAGGTCCTGCATGTAGCTTTCGTTATCATATTTGGCGTCAATCAGCTTGATGCTTGGATCTTTCAGGATCTGAAGGTATTTTCTTAGGGCATTAAGCCTTAGTTCATATTCTTCAAAGGGATAGATGTTGGAATTGGTGAAATAGATGGTGATATCAAAGTATTTCCTTAGATATTCAAGGGGATAGACTGAACAGACGCCACAGCAGATGTGGATTAAAAGACTAGGTCTTCCTTTGATGGCTTTGAGCTGAGCTAAATGTCTCTGATAATAGGTCTTATTCATTATCAATGAACATGGAATCGCCAAAGGAGAAGAAACGGTACCTGTTTTTAACTGCTTCTTTATAGGCGTCAAGAATCATTTCCCTGCCAGCTAGTGCTGAAATCATCATGATCAGCGTTGATTTTGGCAGATGGAAATTGGTTATCTGGGCATCGATGGCCTTGAAGCTGTAAGGAGGGTAGATGAAGATATTGGTATCACCCGAACACTCTTTGAATTCACCAAATCTATTCATAATTGTTTCTAATGTTCTAGTTGAAGTTGTTCCAATGGCAATGATTCTTCTTTTTTCCTTTTTGGCAAGATTAAGCCTATTGGCGGTATAAGCATCCATCTGATAGTGCTCATAGTGCATATGATGGTCTTCAATTCTTTCTTCCTTTACTGGCTTGAAAGTGCCTAAACCGACATGGAGGGTTACATCAAGGATTTCAACGCCCTTATCCTTGATCTTATCAATAAGTTCGTTGGTAAAATGCAAGCCAGCAGTTGGGCAGGCGGCTGAGCCTAGTTCCTTGGCATAGACATTCTGATAGCGGTCATTGTCCGCAAGCTTTTCGTGAATATAAGGAGGGACTGGCATCATGCCAACTTCATTCAGGACTTCAAGAAATAGGCCCTGGGCATGCATTTTGAAGACTCTGATGCCTTCATCTTTTCTTTCAATGCATTCGCCATATAGCTTATCTGAAAACTCAATGATTGTGCCAACCCTGATGGCTTTGGCATTACCGCAAAGACATTCGCAAACAGTTCCTTCCATTTTCAAAATCAGTACTTCGACTTTGGCACCAGTAGGCTTTTTGGTGCCATAGAGTCTTGCTGGTATGACTTTTGATGTATTGCGAACCAGGACATCTCCGGGTTTCAAATAGTCGATGATGTCATAGAAATGCCGATGTTCAATTACACCAGTTTCCTTATGAAGAACCATAAGACGTGATTCATCCCTTTTGTTTTCAGGGTGCTGGGCAATCAGCTCTTCTGGCAATTCGTAATCAAATTCCTTTAAATCCATCAGAAGCCCCTTTCATCAAAGCCATAGCTCTTCAGTATTTCTTCCTTATATTCAAGGAAACGGTCTTCCTTGATAGCCGCTCTGGCTCCTTCCATGATCTTGATCAGAAAGCGCAGATTATGAATGGACATGAGACGATTGCCAAGCCCTTCATTAGCTCTAAAGAGATGATTCAGATAGGCTTTGGTATAGTTTCTGCAGCATTCACAATCACAGTTGTCATCCAGTGGTGTGAAATCATTCTTGTAGATGTTCTTTTTGATGTTGATGCGACCATGGGAAGTCATCAGGGTGCCGTGCCTTGCTATGCGGGTGGGCAAAACACAGTCAAACATGTCGACACCTCTTTCAATGCCGGCAAAGAGATCATTGATGGCACCAATGCCCATTTCATAACGCGGCTTGTCTTCAGGCAGATAAGGCAGGGTATAGTCAAGCATCAGACGATGGGTCTTCTTATCTTCACCTACCGAAGTGCCACCGATTGAATAGCCATCAAAATCCATCTTGACCAGTTCTTCAGCACAGTATTTTCTCAGATCCTCATATTGCCCACCTTGGACAATGCCAAAGAGAGCCTGGTCCTTCTTCTTATGGGCATCAAGACCTCTTTTTGCCCAGCGCAGGGTTCTTTCGACGGAATCCTTGACGTAATCATGGCTGGAAGGATAGGGGATGCATTCATCAAAGGACATGGCAATATCAGAACCAATGGCTTCCTGCATGCGAATGGAATCTTCTGGAGACATGAACATCCTAGTGCCATCAAGATGGGATTTGAAATGGACGCCATCTTCCGATATCTTGCGGGAATCAGCTAATGAAAAGACCTGGAAACCGCCACTATCTGTCAAAATAGGACCATCATAATTCATGAATTTGCGGACACCACCTGCTAAGCGCATTGTCTCTTCACCTGGTCTGATCCAGAGATGATAGGTATTGGCCAGAATGATTCCGGCATTTATATTCTTCAAATCTTCAGGAGAGAGGAACTTGACAGTTGCCTGGGTTCCAACTGGCATGAAGATGGGGGTTTCAACTTCATAATCAAAGATTTTCAGTTTGCCAAGACGAGCATTGCAATGCTTATCCTTATGTATAAGCGTATATTTAAAGTTCTTTTCCATATACTACATGATACCATATCTGGCCAGGCACTTAGCCAATCAAGTCCAATGATGTTATACTTGATTTATGAAGACAAAAGAACTTAAGCAATACAACCTGCCATCTGATCGAATTCTGGTTGGCAGTATTGAAGCCAAGCCGTATTTTCTGATCTTTCTTGCTTTGATTATTGGCTTTGTCCTGGTCTTTTTCTTTAATAGGATGTATGGAATTTCATTGATTTTCATGGGCTTTGGCTGCCTTGCTTTTCTTCCCAGAAGGGTGCTCATGGAATTTACGACTGATTATGTTATCCTTTTCAACAAGGCCAATCAGTCAAATTGCATTCTCATCTATTATGAAGATATTGAATCATGGTCATATATCAATGGTTTTCTGGAGGATGAAGTAGTCATCGAACTGGTAGATGGTTCTACCCAGCGTATTGAGTGTTTCAGCAAAAACAAGATTGAAAGGCTTCTTGGCTTATATGCCAAAGGCAAGCAGAAACAAGTCAGGAAAAAGAAATGAAAATTGTCGCTCTGGACTTTGAAACAGCCAATCGTTATCCCCAAAGTGCTTGTGCTCTTGGCGTGGCTGTCTATGAAGATGGAGAAATCAAAGACAGCTTTGAATGGTATTTCCGTCCCTTTGAACGTTACAATTTCTTCACCAACTCCTATATCAATAATATCTATAAGGAAGATGTCGCTGATTGCGAAGACTTTTCCTATTACTATGAAGAACTAGGACGGGTAGTGGATGATGCTGTTATCATTGCCCACAACGCTGCCTTTGATATTGGCGTATTGAATGCCTTATGTGATTATTGCCGTTTGCCCCGTTTCACAAATCCATATCTTGATACAGTGCGTCTTGCAAGAATCCATTATCCCATGATGCCTAACCATCGCTTGGATACTATGGCAAAATATCTGGGAATTGAGCTCAATCATCATAATGGCCAATCTGATGCCTATGCATGTCTTATGATCATGCTAAACATCATCAATGACTGCGAATTATATGAAGATGATGATTTTATCAGAGAATTTCAGAAACTAATGAAACATAATCATTGATTTATTCCATTGATAATGTAATAAACTATCAATAATCCTTATTAAGTGCTATGATGGTTATAGAGGTATATGATGAAAGAATTTGAAAATAATGCATATTTTTGGCAAAAAGTAGACTCTTTGTATTCTACTGGTGATTTTAAACTGAAACATCGGAAAGGAGACCAGCACAAGCGTCATCCATCACTGAAATATCCATGCGACTTTGGCGAGATCCGGACCTTCAATGATGAAGGGGAATGTTCAATGGAAGTATATCGCAAGGGCAATGGCCGGGTTGATGCTTTGATTCTTTGCGCAGACATTCTGACAAAGAGATTTGAAGTCAAAGGTATTGTTGGTCTTGATGATGATGAGATTCTGGAAGTTCTGACATTTTTGAACAAGACTGATTTCCAAAAGGGTGTACTAATCAAAAGAGGCAAGGATACTCCAGCTTGGGCTATTTCTGATAATTGATAAAAAGCATTGAAAAATCAGGACAGATGTCCTGATTTTACTTTATAATGATTTCATTACTAGGAGAATAAAATGTCAAATAAGATTATCGTCATTGACTTTGGTGGCCAGTATAACCAGCTGGTTGCCAGAAGAGTCAGAGAATGCAATGTCTATTGTGAAATCTATTCATACCGCACACCTCTAGAGAAGATCAAAGAGATGGATCCTAAGGGCATAATATTGACTGGTGGTCCTTCAAGCTGTTATGAAGAAGGGGCTGCCAGCTGTTCCAAGGAACTCTTTGAAATGGGCATTCCGGTTTTAGGACTATGCTATGGTGCCCAACTGATGGCCCATGTCCTTGGTGGCAAGGTTGAAAAGGCACCAGTCAGAGAATATGGCAAGACGGCAGTAACTGTCGATCAGACTTCAAGGCTCTTTGAGAATGTCACAGAAAATACTATCTGCTGGATGTCACATTTCGACTATATTTCAAAAGCAGCACCAGGCTTCAGAATCACTGCAACAACAGCTGATTGTCCAATAGCTGCCTGTGAATATGCTGAAAAAGGTCTCTATGCAATCCAGTTTCATCCTGAAGTATTGCATACAGCAGAAGGTTCCAAGATGCTCTATAACTTTGTCAGAAATATCTGTGGCTGCGATGGCTCATGGCGAATGGATTCCTTTGTGGAAAATGCCATTGTGGAAATCAGGGAAAAGGTCAAGGATGGCAAGGTCCTGCTGGCTTTATCAGGTGGTGTAGATTCATCAGTTCTGGCAGCTCTTCTTGCCAAAGCCATTGGCAAGCAATTGACCTGTGTCTTTGTTGACCATGGACTTTTAAGAAAGAATGAAGGCGATGAAGTTGAAGCGGTCTTTGGCAAGGAAGGTTCGTTTGATTTGAACTTTGTCAGAGTCAACGCCCAGAATCGCTACTATGAAAAGCTTAAGGGCATTACTGAACCTGAAAGAAAGAGAAAGACCATTGGTGAAGAATTCATCAGAGTCTTTGAAGAAGAAGCCAAGAAGATTGGTGCTGTAGATTTCCTAGCCCAGGGCACAATCTATCCTGATGTTGTTGAATCGGGCCTTGGTGGTGAATCAGCTGTCATCAAATCCCATCACAATGTTGGTGGTCTTCCGGATCATGTTGATTTCAAGGAAATCATTGAACCACTAAGAAACCTCTTCAAGGATGAAGTCAGAAAAGTCGGCTTGCAACTTGGTCTTCCTGAATCGCTAGTCTATCGCCAGCCATTCCCAGGACCAGGCCTTGGAATCAGAATCATTGGCGAAGTAACAGCTGAGAAGGTCAGAATCGTCCAAGATGCAGACTATATCTACCGTTATGAAGTGGATAAGGCTCTTAGTGAGTACAAGGCAGCCAATGGTAGCGATGCTCCATGGAAACCTGACCAGTACTTTGCGGCTTTGACAAATGTCAAATCTGTTGGGGTCATGGGCGATGAAAGAACCTATGATCATGCTGTTTGTGTAAGAGCAGTCAAGACTGTAGATTTCATGACTGCTGAAGCAGCAGAGATTCCATTTGAAGTTCTGCAAACAGTTATGTCGCGCATCATCAATGAGGTCAAAGGTGTAAATCGTGTATTCTATGATTTGACTTCCAAGCCTCCTGGAACTATTGAGTTTGAATAGTTTCCAAAGTGCTTAAAACCGCTAATATTAGCGGTTTTTTTGATGTCTTGGGTTCCTGTGAAAACATTTTGAAAACATTTGGATGAGTTTTTGATTGTGAAAACATCGAAAATCAGTAAAAATCAGTCATTTTTGGGTTGTTTTAGGCTCATTTTAGTCTGTTTTTGCCAAAAAATCATGATTTTGAGTAAATACCTCCAAGCCATGGTTTGGAGGTTTGGAGGTGGATTGCGGGTGTAAGCCTGATGTCAAGCGATTTTGACGTTATTTCAAGTATAATGGTCATTTTCATGTACAAATCGTCCGTTTGTCACTGAATTTATCATCTTTTTCCCATTGGAACATGCAAAAATACCCATTAAAAACATAGAAAATGTATATCTATGAATAGTTGTTCCCACAACACAAAAAAGCCCTGTTTTGTAGTGCACCGGTAAAGTTGGACCGGTATAAATAAACTAACTTAATGCTAATTGCTCGAAGGATTGTTGTCTATAAGCTAATGGACTCAATCCTTTTCTTTTTGCGTTGATTCTTTCTGTATTGTAGTAAATGATATAT
>JAQXQU010000114.1 GCA_029101345.1 Erysipelotrichaceae bacterium | reverse complement strand
AGGCAGAAGCTGTTGTTGGCATAGAGGTCGTAAAGGAAGCTGTTGTTGACGCAAACCGTAACGCTGTTATCAATGGCATCGTCAATGCACGATACATCTGCGGAAAGGCGGAAGAGATACTGCCGGCGTATGCCGGATATGGAGCTGCGAGAGATGGAGGCTCTGATGCTGCTGATTCTGACGGCAGTGATGCCGATGCTGCTGGCGTAAACAGTGGTATTGACCCGCAGCTTGCAGAGATGATCAGACGTGCGGATATTGCAGTCCTTGATCCACCGAGAGCCGGCTGCAGACCTGAACTTCTGGAGGCGGTTGCTGTGGTAGGCGTTGACAGAATAGTATATGTTTCGTGCGATCCAGCGACACTGGCAAGGGATGTGAAGCTGCTGGGTGAACTGGGATATGAGTTCGCAGAAGCGACACCAGTGGATATGTTCCCGCATACGGGGCATTGCGAAGTTGTGTCCCTGCTTGTGAAAGCTGAATAAGAGAGATGTTGGAATTTCAACCATTCTTGGTTGGACTGAAAAACAACAAATCAGCTGAAAAATAATAAAAAATATGAATTTTAGCGAAAAAGCGCTGCAACTGATTCGATACCTCGACTTGGTGGGTGCGTTATATGCGATTTGAATTCACTAGAGATAGAGCCTTGGCTAGAAATAGCCAGGGCTTTTTATATTAGAATTTAAGATGAGTTAATTTCCAATATAAAGTTTTAAAGGAGACAAAAGTGATGACAAAAGTAAAAAGACTAGCTAAAATTCGTGAAATACTAATCGAAGATATAGATGGTTTTCCAAACCATCCATATAAGGTTAGAGATGATGAGGAGATGGCAGCTTTAGTAGAAAGTATAAGAGAAAATGGAGTTATGACACCGGCTGTTGTAAGAAGGAAGAAATGTGGCAGATATGAGCTATTGTCCGGACATAGACGCAAAAGGGCTTGTGAGCTTCTTTGGAAGGAAACACTTAGATGGGAAATCGTAGAAATTGATGACGATGCAGCAATCATATTTATGTGTGATAGTAATTTGTATAGAACTAGGATTCTTCCAAGTGAGAAAGCTTTTGCGTATAAGATGCGGTTGGATGCTATGAAAAGGCAGGGGAAAAGGAATGATTTAACTTGTGCAACTTCGGTGCACAAGTCGGAACGGTCAAGAAACATTCTTGCCAAAGAAGTTGGAGAAAGTCATGAAACGGTAAGAAGGTATATTCGTCTTACGGAGCTTATTCCAGAAATTTTAAAGATGGTAGATGAAGGACAAGTTGGGCTAAGGCCTGCAGTGGAAATCTCATATTTACCAAATGACTTGCAGGAAGAACTTCTTGATTGCATGGAGTTGGAAGCGTGTACGCCTAATCACGCTCAGACACTTCGTATGAGGGTGCTTCTAAGTGATGGGAAGCTGACGCCTGAAGCAATTGCAGAAATTATGCAGGAAGAAAAACCTAATCAGCGCGAGAAGATTATATTACGGGATGAGAGGGTAAGACGACTTCTACCAAAAGATTTGCCGGTCTCTAAACGAGAAGCGTATATTATTGCAGCGCTTGCGCATTATGTGAAGATCAGACAAGGTTAAAATAGAAGTGATATTTAATAAAATTTGAAGTGTGATATAATTATTATATGAATATGAATAATTGGAACGAGGATGATACTATGAGCAAGATTAATGCAATACAAACAGCAATAAAGGAATTAGACGGGGGAAGCTTTCAAAAACTTTTCGATGCATATTTGTATTCAAAATATGACTTTGATAACATACAAACACTAGGAGTTCAAGAAGGAACTAACAAAACTACCAAGGGTACGCCAGACACTTTTGTTAAACAAGGCGATAAATACATTTTAATAATGTATGGTAGTGTACAGAACAATGCATTTACAAAACTAAAAGGCGATATTTTATCCTGTTTTGATAAAAGTAAACTGGATATTCCTAAAGACAAAATAATAAAAATAATATGTGTGCATTCATCATCGAATATTCATATTGAACATATAGAAGAGCTGAATCAACTTATTAAAGATGTTGAAATAGAGGTAATAGGATTAGATACTATTTCGCATGACTTACTATACAAATATCCTGGACTTGCAGCAGATCATTTAAATATTCCGATTGATACTGAACAAATTTTTTCTATAAGAGAGTTTGTAAAGCGATATGACAGAAATGGCATTAATGCACCTCTTAATATTGATCTAATTGGAAGAGAAGAAGAGTGTAAGAAAATAGAAGAGTCTGTATTAAATAATAAGATTACTCTTGTGACAGGTGCCTCAGGTATAGGGAAAACAAGAGCGTTAATAGAAGTGGGTAGAAAATGTGAAGAATCTGGATGGAAGGTTTTTTGTATTAGAGATAATGGACAACCTATAGCTCAAGATTTGAAATATTATATATCTGATCCTGGAAAGTATCTTCTTTTTATAGATGATGCTAACGAAGCAATTGCTAATATAGACTATTTACTTACATTTGCCACTGAATCAATTGAAGGCATAGAAATAAATATTATAATGAGCATAAGAGACTATGCCAAGCAAAAGGTGCGTGAAGTAGTTTGCAAATTCTTTCGACCAAATGAGATTGAAATTGGTGTTTTAAGCAACGATGATATTACTACAGTATTAAAGGAGTCGTTTAGCATAAAGAACCAAGAATATATAAATCGAATTTTAGAAGTATCAAAGGGGAATATTAGATTGGCAATTTTGGCAACACAACTCGTATTAGAAAAGGGGTTATATGAGTTGGCAGATGCTACAGAGATTTTTTCAAACTACTACGGACATATTCTTAGAAATGCCGATATAAATGAATTAGAAATAAAGAGTATGTTTGTCGTTTCACTTTTTGGAACTGTTAATATTAAAGAGTGTGATATTATAAAGCCTGTGCTCAGAAAACTAGATATAGAAGAGCATAATTTTTTTGATAGTTGTAAAAAACTGAGCAGGATTGAGCTGATTGATTTATATCAAAATGAAGTGATAAAAATTAGTGACCAAAGTTTAGCAAACTATGTATGTAAATCAGTGTTGCTAGAAAAGAAACATATTTCCATTGCTGATTTATTAGAAATAGGGTTTGTTGAATTTAAAGGGAGAATAATTTTCACTCTAAATACGCTAATGAATCTTTTCTATTCTAAGAATACAGAAAGTTATATTGAAACGGAAGTAAATACAGCATGGAATAAAACTTCAGGAAAAGAAGAATGGGAGTACTTGTTATCATTCTATTCCATTAATCCTGAAAAAGCATTAAAGCTGATTAAAGATAGAATTGGAGAAGAAAATCCGGTAGAACAAAGATTAGAGCACTTTGATTTTGAAAAGAACAAGAATTTCAATTCAATAAAATCGGACATAATAAATGTTTTATGTGGATTTAAGTATTCGAAATACTTTGAGGTATCAGTAAAATTATTGCTGGAATATTTTGCGAAGAGACCGGATTTAGCAATGGAGTTTTACTTTTGCTTTTCAGACAGAATTTCATATGATTTAGAATCATATAAGTTTAGTTATGAAAAAGAGCTATTGATATTGAAGTTAATTTGGGAAAGCTCAGAAGAAGGACGTAACACAAACACTTCCTTATTATTCCTACACATTATAGACTCATATTTGAATGGAAACGTTCAAACGACTAAAGAATCTATTGATAGTAGAGGAATAAATATTATTAATTATGATATAGTCTTTTCAGAAGGTATCAAAGAATTAAGAAACTTTATATGGCAAAAGCTATCTCTTTTATATAATTATAAGCAATATAAAAAGAAAATACATCATATACTATCGGAAAACTATTTCAATAGGATGTCAAATGAAAATGCATTAGCATTATATGAGTATGATATAAAGTGTATTGAAAATTATTTCTTTTATGAAAGAGATAGCCTAACTTTCGAAGAATGCAAAGTGTTATATGAACTATACTCTAATGGAGAATGGCTTAATGCAAATGAAAAAGAATTCTTAGGACGTAGATATGAGTCTAGAGAATTTAGTATGTATGAAGTATTATTGAAGAAACACAAAAAGGGCAGATCGTATGACGAGGATATCAAGGAACATAAAAAGGAAATAGATCAATTAATTGATAATTTTACAGATGATGATTATCATCTTTTATTTAAAATATGCCAAGATCAAGCAGGTAAAACAAACAAGGGATTTTATGGAATAGAAGATGGGTTATTGTATGTTTTTGAATCTGTTGCAAAAAAATCAAATGAACTATTATTAGAAATAATCGACATATATTTAGAGTACGGTGCCCCATTTAATGTGCATATGTATCGTAATGTTGAATTTATTTTACAACAATATGGAATAGAGGGCTGCATTGAATATATTGAAAAGAAAGATTTTTCGTATAAGCTGCATTGGCTGACAGAAATGTGGGAGCTTATTCCAGAGGAAGAATTAAATGATATATATATGAAGAAATTTAATGATTATATACATAAACAGAAAGAATGTGATAATTGTTGTTTTCCACATATTGAACATCTTATAAGATATAAGAAATATAACAAAGAAATAGTTGGAACAATAGGGGAAATAGTATTAGAAAAATCAAAAGAATATCCACATATTGCGGCGACCTTCTTAGAGAGAGGGCGGAATGAAAGTCTTTTAATAAATATTATGGAATTATTTGACGATGATTTGGCATTACTAGAGAAAATATATCTCAATGCAATAGGATATGCTATTTTTGATTATGAAGGAGATCTGTTGTTCAAACTTATGAAAGTTAATCCTTCATTTTGGGCTTCTTTTACAAATGAGCTGGCTCAACTTATTGAAAAATCCCATCGTGTTTCTTACGAGTCAAGAATATTTAATAGAGCATGGAGTTCTGAAAACTATATAAACCTAATTGATATAGCAAGGGATAATTTGCTAGGTAGAAATAAGTATTTTTATAATACGGAGCTTGAACTTATTTTTGCAAATACACAAGAAACATCTGATTTAATTAGAGAACGAAAAAGGAATTGGTTTTTTAAAAAAATTGAAGAGTCAATTGATTCTGTAGAAGAACTAAAGGCCATATTTAGTTATATAACATTAGTATATAAAAATGAACGATTGGATTTTTATTTGAGACTTGTTAATGATAATAAAGATATAGAGGTTTTTAAACAAATACCACTCTTTTCTTCATTCCAATCATGGAGTGGAAGTGAAATTCCGTTAATAGACAGAAAGATAGATTTTATAACAACCTTAATTGAAAAATTGGAAGGCGTAGAGTATATTGACCATAGATTTTATCTTAAAGAGATCAAAGACAGCATTGTGAAGCATAGACAGAGAACTATGATTAGAGAATATGTGGAGAATGGAACATGGCATTAATTGTAATGTATTAAATTGTTGTATTTGTCATAATACGATATTATCAAAAAGTTACAACTATAGTAATACACCACACGTGGAGACGGTAGTGTTGATGTCAAGAGCGAGATAAATAACTTTTTAAACGAGGGGAATTCAGATGAAAGAAAACAAATATGATGATAATATATTTTTTCAAAAATACAGTCAAATGAGTCGCTCACAGCAGGGACTAGCCGGGGCAGGAGAATGGGAAACATTGAGAAAGCTGCTGCCGGATTTTAAAGATAAGCGTGTGCTTGATTTAGGATGCGGCTATGGATGGCACTGTATTTATGCGATGGAACACGGTGCTTCTTCTGTTGTAGGTGTTGATATTTCT
>JAQXQU010000113.1 GCA_029101345.1 Erysipelotrichaceae bacterium | reverse complement strand
ATGAAGTTCAAAAGAAAACTGTCACGAGCTTCATAGAAATCATCAATTGATTTGACATAGATGATATCAAAGATGCCCTCATCAGTTGAAAAATCAACTTCAATGGCCTTGATGCCCAAGTAGTGATTGTCCTTGAGATAGGAAATGATCTTGTCATCAACATCACTGAAACGAGCATAGGTCAACTCATTGGCAATGTAAAAATCATCAGTCAGACCTAAGGATGTATCAGGAAAATCTTCCTTGTAGTTCTCATATTCACTGTCAATGAAGGCGTTGATCTTATCCATATCACTGACAACTGCCAAAAGCCTGCCCTGATAATAAAGCTTGTTAACCGCAATTTCCTCTTTTTCATAGGAGAGGACATCCTGGGAAATGATTGATCCTTTTATTTCGGTTGCAACATCAATTGCTTCAACACCATTGGTCTTTTCAAAATATGATAGGCCAAAGACAATGCCAATGGATAAGGCTAATCCTGCAAACAGAAGGATAATCCTTTTCATCGAGGAGCCTCCAAACCATTCTTGATGCCATAGAAGGCATTGATATTTCTTTCAAAAGCCAATTTGACTGTACCTGTTGGACCATTACGATGCTTGGCAACAATCAGTTCAACATCTTCCCTTTCCACCTGAACAGCCTCTTCATTGCGCTTGTAGTATTCATCTCGGTAGAGGAAAAGAACAAGATCAGCATCCTGTTCAAGGGCGCCTGATTCCCTAAGATCTGACATCATTGGCCGCTTGTCTTCTCTTTTTTCAACCGATCTTGAAAGCTGGGACAAGGCAATGATTGGCACATCGAGCTCTCTGGCCATTTCCTTAAGACGACGGGAAATCTCTGATACTTCCTGCTGACGGCTTTCGGTACTGCCATTTCCAGATATCAGCTGGATATAGTCAATGATGATCAAAGCCAGACCATGATCCTGCTTGAGCTTTCTTGCTTTGGCGTGCATATCGGAGACTTTGATGCCCGGTGTATCATCAATGAAGAACTTCTGTCTTTTAAGTTCCTGGTTGGCTTCATTGATCTTTGACCAGTCAGAATCCGATAGATTGCCGGTCCTGATCAAAGAGCCATCAACCTTGGACTTGGCTGAAAACATACGATTAGCCAATTGCTGAGCTGGCATTTCCAAAGAGAAAATGGCAATTGCCCCCTGGCTGACTGTTGCGGCATTAAGGGCAACATTCAAGGCAAAAGCCGTCTTTCCCATGGAAGGACGGGCAGCGAGAATGATCAGATCCGATCTCTGAAGACCGGCTGTCATCCGATCAAAATCGGAATAGAGGGTTCTGATGCCGGTAATGCTGCTACCGGCAGCCTGAATGCTTTCCATATGCTTGATAGCCTCTTCAAAGACCTCAGCCCCAATCTTGAAGTCGGAATCAGTCCGGCTTCTGGTGATATTCAAAATGGTCTTTTCAGCTTTTGCCAGCACTTCATCAATATCAACAGAGCCATCATAGCCCTCGCTTGCAATATCTTCGCCAGCTTTGATGACCTGTCTTGCTAGTGACTTGTTTTTGATAATGCGAATATATTCCTTGGTATTGGCGGCGGAAATGGTTAAACCAGTAAGATATGCTAAAAAGTCCAAGCCACCAATCTTTTCAAGAATATCAAAATCCTTAAGCTTGTTAGCCAGGGATATGGTATCAATCTTTTCATGGTTTTCCTGCATGGAAGCCATGATGGAATAGATTTCCCGATGCTTGCTGACATAGAAGTCACTTGAAAGAACACCAGCTTCACTGGCTTCCTTCATTGCTTTGGGATAGAGTATGATATTGCCCAATAATGTCTCTTCAGCTTCGATGCTGTAAGGCATTGTCTTGCTATTCATCATTTCCCCTATTCTTCAACAAGCTTGCACTTGATAGTCGCAACAACATCCTTATAGAGTTCAACACGGACATTGTTGTAGCCAAGAGTTGTCAAAGGTTTGGTATCAACAATCTTTCTCTTGTCAATTGTAATGCCATTCTTCTTGAGTTCTTCAGCTATGGCTTTTGTAGATACGGAATTGAAAACATTGCCATTCTTGGCATTGACCTTGAAGACAAATTCCCTCTTCGCGAGCTCAAGTGCCAAGGCCTGAGCCTTCTTTCTTGATTCTTCATCCAGCTTGGCAGCTTCTTCATTCTGCTTCTTTAGAACATTGCAGCTAGCTTCAGTAGCTACAACAGCCAGTTTTCTAGCAATCAGGAAGTTTCTGGCATAACCATCACTGACTTCCTTGATTTCACCTTTTTTGCCAACTTTATTGACATCACTCAGCAATATTACTTTCATCTTCAATCTTCTCCTTGCTATAGTAATCATCCAGTACACCAATCAGTTCCTTCTTAAGTTCCTGAACAGTTGTATCTTTTCTTTGAAGTCCAGCAGCACTCATATGGCCACCACCCTTCATAAGCTCCATAATGACTTGGACATTGATCTTGCCATTTGAACGGGCAGTGATGATTGTGTCGTCCTTGGTATTTACAACAACATAAGCGGCATCGATGCCCTTGATATTCAATATGGCATCAGCTGCTTGGGAGGCAATGCTTCGAGGAATTGTCTCATCTTCAACAGCTGCGATGACAATATTATCACGATAGACACTGCCACTATCAATGATTTTTGATCTCTTGATAACCAGATCATATGGTTCCTGTGCCAATTCATTGCAGACAACAGGATCTGCGCCCATCTGCCTTAAGGCCTTGGCAACATCAAAGGTTCGTGAACCGGTCCGTTTGACAAAACGGTTGGTATCAATCATGATGCCAAGATACATGATATTGGCCTCCTCTGATAGGATATCATAGCGCTTCTTAAGATATGGCAATAATTCAACGGTCATTTCTGTTGTTGAGGAAGCTGCTGCTTCAAGATAGAAGAGCACTGGTCTGATATCAAGATCAGCTGCTCGGCGATGGTGGTCAATAACTGCTATTCTCGAAGCATTTCTTAAGACTGCTGGCGCATTGGAAGTAATGGCCTGATGATGGTCAACAAGGATGACCAATGTATTATCATCAAGACGATTAAGTGCTTCATTTTCTGAGACAAAGTCATGCCTGCTTTCCAAAATACTGGCATATTTCTTCATGACATCAGCTATCATCGGTTCAACACCACCCGACTTGGTTACAATGCAGGCTTCCTTGCCAATGGTCTTGGCAAAGACGGACATGCATAAAGCTGCACCAATGCAATCGGCATCCATTTCCAGATGGCCAGCAATGATGACATTGCTTGAACGGCTGATCAGATTGCGAATGGTATTGGTCATGGTTCTGACCTTGATCTTGGACTGTTTTTCCCTGGCTTCTGACGAACCGCCAAAGAAGACAGCTTCTTCTCCTACTTTACGGACAACGACCTGGTCACCACCTCTTGATGAAGCCAGTTCAATTAATGATTGGGCCATCTCATCAAGTTCATTCAGATCATTTGATCCTCTGGCAAAAGCCATTGACAAAGTAACATCAATTTCACCCTTCTTGGCTTCTCTTCGGACAGTATTGAGAATGGAAAAGCGGTCTTCATGCATGAGATTGAACTGCTTCTCATTCATGATCAGAAAGAGCCTGTTGTTTCTTAAGGTCTTATAGGTAATATGGAATTTCTTGAAATAGTCGATGACTGGCAGCTTGATATTGGAATTGACATAGGAAATATCATCCTCGTTCTCCATTGATTCATCATAGTTGTCATAGCTGACAAGGCCTAGAACATAAGCTCCATCAACTACTGATTTCTTCATATCATAAATCTCAGTAATGTCTTTGAACAGAATGATGCGGTCATCGCCCTGTCTGCTCACCTCAAATTTTTCATCATTGATGACAACAACACTCACATCAACACTGCCCTGCAATAGATCACGCAGTTCTGGCAGCCAAGCAGTCAGTTTTTCACCCTGATGGTCCAGATGACGCTCTCTGAACAGTTCCGACATCCAGACAATGCGATTGTTATCATCATAGACAAGAAGACCTGAATTGGAGATGGCAAGAGCAGAAGTGATGCTCTTATTGATGTTAGAGGCAATCGTCCGGTTATTTTCATCCTGGAATGATTCTTCAGCCACAAAGACAATGAACAATAGAAAGCCAAAAACAGCCAAGACCACCATAGCCAGTGATACATCGGCTTTAAAGATCAGATGATAGGCTACAAGCGCTAATGCCGTCAGAACAACGACAATGGCAACACCCAGTATTAAGCTCCTTTTTTTCTTCAACCTTCAACTTTCCTTTCAAGAAATGATCTCAGTGGGCCTGCTCCATACATAAAACCCATGATGGCAATGATAAAGATGGAGAAAGGCATAAAGAGGAATAGGAACAATAAGACAAAAATGCCAATATTCCTCCTTAGGACAATTCTGCCATAAAGAATGGCAAAGACGTAGCCCAAGTATACTAATATGATAGCACCTGCTGAGCATAAAACGACAGCGAGAGCCAGCATCAGGTCATTTTTGATGTATTGCAGCAAAAAGATCATGGAAAAGGCAATAATTGACAAGTAGGCCAATAGAGGCTTGACCTTCATATCATAAAGGGAAGTATTGCCAAGATCTTTGACTTTTAGACGCTTCAATAGAAAGACCGATAGCATATGAATGATAAAGCCTTCCATGACACCCATCAGAATGGTTGAGACAACAAGACAGGACATCAGAATGACATTGACATTGATGGTTTCAAGTACAGCCATTGTACCGGTAGGATAATTGGCAATCATAGTATCATAGAGCAGTTTTGACTGTTCAAGCTGGGTTTTCAAATCTATGCCGATAAGCGGGAAGATAACGAAATAGACTGTCAATTCACCAGCGACAAACAGTCCTATTGCAATAAACAGCAAGGCCCTTTTATCAAGATTTCTCTTAATTGCCAAGGCATAGCCAATGCCAACAATAGCTTCAATTGGGAAATAGATATAGTGGACAGTCGGTGTACCAAAAAGGATGGTCAGGACACCTAATCCAAAAAGCAGGATCAATCCATCCTTGATTGTATGCATAGTTGAATAGATGATTATGACAATTGGCATCAAAAGAAGCAGGATATCACTGAAAAGATATGACAATTGCCTATCTATTAGCATCAGGGCACCAATGATGGCCAGCATCATGGAACCTTGGGTTATTTTCTTGGTTTTGTTCATAAGCACCTCGGGTATAAAGAAAGCCTCCACAAAAAAGTGGAGGCTTGTTTCATTTAGTCAGCAATATAAGGAAGAAGTGCCATCTGGCGTGCTCTCTTGATAGCTGTAGCGAGCATTCTCTGATACTTGGCGCTTGTTCCAGTTACACGGCGTGGAGTGATCTTGCCATTTGGCGAAATGAATTTCTTTAAAAGTTCAACATCCTTATAGTCAATATATGTGATCTTGTTCTTTGTGAAATAGCAGACCTTCCTGTAGCCAGTTCTCTGTTTTCTAAAAGCCATGTTTAATCCTTTCTATTAATAAAATGGTAAATCATCGCTGGAAACATCATATGATGGCGTATTTGCAAAATCGTCATCCGCATTTCCAAAATGTGATTCAGCTGCCGGCGTATAAGTTCGATTATAATCCTGGGCAACTGCTGGGCTTTCGCTTCGTGGAGCACTTCCAATCAAACGGACATTATCACAGGTCACTTCAGTAACATAGCGGGTAGCACCTGTATTGTCCTGATAGTTTCTTGTGCTAATTGATCCTTCAACACCAACGATCTGTCCCTTCTTAGCATATTGTGCCAAGAATTCTGCGGATTGCCTCCAAGCCACACAAGGGATGAAATCAGCTGTTGGTGCTCCTGCGGTCTTTGGTTTGATTCTTTTGTCACAAGCCAAAGTAAACTGGGCAACTGAGAGGTTGCTGGCAGTTTTGCGAAGCTCAATGTCTTTGGTCAAACGACCGACAAGTACAACACGGTTAATCATTATTACTTACCGTGCTTTTCATCTTCACAGATTGTCATTGAACGGACGATATTGTTGTTAATGCCCATCAATCTGCTGAATTCATTCAATCCTTCAACATCACTTGAGAACTTGACAACAACGTAGTGTCCCTTTGTCATATCATCAATGCGGTATGCAAAATCTCTTAAGCCCCAATCATCAACATTGTCGATTGTGCCACCATGAGAAGTAATGATACCGTGCATCTCTTCGATAACTGCATTTCTGGCAGCTTCGTCAAGGCTAGACTTGATGATATACATAGTCTCGTACTGTTTCATTCTTTTACCTCCTTTTGGACTAACGGCCTATCGCTAGGCAAGGAATAGTTGTTCTATTCGCTCAAATATTATATCACAACATCAAAGCATTTCAATGCTTACTCAGAAGAAAAACCCTGCTTGTCTTCTTTCTTATGCAAAAGCCGCATGCTTTGTACACTATCGCAGATTGTCTTTACACTACAGGACCCACAATCATCAAGCACTGTCTTAGTGATATGGTCAATGGCTTTTGTAATCTCTCCTGTCCTTAAGGATATTTCTTCAAAGGCCTTGAAATCAATATCTGCTGTCAGAAAATACATCCTGACCTTTTCAACATAAGGAAGCTTCTGATAGGCCTTAAGATATAGATTGCCGACATCGGCAAAGGATATGCCCTTTCGAATTGCTTCTTTGCTAAGGCGAACCTTTTCAATATCGCCAACACCTGTCACTTTTAACATGAAGCCTTCAGGATTCACCCGATAGCGGCTATAGCCAATCTGCTTGATCTGCTCAAAGAGCTTCTCGCCTTCCAGTTCTTCATCCCTGATTTTAACAAGGGCTATACGCAAATAGCTGTCAGCTTCCTTCAGATCAGAAAGGTCCTGTCCGTAAAGATAGATGCCATCTTCCCCGATATCAGAACTGGTGACAAGATTGATCATCAGCCCCTGCCGATAGCCAAGTTCATAGGCGCTTTCCTTGCTTAAGATGAAGTTGTTCTTGCCAACATCTGGCCAAGTGCTTTCCTTGATGGGAATGCTCTTGAAATCAATGTCCTTCAACAGATCGTTGATGGCTTTGATTTGCAAGTCATGAAGATCCATCATTAAAGTCTCTTGTCTCTTTCAAGCCTGTCATACCACTTTTCAAAGAGCGGTTGAAGAGCAGCTGTCAGTTTCATATCGAGATTGAAGAAATAGGCTGTAAAGGTAAGGACAAACAGGATGACCAGAATAATGATGAGCCATTTGATGATTGATAATAAGATACCCATTATTTATCCATTCCTTTCTGCCTTGCAAATTCAGCTGCCCCTAAGGCACCCATCAGCTGTGGATCAATTGGCAAATCAATGACCTTGAGCTTCAATACCTTTTCAATTGCAGCCTTCAAGCCATCATTCTTGGCACAACCGCCAGTCAAAGCCACATTGTCAACTGCTCCAGCCTTCTTAGCCATGACAAAGCAACGCTTGGCAACTGACAATTCAATGCCTGCAGCTATTTCATCCATTGGCTTGCCTTCGCCAACAAGTGAGATGACTTCCGATTCGGCAAAAACTGTACATTGGGCAGTAATAGGGATGATATTCTTTGCTTTAAGTGAAAGCTTGGAGAATTCATCAAGATCCATTTCAAAGGCTCTGGCCATTGCTTCAAAGAAGCGGCCGGTACCAGCTGAACACTTGTCATTCATGGCAAAGTTCAAGACTGTTCCGTCACTATCGACATTAATGCCCTTGACATCCTGGCCACCGATATCAATGATGGCCTTGACTTTTGGATCAGCCACATGCACACCCATGGCATGACAGCTGATTTCCGAAATGTTCTCATCCGCAAATGGTACCTTGTTTCGACCATAGCCTGTACCAACAAGATATGCCAGATCTTCAGCACTCTTCAAGTCTTCAACCTGGCTAACGGCCATCTCAAGCGATTCCTTGGCTGAAAGGACTGAATTGATGCGGCTTTTTAAAGTCACATTGGCTACCATCCTGCCATTTTCATCAATAATGACACATTTTGTATAAGTACTGCCGGAATCACATCCACCAAAATATTTCATATTATTCTACCTCTCTTACCATGAATTCTCATCATTCAATACTTCCAGACTTGGATCAAGCGGTTCTTCACGCATGACTGAACGCATATAGTTATTGACCTGGTCTCTGACTCCTTGACGGGAAATGATTCTTGGATCAAAAAGATCATGACCAACCCAAATCAGATGAATGCCCTTCTGTCTGGCTTTTTCTTCAAACTGTCCATGCATGCCATCCAGTGCCTTGCAGGCCATATGTTCCCAAAGAATGACAGTATCAGCTCTGAATTCCTCGCAGAACTCAAACAATTCATCAAGAAGAACCTTATAGCCACCATGAGTACGATTGCGCATGATCATGTTTTCATTCAGCCATGCCATATCAAGCATGGCCTTTTCTCTACCTTCAGGGGTATTTTCTTCACAAAGGACTCTGGTTGAAACCATTGACAGCATATCAGTCAAAGGAATGATGCCCCAGCAGTTCTGCAACCAGATGAGGAAATCAAAGTAGAAGTGGGACTGGACACCCCAGACAATTGCCCGATGGCGATATTCCTTGACAGCCATCTTCTTTTCCTGGTAGGCCTTTTCAGCAATAGCAGTAATCTTGCGGTCAGCTTCCACAAAGTCCGGAATCTTTCCACAAATGGCCATATAGTTGGTTTCTGTATATAAGGCAAGATTTGAGCCAAAGACCTGAGGATAATCGCTCTTGTTCATCTCCAGCCAGTATTGACGATGTCTGGTTGATTCATTGACACGCTTAGCACATTCAAAATAGTAGTCCCAATCCCATTTGGATCCTGTATTCTCTTCGATGAAACGGATGCAGTTAGCCATTTCATTAGCTGCATATTGCTGGACATCATCTTCACGATGGCGAAGCGGCGTAGCCAGCTGGAAACAAGGAATGCCTTCTTCAAGTTCCAAACGCTTGGAAATGACACCATTGCCCATCAGGGAACCATCACAAGTGGTATTGCATTGGACGGCACAGGCTCCAAGAACTGGGAAATCATCCTCAATGGAGACACCGGCTTCTGCTTCCGGCATTGGACAGACATCACCTGCCAAGCCAAATTCCTGGGCAGTATCTATATAATGTTCAGCCGCATGCTGATTCAAAAGAACTGAAACATAGACAGCCGGCGTTTCTCTTGATAAGCCCTTGAGATCAGGAAAGCCCATCATGAAGACAGTCATTTCATTTTCATCTTCCAGAACCACTTTTTTGGAGAATTCTTTATCATTGCCGACATGACGGTCGCCTCTAAACAGATTGTCCAACAGTTTGGCGACATCGGCTACTACCAGATCAAATTCAGTATGGGCAATACGCAGATATGGCCCTCTTAAGCCTTGGGTATGACGGTCAACCATCATTGGAACACCAAGGTAATTGGCCATCCAGCGATAACGGAAGAAGGCTTTGATATTGCGAGGCTTGATTATAAAACCAGCCAGAATCTTCATGATTCCCAACCACTTCCAATAATCATATAAGGTATCCTTAAGACCACGCCATTCCCGGCGATTGCGTACCTTGCCGTCAGTATAGAAACGTCCAAGATTATCAGCGCCAATCTTGTTTTCACTTGCTACTTGCATTATTTGCCTCCTTGGATCTTCTTGATTTCAATGCTTTCTACAAAAGCCTGGACTCTGGTCCTGAGCTGACCTGAAGTTCCTACTGAATAAGGACGATCAACTGAAAGAACCGGATAATGGTAATCATCACGCAGGATGGCTGTTCCCATCATTCTTTCATAAGCCCATGGATCACAGAATTTCATCTGTTCATAGATGATGCCATCGGCTTTGTACTCTTTGGCCAGAGCAGCGACATAGGCTCTTCTTCCTACCATCTTGGCCTGATTCATATAACGTGGGCATTGGCCTCGATTCATATATTGGCGACAGAGCTGGGTTAGTGCGTCTTCATCGTCATTCAGTTCAATGACATCTCTTCCTGGGAAAGAACCATAACAGAAGCGGTCAGCACAGACATAGGCACCAGAATCCTCTATCAGCTTGACAACATCAACATCATCAACTTCTGAGCCCACCAGTACCACTCTTGCCCGAAAGGCCTTGTCATCAGGAATCCGGTTTTTGACTTCTTCCAAAGTTTCTTCCAGCTTTTCAATCAGAAGATGTTTCGGAGCTACATAGGTTGCCATCGTCAGAATATGATATTCATAACCAGTGATTCTTGGCTTTTCTTCCTTGCGGTATTCACCTATTTCCCTTATCAGTTCACATATGCGATTGTGCTGTTTGACAGCTTCCCTGATTGCCTGATCTGAGACATCAATGCCAAACTTCTCCTTCAAAGGTTTCAGGATGTGGTTTTCACATTGGATCTTATAGAGGAATAGTCCATTATCATCAGCTTTCATTGGGATTTCCATATATTCATAGAAGAAATCCTTGCCAGACATGGTCTTCAATAGTTCCATATTCTCAACACAGCGGTTGATCATCGAACAGCCATCAGGACAGATAATGCAATCCGTAAATTCAAAACCACCTTCAATTGCCCTTTCAAGCAGAGCTCTTGAATATTCGCATAGGAAGCTTGTCATATAATAAGTTCCCATCTCAAGTGAAGAGCTTCTTGGCGCCCTTAGGCGTACTGAGAAAGTACCAGGCAGATTGATCAGAGGTTCCGGTACATTCTCACAGGTGGTGGCAATGCATTTGAGTCCCTCATCCTTGCCTTTTCTTACCAGTTCGTTATCGGCATCTTCCAGAAGCTTTTCAAAATAATACAGGTGTTTCAGATCTTTCATTATGCTACCTCGATATCCATTTTCCTTAATATTTCCTTAGCACCCTTGATGATCTTGGCATCAGCAGGGAGTTCAAGGATTGATTTGCCTTCAATATCATAGCGTGCCAATTCATTATCACTGCCAATAACCGTCAGGATTTCCATCTTGCCTGTCTCAATCCTTTCAGCAACTGACAAATCATCCAGGCGATTGATGACTGCCCCGCATTTTTCATATTCCAGCAGCTTGTCACCAACATCCTTGATCTTGCTGATGACATCAAGACCCTTCCTTGATGCATCAGAAACAAGAAGCAGATAATTGACCTTGTCCATAACCCGGCGATTGATCTGTTCAATGCCAGCTTCCCCATCAATGACAACAAAATCGAATTTGTCCGCAACCATTGTTATCAAATCACGCAGATAATCATTGACACTGCAATAGCAGCCCGCAGACTCAGGACGGCCAATAGCCAAAAAAGCCAGATTGCCTTCCTCCACCAGTTCATCAAGAATCATGGATTTAGCTCTTGCCAACATGGCCAAGGCATTATCTTCACTGCCACTATCCGCCATTTGGATGAACTCTTCGCGAATGTCATTGATTGTACCATTCTCCTTGACACCTAGTGCTGTTGCTAGTCCAACAGAAGGATCGGCGTCAATTGCCAGAACTCTTTTGTCAGGGTGAGCATCCAGCAGAGTTTTGATGATTGCTGCCGAAAGGGATGTCTTGCCGACACCGCCTTTTCCGCAAAGTGCAATGATCTTTGCTCCATTTTCCATTATTGTAAAACCTCATTTCTACTGCTAATGACAATATTATAGCAAGAAACAAGGACATTTCTTAGCCCTTCCAGCTATAATTTATACATGAATATCCTCTGTCCTATCTGCAAGAATCCCCTAATAAAGGAAAACACTTGCTATAAATGCATCAACAGGCACTCCTATGACCTTTCCAAGGAGGGCTATCTCAACCTCAATACCCATCCCAGCAAGAATTCCGGTGATGAGAAGCAAATGATCAGAGCCCGCAGCCATTTTCTTAACAAGGACTGCTACGCTTTCCTTAAAAGGGAAATCGATCAAATACTTGTTAGCAATAACTCTCAGCAGCTTATTGACTTGGCTTGTGGTGAAGGCTATTACACATCATATTTCCATGTCAAAGACAAGATCGGCATTGACCTGTCAAAAGAAGGCTTGAAACTGGCTGCCAAAAAAGACAAGTCCTCCTTCTATCTGCTTGCTTCCATCTTCAATACCTGTCTTGAAGATCATTGCGCAGACAGCATCCTCACCTGCTTTGCGCCTTTGGCCAAGGAAGAAGTTGGAAGACTTTTAAAGAAGGATGGCATTTTCATCTTCATCAAGCCAGGTGCCAGACATCTTTTCGAACTGAAGGAAGCTGTTTATGACAAGGCTTATCTTAATAAGGAAGAGATTGATGAAATTGCCGGTTTTGATGTTTTCAAGAGCTATGAAATAAATGATAAAAGGATTCTTGATAATGAAACCATCAAGGAGCTTTTCATGATGACGCCCTACTCTCATAAGACAGCCAGAAGTGATATTGAAAAGCTTGATAAGCTGGATGATTTGGCTGTCACCTTTTCCTTTATCATCACCATCTATAAAAAGATGTAAAAAATCCTTTATTTTTTAATATTTTGTGCTAGAATAAATAAGCACTAATATTGGGGTATAGCCAAGCGGTAAGGCAACGGACTCTGAATCCGTCATTTCGAAGGTTCGAATCCTTCTACCCCAGCCATAGATGAAAACAAGCCCTTGTTCAAGGGCTTTTCTTATGCTGATTATTGCCTTTTTCAAGCGCTTTCCTAATCATTTGTGATAATATGTTCTTATGCCAATCCATTTTGAATCATTTGGAATCTGTGAAGATGAATCAGGTGACATCCTCTCCTCGTTGATTGACTATGTCGAAGAGAATGCCAAGCACATCTTCGCTTCCGATGACAAGAAGATCATCCATTTGACAGCTGAACTCAATGACAGTGACAATAAAAGGGTTTTGGGCATTGTCCTTTCCATGCAGATGCATGAGGACTTTGTCGAGATACTTGATATAGATGTCACTTCCCTTTATGCTTCCAAGAATCATTTGAGTTTTGATTATCGCATTGGCGATCGCAATATCACATCATATTATGATGTGATGGACAATAGTGGCCATCACTTTGAAATTGAAACTGTCAATTGCACAGTCATCAAAGGAAAGCTTGTTGGCGGAAGCTATGATGTCTCCATGACCGCTTTCCCTTTTGATATTGAAATCCATGACAACATTGAAGCTCTCAATAAGGAAAAGGGTTTGGATAGCATCAAATTCAAAGACAACTTCACTGCCCCTAGTTCCCTTTTTGGTGATCATGATGTCTACACCTATGTCATCGGGAAGATCAAAAGCATTAATTACCACACCATAAATCTGGCTGAAAAGGAAATACCAATTGTCATCATGAAGACAATGGTTGGCGATTTGGAACTTACTGCGGTCTTAGCCTCTTCACTTCTTCCAAAAGTGCCTGCAGTTGGCGACGTCATTGAAATGTATGCTTATATCAATGCCGACCTTTCAACCAAGGAACACTCCTATTACAACAAATAAAGTCCTTTGGAGTTAACCCTTTCAAGGAAATAAAAACCTTTGTTATCCATCATATCCTCCAAGCATCTGCATAAGATCTGGAGGATTTTTTTAGATGGCATTTGAATAATGAAAATGCTTTGCGTATAAATGATGCAAATAGTTATCTCATCAAATAGTCAAGGACCTATGATGATTGCCTAAAGGCTTACCACCAAGGAAAAGAAGATGGCAGGCAGCTTCAACCACTGTTAACCAATAGGCCATACCCCAATGAAACAGATAGGAAAAGGAGCGGGACATACGCCCCGCTCCCTGTATTCACTTTAGAATCGTTACAGTACCTTTAATTCGGGTAATTTCAACGGACGAATACGCGTATCCGTAAGATTCAATGATAGCGTCCGTTACTGTGCAGTCGTCATATTTGTTCAGCGGATACATATTTAGCCTAAACCCATCTGTCGGGAAATAAGCACCGTTATAAATGCTGTCGTATGTTCCACTCCAGTCCTCAGACGGTAATAAATCGTCTGCACTATAAGTGGAACTATCCTCTGCATATTCACCGATCGTCAACTTTTGTGTATTCAAATCGTAGCTGAAGACACAAGCATAGGGGTCGATATACTGCGCATCGAATACAATTCGCTCATCATCCTCTCCGACATCGACGATATTTTCTGCAATAGCTTCCTTGGGAAAAAACTTAAAAATCACCTGCATTCCCCTAATTTCATTATTAGAGTCTTTGAGTACATGTACATCAGGGCGAAATTCAAAATAATCCTGCCAGTTATCCAAGGTGATTTCAACGGTCTGCTCCGTTAACTCGGCACTGCTCGATGTGCCTGTATCCTGCAGGGAATCAGCAGTGGTCTGTTCTTGGACTGTGCCCGGATTTTCTTCCGTCTTGTCATCGCCGCAAGCCGTAAGGATCAGGCACAGTGCCGCCGCCAAAAGCAGCGCAATCCATTTTTTCATTGTGTTTTGCCTCTTTCTTTTATGTATTCTGCGCATCAATTACAACGCGCACCGCATTTACAGCGGCTTCATGTTCATGCACATAGCGGGAAACGGTTTCGGGCTATGGTGCAACTTCTTTTTGATCTTGGCAAAGCTGTTTCCATCTTGATACAGCTGCCACATCTTTTCCTGCTGTGTGACATGCGTTCCTTTTAAAGCCATTATTTCGCCACCTGATTCTTTAAAGCAGGATTCCACTCTTTTGCCTGTTGGGTAGTCAGGTATTAGGAACAATAAAATCCCTTTATCCGTGTCGATTGCAATTATTATTTCAAATATACCTTTGTGAATAAAAATGTACGAACACAGCAAATACGTTAATTCTTACAAACTATTATATATGTTCTGTCATGATATTTCCAAAATTGTTTCATTTTCTCTGTTTCACAGAAAAAATGTAAAGTATCAGCAATGCATTGCGGCTCTTTATGTAACATGCCAATTTTTACTTGATTTTGGAATACTCCTTTCATTTACGCCTGCTGCCTTCTAGGCTTAATCACTATTCCGCTTTGGTATCAGGATCCTAAAGAAAAAGCCCGAATTGGGCCTTTCCTAGTCATCAAGTTTTTCGATTTGAACCACTGCCTTATGCAAATAGTTTCCTTCATAATCTTCAATAAAGCCTTCATCAGCCAAATTAGCCAATAATGGATCAATTGGCAGTTTTGCCAAGACATCAAGGCCAAATTTATCAGCGACATTCTGTGTATCATCATTCCGATAGATGACAATATCATGGCCACAGCTATCACATTTGACATAAGCCATATTCTCAATAAGACCTAGAACCGGTGTTTTAGCAACATCAGAAAAATTGATGGCCTTTGATACTACCATGGAAACAAGTTTTGATGGTGATGTAACCATCAGGAAACCATCAATTGGAATATCCTGGACAACTGATAAAGCAACATCACCAGTTCCTGGTGGCATGTCAATGACAAGATAATCCAGATCTCCCCAATGGACTTCGGTATAGAACTGGCGAATAATGCTGCCAAGAACCGGACCACGCCAAATGACTGGTGTATCTTCACTGTCAAGCATCATATTGATGGAAACAGTTCTGATACCAAGTGGTGTTTCATAAGGGATGATGCCCTTTTCATCACCAGCCAAGCGAACATTGGCGCCAAACATCTTCGGAATGGAAGGACCTGTAATATCGGCATCCATAATGCCAACACGATAGCCCTTGCGTGCAAGTTCAATTGCCAGCAAGGCACTGGCCATGGATTTGCCTACACCACCCTTGCCCGAAAGGACACCAATGATTTTTGTAATATTTACGTCATCAAGCGGCTTGATCTGCGGAGCCTGGCGTGAAGAGCAGTTTGAGCTGCATGATGAACAGTTATGATTGCAATCAGACATAAGAAACCTCCACCAATATGATAGCACATTGAATTGGCTGTGCTATAATTGACCCATGGGAACTATCAAGACATTTGCCGTATCGGCTTGCCTTTTAGGCCATAAAGTCCGATACGATGGCAGCGACAAGCTGAATGCTGATCTATTAGGCATCCTTTACGGTCATAATATTCTGAGCATCTGCCCTGAAACTTTAGGCGGACTATCAACACCAAGAGATCCAGCGGAAATCATTGGCAATAAGGTCATGACCAAAAATGGCAAGGATGTAACAGAAAACTATCAGAAGGGTGCACGCCTAGCCATTGAGAATATGAAGAAATATGGTGTTGATGCCGTCATTCTCAAATCCAAATCACCTGCATGTGGTCTTTATCAGAAATATGACGGTTCCTTCAGTGGCAAGCTTGTAGAAGGAAATGGCATTACTGCCCAGATGTTATTGGATGAAGGATTCAAGGTCTTCTCAGATACGGAATTATTTGCCATTGAAGAATATGCTCATAGCTAAAAAACAGACATCATTGATGTCTGTTTTTGATAGACAATAATCACCTTCTTTTGAACAATCAGCCGTTCTTTATGCAAAAGGATTATGCTTCTTCATTTTCCTTGTTTGCATCAGGTGTTTCTGTTTCTTCTTTTTCCTCTTTTGGATGATTGGCTTGAATGATGCTGCTGGAAAGCAGGAATGTTGCGGCCAGATCGGAAAGGCCACAATAGATAAGAGAAGCTCCTGAGACAATGAACATGGTCTTGCGAATATCAAAGTTGACAGAAATGATTACAACACCAAGTACCAGTGAAATAGCTGCTAAAATCAGATAGATCATGGAACGGGGGTTGCCCAGCCTTGCACAATCAATGCCATCCTGCAGTTTTGATAAGCCGGATGTCATGACTATAATGCCAAAGAAGACTGGCAAAAGATTTAAGAAGTCATCTTTTCTGATCATGATTTCTATGCCAATGACAATCAGAATGACGCCGATCATGAAGTCATTACGATCAAGAGAGACCTTGATATCCTGAATCAGATATCTGATGACACAGAAGACGCCCAAGGCTATGCATGCCCAGCCAAGGACATTGCAGATGATAATAGATGAAGTATCAGGTTTGAAAGCCAGGAAAAAGCCAAAGACAATAAGTGCCAGGGATATGACAACCATATTCCACTTGACACTGTTAAGATATTCCTTCATATTTCCTCCTTTTGCCAATAAATGGCAATATGAATTATTTAATGCTTCCCTCTATCTTAATTGTAAATAAAAAGCCTGCTAATCAAACAGGCTTTCGTTGTCTTTTTTGGAGTATTGTGGCAAATCCGGCAATTCATCAAGGTTTTCCAGCTTGAAGGAATCCATAAACTCCTCGGTTACTTCATAAAGAATTGGTCTTCCTGGTGCTTCAGAACGCCCTGCTTCCTTGATCAGGCCTTTGGCCAAGAGCTTCTTTAGCATCATTTCTGCCCCAACACCTCTTAATTCCTCAATTTCAACTCTGGTAATGGGCTGCTTGTAGGCAATGATTGCCAAAGTCTCCAGGGCTGATTGTGATAAGGCATTGTTCTTTTCTTCATGCAGCAGCTTTTTGACAAAAGGAGCCATCAGCTGTTTGGTCACAAGCTTATAGGATCCTCCATAGTTGACCAGTTCCAATCCTGAATGCTCGGATTCATATCGATGTGTCAGATTGACAAGCAAGGCCATGACATCTTCCTTGGTTTTGTCTATGACATAGGCAATGGTCTCAGGCTTTACTCCTTCATCACCCGCCACATACAAGAGGCTTTCAACTACCGCCTCATAATCAATTTCCCTTAGCTCACTCATTGTTAGTTCCTCTTCCAAAGTAGATATTGTCATTTTCATCAAGACTGAAAGTCAGATAGTGGTTCTTAGTCATGTCTAGAACTGCCAGGAAAGTGACAATGTAATCGATAATGTCCTTGCAATCATCAAGGAGCTTATCAAAACTGAAGACATCTGGCAAATCAATTAATCGAGCTTTGATTTGCAAAATGCGATCCTCTGTTGAAACTTCCCTGGTGGCAAGCCTGACACTCATTGGCTGGCTTAATTGCCTTCTTCTTAAGACCTTGTTCATGGCCTTCAGAAGATCAAAGGGGTCGCCTTCATAACGGGCCTGTTCTTCGTCATCTTCAAGTTCAATCATGGACAAAGGTTTGGCATATTCATCCTGTCTTGCTAAAAAAGACTCATTCAAAAAGCTTGCCGCATCCTTATACCTTTGATACTCCAATAATCTTTCCACCAGTCTGACCTTGGGATCAAGTTCCTCATCTTCCTCATCCTTTTTCTTAGGCAAAAGCTTCTTGGACTTGTATTCCACCAGTGTTGATAGTTCAACCAGATATTCGCTTTCAATTTCCAGCTGCAGACTTTCCATTTTATGCAGATAGGATAGATACTGGTCAGCTAATACCGCCATATCCAGATCAAAAATATCCAGCTTCTGTTCCTGTATCAGATGAAGCATCAAATCCAAAGGACCTTCAAACTTCATTGTCTCAACTTCAAAACCCATGGCTTAATTATAACTTATTTGTTTTTGATATGATAAAATTATCTCTAGAGGTAGTACAAATGAAAATCGGAATTGCAAATGATCATGCGGCAACGCAACTGAAAAACACCATTATGGAATACTTGCAGGGTGAGGGCTATGAGGTTGTCAATTTCGGCACCAATTCCCTTGAAAGCTTTGACTATCCTGTTGCAGCGGAAACCTTGGCTAATGCGGTAGCCAGTGGCGAAGTGGAATTTGGCATTGCCATCTGTGGTACAGGTGTTGGCATCTCCATTGCCTGCAACAAGGTTAAGGGAATCAGAGCCTGCGTCTGTTCAGATACCACCAGCGCTAAGCTGACAAGACTTCATAACAATGCCAATATCATCTGCTTTGGTGCCCGTATCGTTGGTGAAGAATTGGCTAAGGATCTTGTTGATACCTTCCTTGAAACATCATTTACCCATGATGAAAGACATCAAAGAAGAATTGACATGATCACAGACATCGAAAACAGGCAATACAAAGCTTAAGACCTCACTGAGGTCTTTTCTTTTTAAAAAAATCATCGGACTAATCCGATGATTTGCATGCTGCTTTGATAAAGCCCACAAAGAGTGGATGCGGGTGATTTGGTCTTGATTTGAATTCTGGATGGAACTGAACGCCAACAAAGAATGGATGATCCTTGATTTCAATGGTTTCCACCAGTCTTCCATCTGGCGATGTGCCTGAGAGTATCAGGCCATTTCTTTCCAATTCCTCGCGATATTCATTGTTGAATTCATAGCGATGGCGATGCCTTTCATGAATGAGCTTGTTCTTATAGCATTTTTCCATCATTGTGTTATCAGCTATGACACAAGGATAGGAACCAAGCCTTAAGGTACCGCCCTTGTCAATGTCTTCTGATTGGCCAGGCATGAAATCAATGACCTTATGCTTGCATAATGGATCAAATTCACCACTGGTCGCATCAATATATCCAAGAACATATCTAGCATATTCAATAACTGCTATCTGCATGCCCAGGCAAATGCCAAAGTATGGTATCCGATGGTTTCTGGCATAATTGGCAGTCAGAATCATGCCCTCAATGCCTCTTTCACCAAAACCGCCTGGTACCAGAATGCCATCAAGTCCTCCTAAGATGTAGTCAACATTATCCTTGGTTATAAATTCTGAGTCAATCCACTCAATCTTTACTTCACAATCATTTTCATAACCACCATGTCTTAATGCTTCTGCTACTGACAAATAGGCATCGTGAAGCTTGACATATTTGCCAACAATGCCAATTGTCACTCTTTTAGTGAGATTTTCAATGCGCTCAACCATCCGCTTCCAATCGGCAAGACAGGCTTCCTTTGCTTCAAGCTTGAGCTTTCTTAAAACTACAGCGGAAAAATTCATCTCTTCCAGCTTCAATGGACAGGCATAAAGGGTTGGAAGTGTCAGGTTCTCAATAACACAATCCCTTTCAACATTGCAGAACATGGCAACCTTCTCAAAGACATTCTCTTCCAGATGCCGATCACATCTTAAGACAATAATATCCGGCTTGATGCCAAGTCCCTGCAATTCCCTGACTGAATGCTGAGTGGGCTTGGTCTTGTGTTCATCAGAACCGCTTAAGAACGGTACTAAGGTGACATGGATAAAAAGAGTATCTTCTTTGCGGTTTTCCAATGAAACCTGACGAATGGCTTCAATAAATGGCTGGGATTCGATATCACCAATTGTGCCACCGATTTCCGTAATGACAACATCAGCATCCGTCTTCTTGCCAACAGAATAGATGAAGTTTTTGATTTCATTGGTAATATGGGGAATAACCTGGACTGTTGATCCTAAATACTCCCCTCTTCTTTCCTTATTCAGAACATTCCAATAGACCTTGCCGGTTGTCAGATTGGAATACTTGTTGAGATCTTCGTTGATAAAGCGTTCATAATGGCCAAGATCCAAATCGGTTTCGGCCCCATCTTCAGTTACATATACTTCACCATGCTGGTATGGAGACATGGTTCCTGGATCGACATTGATATAGGGATCGAGCTTCTGAGCAGCTACTTTGAGGCCCCTGGCTTTTAAAAGCCTGCCTAGAGATGCAGCAGTGATGCCCTTGCCAAGGCCAGAAACAACACCACCAGTCACAAATATGTATTTAGCCATATTCCCACCTCATGATTGTCAATTAAAACACATAACTCAATGATATTACTCCACTAAGCCATTTTCTATAACTTTTTTAAAAAAGGCTTTCATTTTTGAAAGCCTTGCTTATTAGACAACGATATTGATGACTTTGCCCTTGATTACAAAGTGTTTCCTGATTTCCTTTCCCTCAATAAAGCGCATTGTATTCTCCTGTTTCAAAGCCATTTGGTATAATTCATCATCACTGATGTCACTTGGTGCAATGAATTTAGCTCTGACCTTGCCATTAACCTGGACAACAACTTCCTTGCTGGCAAGTGAAAGCTTGGATTCATCATATTTAGGCCATGGACGATAGTCAAGATCATTCTTTCCAGTCAGGATTTCATACATCTCAAGACCAATATGCGGACTATAGACGGAAAGCAGCTGGACAAAGTCAATGATATATGGCTTATAGACCTTTTCTGCCTTGTAGCATTCATTGATGAAGATCATCATCTGGGAGATAGCGGTATTGAGGTTCAATGATTCAATATCATTAGTGACCTTCTTGACTGTGAAGTTATAAACATAGTCAAGTTTCCCATCATTCTCCTCAGAGAGCTTGCCAGATTCAACAACAAGACGCCAGACACGGTCAAGCCATCGCTTGGCTCCTTCAATGCCCTGGGTTGACCATGGCTTATCAGCCTCCAAAGGACCCATGAACATTTCATAAAGCCTTAGGGTATCAGCACCATAGTCTCTGACGATATCTGAAGGATTGACAACATATTCTGGATAGCGCTTGCCCATCTTGATGCCATTGGAACCAAGAATATAACCCTGATGCACAAGCTTCTGAAATGGTTCAGCTACTGGTGAAATGCCTTTGTCATAGAGGTAGTTGTTCCACATTCTGGAATAAAGCAGATGGCCGACAGCATGTTCAGGACCGCCAACATAAAGGTCTACTGGCATCCAATGCTTCAGGAGCTCTTTATCAGCCAGACAATTGTCATTATGTGGATCAATATATCTGAGGAAGTACCAGGAAGAGCCAGCTGAACCAGGCATCGTCGAAGTTTCACGTTTGCCCTTTTTGCCATCAACTTCCACATTGACCCAATCAGTAGCCTTATCAAGTGGCGCACCGGTCTTTGATGGACCATAATCATCAAGTTCTGGCAGAATCAGCGGCAGTTGCTCATCATCCAAGACACCAATTGTGCCATCTTCATAGTGGATGACAGGAATTGGTTCACCCCAATAGCGCTGGCGGGCAAAGATCCATTCACGGATCTTATAGTTGACTTTCTTCTTGCCAAGGCCCTCCTTTTCAAGCCAGGCAATAACAGCATCGATTGCTTCCTGCTTGCCTAGACCGTTGATGAAACCGGAATTGATATGCAATCCATCACCGGTATAAGCTTCCTTGCTGATGTCACCACCCTCAAGAACCTGGATAATGTCAATGGAAAACTTCTTGGCAAAAGCATAGTCTCTTTCATCATGGGCAGGAACAGCCATGATGGCACCTGTTCCATAAGACATCAGAACATAGTCTGAAATCCAGATTGGAATCTTCTTGCCATTGATGGGATTAATGGCATAAGCACCAGTAAAGACACCGGTCTTATCCTTGTTAAGCTCAGTTCTTTCCATATCTGACTTCATGGAACATGCATGCTGATAAGCCTTGACTTCTTCCTTTTTATCAGCACTGGTAATCTTATCAATCAGCGGATGTTCTGGTGAAAGAACACAATAGGTAGCTCCAAAGAGGGTATCACATCTGGTTGTAAAGACCGTGAATTTCTCATCAGTATCAGCGACCTTGAAATCAACTTCTGCACCAATGGACTTGCCAATCCAGTTTCTCTGCATTTCCTTGGTGGATTCCGGCCAGTCAAGACCATCAAGATTAGCCAAAAGCCTTTCGGCAAAGGCTGGAATGTCCATGATCCATTGCTTCATATTCTTGCGGACAACGGGATAGCCGCCTCTTTCCGACTTGCCATCAATGACTTCATCATTAGCCAGAACTGTGCCCAGTTCTTCGCACCAGTTGACAGGCATTTCTACGCATCTGGCATAGCCATCCAAGAAAAGCTGCTTGAAGATCCATTGGGTCCATTTGTAGAATTCAGGATCGGAGGTAGATGTCTTCTTGCTCCAATCATAGGAGAAGCCCAGGCCCTTGAGCTGATCGATGAAGTGATCAATATTGCGCTCAGTAAAGCCAGCTGGATGATTGCCAGTCTGGATTGCATATTGTTCGGCCGGAAGACCAAAGGAGTCAAAGCCCATTGGATGAAGGACATTGAAACCTTGCATGCGCTTATAACGAGCGACTATATCCGTTGCAGTATAACCTTCTGGATGGCCTGCATGCAGACCTACGCCTGACGGATATGGAAACATATCCAATACATAGTATTTTGGCTTTGAGAAGTCATGGACATCGGTCTTGAATGTCTCGTTTTCTTCCCAGAATTTCTGCCATTTCTTTTCAATTTCCTGGTAATTGTATGCCATAATTCCCCCTAAAAATAAAAGGTGATACACAAAGGGCGCTATTGCGCGGTACCACCTTAGTTTCTAACTCCAATGCCCTTATCGCGAGCCCACGTTTAATCGCTTGGATCAGACGAGTTCATCCCTATCCCTGACCATTTTCCACCAAGCAATGGCTCTCTATCCAGTCTTAAGGACTACTGCTTCTGAAGATTACATTTCTATGTTACTGATTTTATGGCATTATTTCAACAAAAAGAAACTGATAAAAAATGATAAAATTTTCAGAAAATTCTGTTGACAATCTTACATTCTAGTGTATGATAATGTCATAAACGTTGATTGGAAGTAGTAAGGAGCTTAGCTTTGCCTAAGAGAGATGATGTCTGGTGCAAATCATCGCAAGTCGTTCCCGAACGTGTCCATTGAGTGTGCTGTCGACTTTTGAGGCAGCAATGTTGACCGCATTAAGGTTTCAAGTGGTTGCATTTATTGCAACAACTAGGGTGGTACCGCGTTATTGACGTCCTTAGATCAAAGGACGTCTTTTTTATTAAGGAGGATATATGAAAGATTGGGAAAAGAAAAGATTGCAATATGCATCTTTCCAGAAAATTGACCAAAGCCAGCCATGGTTTGAAGTCTATGATATTGGCCATGACATCATCGCCATCTATGAGCCATATCATTTCCAGGAAGTCATCTCCTATCTGATTCTTGGCCAAGACAAGGCCTTGCTGCTGGATACTGGTCTAGGCATCGGTCATATGCGACGATGTGTGGAAGAAATCTACAAGGGCGATTACCTTGTCTTCAATAGCCATCATCATTTTGACCATATCCTTGGCGATTATCTCTTCAATGATCGGCTTTATGTCTATGACCACCAAGAGATGATCAACGCCTTAAGCAAGCCGCTGGCATCAGATTATGTCAAAGAAAACTTTGCTCCTGACCAGTTTGCTGATGAGGCCCCGATCAAGAGCCATGAATATGTCTATCATCCCATCAGTTTCCAAACTGTTGAAGAGGGGCATATCTTCAATCTAGGGCGACGACGACTTAAGGTTATAGCTACACCGGGCCATGCCAAAGATGCCATCATGCTGGTTGATGAAGAAAACAAGCTGCTCTTTACTGGTGATACCTATTATCCTGCTCCCCTTTATTGCTTTGAAGATACCTTTGATGAATATCTTCTCACTATGCAAAAGCTTGCCAAGCAATATAAGGACTATCTCCTGGTTACATCCCATAATGAACCATATCGGCCAGGCTTTAAACTTGTTGAAGTGGCCAATGGCTTTATGGCTATCAAAAACAAAAAGCTCTTGCCTAGCAAGGATTTAGGCACAAGAGAACTATATGAAAATGAAGATTTTTCACTGATTAAGAAGAAAGAGGTATAAAAAATGAAAAAGTTATCAGTTGCATTACTATCATTGCTGCTCATGTTTGCTCTAGTTGGCTGTTCTGCCAAGGAAAACAGTGACAGTGAAATGACTGCCTTAGATGAAGCTTTGATTACATCAAACAAGATCATCATCGGCACATCGCCTGACTCCCCACCATTTGAATCATTAAGTGCTCAGGGTGAACTTGAAGGCTTTGAAATCGATATGATCAAGGATGTCATCGACCTGCTTAACACCCAGCAGTCCAGCAACTATGAAATTGAATTCAAGCAGATGGACTTCTCCAACATCATCACTGCCCTGCAGATGGGACAGGTTGATATCGGCTTATCAGGCTTTACATATAATCCTGAAAGAGACTGCATCTTCGCTACTCCACATCTATTATCAAAGCAGGTCATCGTTGTTGCAGCAGATTCTGAAATCAAGCAGGCAAGTGATCTTGTTGGCAAGAAATGTGCTGCTGGCTTAGGTACAACTGGTGCTGAAGCCTTAGGTGCTATCATCGGTGAAGAAAACATCCAGTATCCAGGCGATTATACTTTCATGTTTGAAGCCTTAGGTGCTGGACAGCTGGATGCTGTTATCTGTGATGAAGCTGTTGGTGACAACTATGTCGCTGCCAAAGGATTTGTCAAACTGGAAGAAGCATTAGTCAATGAAGACATGTCAATCATCATCAAGACTGGCAATACTGTCTTAGCTGATGCCGTCAACCAGGCTGTTGAAGCCTATATGCAAACAGATGCCTACAAAGCACTGCTGGACAAGTGGGGTCTTGGCTAAGAAGATGTCCTCAATTATTGAAGCCTTCATCAAGATCTTTACCACTGAGAATATCCTGTTCATGCTAAAAGGCGCCAGGATATCGCTGCTGATTGCCATCTGTGGCACCGGCATGGGCATTGTTCTTGGTGTCATAGCAGCTATACTAAAGATCTCACGTAACAGATTCCTCAATCTGATTGGTGGTCTCTATGTCGAAATCATCAGAGGTACGCCAATGTTACTGCAATTAAGTTTCTTCTATCTTGGAGTTCCCGCCCTTTATCAGCAACTGACCGGCAATTACTGGTCAGCTCCAGCATTGCTGGTTGGCATTGTTGCCATTGCCATCAACTCCGGTGCCTATAGCTGTGAACTGATCAGATCGGCTATCAATTCCATTGATAAGGGCCAATGGGAAGCCGGCATGTCAATTGGTCTTTCCCGCAATGAAATCATGAAGGAAATCATCCTCCCTCAGTCCTTCAAACGCATTCTGCCTCCATTGGCCAATGAATTCATTGTTTTAATCAAGGATTCATCATTGGTATCAACAATTGGCGTTGTTGATCTGATGAAATCCTCAACGATTCTTGGTACCAAATACTACAACTACTTTGTCCCAATGATTGGTACAGCCATTGTCTATTTGACTTTGACACTGATTACCTCCAAACTCACCAGCATCATGGAAAGGAGGTTAGCTGAAAGTGATTAAGATCAGCCATCTGAAAAAGAAATTTCCCAATGTCATTGCCCTGGACGATGTCTGTCTGGAAGTAGAAAAGAATGAAGTTCTCTGTCTGATTGGACCTTCCGGTTCTGGCAAATCAACATTATTAAGATCGATCAACGGCCTTGAAATCCCTGATGAAGGTTCAATTGCCATTGATGATGAAATCATTGATCCGCATGATGAAAAGAAAATGTGCAAAGTCCGGACCAAGATGGGCTTTGTCTTCCAGCATTTCAATCTCTTCCCTCATCTAACCGTTCTTGAAAATCTGACCTTAGGACCAATAAAGGTTCTTGGCATCAGTGAAGAAGAAGCCAGGAATGAGGCTATGGCTCTTCTTGATAGAGTTGGTCTTAAAGCCAAGGCCAACGAACATGTCAATAAGCTTTCCGGCGGTCAGAAACAAAGAGTGGCCATTGTCCGAGCCTTATGCATGAAACCGGAAGTCATGCTGTTTGATGAACCAACCAGTGCCCTTGATCCTGAAATGGTCAAGGAAGTCCTTGATGTCATGCGTGAGCTGGCCAAAGAGAATATGACAATGATTGTTGTCACCCATGAAATGGGCTTTGCCAAGGAAGTTGCGACCCGTATTGTCTTTATGGATGAAGGGAAAATCATTGAAGAAAACACGCCAAAGGAATTCTTCGCTAATCCAATTAATGAAAGAACCAAGGATTTCTTAAGCAAAGTATTGTAAAAAGTGTGCATAAATGCGCACTTTTTTGTAAAATAAAACAATAAATGGGAGAGAATATGCTATGAATGTTGTCTTTATTTCACCACACTTCCCTTTCAACTTCTATAACTTCACTAGAGCATTGAAAGACGAAGGCTATAACACAATCGGCATTGGTGATGAGCCTTACAACCAGCTGGAAAACCATGTCAAAAACTCCATGACTGAATATGTCTATGTCCATTCCCTGGAAAACTACGATGAAGTCTATCGGGCAATGGGTTATATTATCAATAAGTATGGTCGCATCGACTATCTGGAATCAAATAATGAATACTGGCTGATTCAGGATGCCAAGCTGCGTACAGACTTCAATATCTGCAGCGGTGTCAAGTCTGATGAAATCCGCTTCATCAAATACAAATCAGAAATGAAGGCCCTTTACGAAAAGGCCAAGGTTCCTACTGCTCGCTACATTCTTGTTGACACCTTCGAAAAGAGCTTGGAATTTGCCAAGAAAGTTGGCTATCCGCTCTTTGTCAAGCCTGATGATGGCGTTGGTGCATCCTTGTCTTTCAAGATCAAAAATGAAGATGAACTGAAAGCATTCCATGCCAACAAGTATCCTTCACAGATGATCATGGAAGAATATATTGACGGCCATCTTGTATCCTTTGATGGATTAGCTGATGGCAATCGGGAACCTGTCTATATGACATCTCATGTCTTCCCAAATCCCGTTGCCGAAATTGTCAACGAAAAAGGCGACTGCTTCTATTATTCAAGAAAGGAAATCCCTGCTGACCTTGAAGAAGCTGGTCGCAAGGTTCTCAAGGCTTTCCCAAGCCAGAGACGCTACTTCCATCTGGAATTCTTTGTTCTCAAGAATGACAAGGAAGGCTTAGGCAAGAAAGGTGATGTTATTGGCCTTGAAGTCAACATGCGTACACCAGGTGGTCCAACACCTGATATGAGCAATTACGCTGCTGATATTGACGTCTATCGCATTTGGGCAAGAATGCTCGCTGATCGTCCATGCCCATATCCTTCAACCAAGCCTAAGTACTTTGTTGCCTATTGTGGAAGACGCAAAGAACATGATTATGAATATTCTTTGGAAGATATCCGTAACCGTTATGGCAAGAATATTGTCATGGAAAGGGATGTCGCACCAATTATTGCCGGAGCTATGGGTGATCACATGATAGTCGCAAGATTTGAAAATCGTGAAGACATCACGCCTTATGTCAAGATGTGCCTAGGAGATTATGTCAATGCGGATAGCTCATTATAAGGAATATTCACATTGCCTAAGTAGGGATATGGAATTTCTGGTCTATGGCCACGCCGGTGCCATCATGCTGACATTTCCTTCTCAGAATGGCCGCTACTACGATTATGCCAATAACGGTATGTTGGAAGGACTTGAATGCTATATTGATGAAGGAAGGCTGATTGTTGTTGCCTGTGATTCCATTGATGAAGAATCATGGAGTGCACTAGGTGGTGATGAAGGCTGGCGCATTGGCTTGCAAGAAGCCTACTTCCATTACATCACCGATGAACTGACACCAAAGATTCATTCCATCTACTATCAGGATCTAGGAAATGATGGTTATGTCAACATCTTTACTACCGGCTGTTCCATGGGTGCTACCCATGCCCTGAACTTCTTCTTAAGAAGGCCTGACCTCTATCATGGTGTCATTGCCCTCAGCGGTGTCTATCATGCGACCTTCTTCTTCCCTAATTATCAGGATCCGCGCATCTATGACAATTCCATCACTGACTACTTGCCAAATCTGCCTTATGATCATCCTTATGTCGACCTCTATCGCAATTCCAAGATTGTCCTTTGTGTCGGCCAAGGCCGTTGGGAAGATGAAGCCATTGCCGATACTCGACTGGTAGAAGATCAATTCAAACGCTTAGGTGTTAATGCCTTTATCGATTACTGGGGCTATGATACTGATCATGATTGGCCATTCTGGCGTCGTCAGATTCCATATTTCATTCAATTCTTTATTTAAAAACTTATGGTCTCCCATAAGTTTTTTTAATTCATCATGGCTGGCGGTGTTGTACGATAAAGAGTTAAATCCAGAAGCAGGGATAAGAGCTTGCTGTCAACAACAAAGCAATCACTATGAGGATTGATGATCAATCCTTCGGCTTCTACATCTTCCTCTACAGCCTTGAAGAGCTTGCCGGCTTCAAAGCCCAAGACATCAGTGTCTGACTCCGCTGGATCAGTAAAGCAAAGGAAGTAGTTTTTGTCCCCGTTTTCAACCTGGACAAAGGCAAAGCCATCACTTTCCTTTGTGCCTGCAACATAGAGCATTTCGTTTTTTTCCAGAAATGCCGGCAGAAATTCTATTACTTCCTTGAACATTTCCTCACTTGTATCAAGACTGAACTGGCTGAGCAGTCTTTTCAATTCTTCAATCATAAATTGTGGTCTCCCTTATATTCCATTATCTTTGATGCATTTTCACTATCTACAAGATATTTCATTGGATAACCCTTGATTCCTACCTGATAGTTATTATCAGACTCCTTCAATAGGAAGAGATCTCTGGATTCTCCAATATAGATGATGCCATTGACGGTTTCGAATTCCAATTGGCTTTTCATATGCTTTTCCTCCTTGCAGTCAGTATATGCCAGGATTTATTGTTCATATGTCCCAATTCTTACCCACATGTCATTAATGCATTAGATTTTGGCAAACAGATGTTTCCATCTGTTCCTATTCTACTATTATATAACCGGATATTCTTTATCACTTTATTATCACCGCAAGGCTCTTTTCCACATCAAAATTGTGGAAAACTGCACAATATCCCCTATTCTACAGCTCTTCTAGTCTTATATCCTTGAGCAATATCATCTGCCTCCGTCCTTTTCAAAAGGCTTTTCCCTTCGTTTATTCTTGTCATTGGATATTCCAGAAGCTGGTGAATGTCATTATTGGCCTGAAACAGCAAGAGCTCCCCTTTATTTCCTTCATAAAGGCATCTTTTAGCCACAATATGACCTTGGTCATCAATTGTTTCATAGCCTTCCAAAAGCTTCCTGGCTTTGATTGATAATTCATGATCACATAGAGATCTCTTATCCTTCCTGTTATCAATTTCATCATAATGGTCAAGCCAAAGATTCAGGATATCAATCCTGCCGTTTTCCTTTTTTGCTTTAATCTGCTGGAAATGGCCAACATTATTCCCTTCCTTGATTTCTCTTGACTCAAGGCTGTCTTCGGCAATTAAAAGATACGAGCCAAGGCTTAGCAAATAGGAAAGGTAACTAGCATTGAAGCCGCTTCTTTCAATTGAAACAAGCTCTCCTTCTTCCTTGAGAATTCCAGCAAAAAACTGACCATAATCACCATAGATCTCCTTATATGCCAAAAGCTGCTTGGCAAAGGGATAATAAGCGATATCCGATGATAGGAAGCCGATGTTTTCGTGCACAGTCCTGATTGATAGGACATGGTCATATTTATCGCTTATTTCACTCATCTCTTTGTTTTCAAAAGCTATATTGTCAAGTTTCAAAGATGATGCCAGACTTCTGGCAACTTCGATTGCCTCCCGGTTTTGATCAATGCCTAAAACAAAAGCCTCCGGATTCATCTTGGCAATAAAGCAGGTCAAGATGCCATTGCCACAGCCGACATCCAATACTTCACCTTCAAAGTCTTCATAATAGAGTTCCTTAAGGCAATAAAGGTAGAAGTCATAGTCAATATAGCCAAAAGCCTTTAATGAAGTTCCCACGTCCTGATGCAAAAGACGATAGACTTCATCCTGACTGCCATTAAAATGTTCATAATTCTGCAATCTTTGCCATTGGGCAAGAAAAGCTTCATCAAGCTCTTCCCTTTTGACTTTCCTTAATCCAATAGCTGTTAAATATTCCTTGACAATTTCCGTTACATTTCTTTTTGCCATATCTTCTTCCATTATTGCAAATAACGGCTCTTATTGAGCCGTTATTTACTGCTGTAATACTCCTTTACTGCCCCTTCAAGAATATTGAAAGGAAGCTCGCCATTGCTGAGGATTACCCGATTGTATTCTATGTAGTCAAAATCCATCCCTGACTGCCAAGCCATAGCCTTTTCTCTTAATTTCTGGAAATTGACATAGCCCAAGCCATAGTAGCAGTATGTGCCCGGCATATCAACCATCATCTGATAGATGATATCACTAGCACTAGGATCATAATACGAAGTTTCTTCAATATAGGACTTCAGTTCATCTAGACTCCAGCCATAATAATTGACACCTAAATCAGCACAGGAAAGGACAATATATGGATAAACGGTTGTATAAAGCAAATAGTCAATGGTTTGCCAGTTTTCAATTCCAGAAAAATGCAAAGCATCATCTTCAGCCTGAATGGCATAGCCTTCAGTGTAGCCGCTAAAGCCAATAACCGAACGCATCGTAGAAGGTTCAGACTGATGATAGAAGACATGCTGGTAGAGATGGCCAGGGAAGCCTTCATGTGATAGGGTTGTAAAGGTCTCAATCGGATCGGTGGACATGGTTTCGGGATTGACACGGATGATATTCTGATTGAGATCATCGATCGGTGCCCGATAATAATAAGCCAGAATATTATCAGAACCAGCAGAACCCGACAAGTCCTCAACATTATAATCAACAACACCCAAGTCTGGATAATAGGCCTTGAGATTATCCATCAGATAGTCAAGAATTGTCTGATAATCTCTGCCAAAAACTCCAATCTTGCCATAGTCAATGGCATCAAGCTCACTGACCAGGATATCATAGTTTTCATCACTGACAGCTACAATTGCATTGTCAAGAATCCTGTCCATGATTTCTCTTCCGTCATTGTAGATTTCATCAATAGGTGAATTATCAGAAGCTGCCAGATAATATTTGATAAGCGCATAGTCAGGATTGAGACTTACTAAAGCATTCTTTTCATCAGTAGTCTTGCCATAATAGGCATTGAGCTCTTCCTTGACCTTGTTGTAGGCCGGAATGACTACATTCTTAACAGCATCCTTGATCTCCTTCTTATAGCTTTCCTTTTCACTAGCACTCAGGAAGTCCAAGGCATCAATAGAGCGGCTTGTTGCGACGATAATTGCGTTATCATCCTGATATGAAACAAAACCATCGATATAGTCAATTGCCTGGTTGATTGAATAATCCGTCAAATAAATGCCTTCTTTGGCCTGCTGAGCAGTATATTCAAGGGCTGAATCAAGATAATTGCCCGTATCATTGATTAGAATGACATAATCATCAAGGCTTTCCTTGTCATAGAACGAGAAGTCAGACAAGCTGGAGACAATATTGGAAAGAATGTCAGTACCACCACTGAATAAGAGGCTATATCTTTCAAAACAGCCTAAAGCAATGGATTCATATAAGGAATATTCCAAGGCTTCATAATCATATTGCTGGCGATTTGATAAACTGTCAAAGTCAAATTTCTGCAATTCATCAAGCTGTTTAAGATAATCATCAATATGATCCATATTGCCATATTCAGCTTCGCCCCATTCAACATCCGGCTTTTCAATGCCAAAGCTCTTATAGTCTACTACCGTAAAGTGCATATTGACATAGCTGTCTTCCATTGCATCAACAAAGATGGAATTGAGGAATTCATCAAATTCTTCATTATCAGTATTGCTGGTGCTTTTCTTTCTTACTTCATAGTTTTCCAGCTTTTTAAGATATTCAACACCAATCCTGTCATATTCGGCATGGATATCTTCAACTTTGGAAACATTTCCAATTCCTGTACAGCCTGCTAGCATCAGGACCAACAGAAGAACTATCAGTTTTTTCATGGTAATCTCCTTTGTTATTAATTTATGATATCATTTTTACATATGCATGGTAAGGAGGGCAAAAGATGCTGACGAGCAATATGAAATTAAGACAGATGATTGATTTTGAACCAAATGATGAGGATATGGCCCTTCTTCCACTTGACGTTGTCGTCTATCTCAAGCTTTCAATCATATCTTCAAGCAAAGCCGCCAACTATGAATTCATCCGTTATCTTTTCACTAGCGAAGATGTCATCTATTCCTTCAAGAATATTGGCAAGACCATCTTCTATGACTTTGATGGCACTGAAAATAGAAATGCCCGCTTTGTTACCATCACAGAACTCTACTCTTTAGTCAATTACGCCAATATTTCTGATCTTATAAAGGAGATATTGGAAAACTATCATCATGAATGTGATGTTCTAGTTGACTTCTTTACACATGATTCCAAAAAATACCGATTGTCCAATCTTGATGGCATAGTCAAATTGGAACTGATGGATAATGCCGATTAACATGAATAGAAAAACCAAAAGGGAAATAGCTGTTGCCCTCAAGGGTCTGGCAATGGTTTTTGTCATCATCATCCTGGTTACTGCTGCAATCAGGATTAAATTTGAAAAGGAATATATACCCTACCCTGATTCCCTCTCTCTTCTCCCTGTCAATGACTATGCCCTTGATCATTTTTATCAGGATGAAAATGGATTATTGTCCTATGAGGATGACAACTACTATTCAATGGCCGGTATTGATGTCTCTGAACATCAGGGTGTGATTGATTGGCAGAAAGTCAAGGAAGCTGGCATTGAATTCGCCTATCTTCGAGCAGGCTTTCGCGGCTACAGCATTGGTGGTCTCCATGAAGACCATTGCTTCTATGATAATTACAAGGGTGCCAAGGAAAATGGCATCAAAGTAGGTGTCTATTTCTTTTCCCAAGCAATAAATGAAGAAGAAGCCAGGGAAGAAGCCGAATTTGTCCATCAGATGATCAAGGATCTTGAAATTGATCTGGAAGTTGTCTACGACTATGAGATGCCAGAAGAATCAAGAATCAGAAATCTTGAAAAGAGTCAATATACATTGAATGCCTTAAGCTTTGCGACTGCAATTATGACCTATGGCTATAAGCCGATGATCTATGCCAATCTTGATTGGATCTATCATGTCTATGACATGTCCAAGATTCTCAACTATGGCCTTTGGTATGCCCAATACTACCAAGAGCCAGAAGTCGTTTATGCCTACAAAATCTGGCAATATAGTGAAAACGGACATCTTGATGGCATCAATGAAGATGTCGATCTCAACGTCCGTTTCATCCCTAAACATATGAATGATCAATCTCAATGACACAGTAATATGTGTCATTTTCTTTCCTGATTCCCTCTTCAATCAGCTTTTTCAGTTCACTTTCATCACGGCGATCATCAGCCGGCAAAAGGACATCAAAGATGAGGTTGGTATGAGTTGGTCCTTTGACAATGCGGAAATCGTGAATACCATATTCATTATTGATCTCCTTGACTACCCTGGTGGCAATTGATTTTAGTTCCTTGGTCAATCCATCGCTCGTATCAACGGGATCAAGATGGATTGTAGTCAATATGCCATACTTCTCCAGGATTTCCTTTTCCAGATTATCAATCATATCGTGCAACATCAGAAGATCTTCATCAGCTGGCACCTCAACATGGAAGGTCATGAATTGGTTGGCAGGACCATAGTCATGCAAAATCAGATCATGAATGCCGATCACATGTTCCTTGGACATGGTCAGCTTTTCTATTTCCTTGACCAATTCCCCATCTGGCGCCTTGCCGAGAATAGTCGCTGAGACATCCATGAAAATGCCAGCCCCCGACTTTAAGACCAGAATTGCTACCACAAGACCCACATAAGCGTCGATATTGATCTTGAAAAAGCGATAGACCAATAGACAGGCAAGGGTTGATAAGGTCATCAGGGCGTCATTTAATGAATCCTGGCCAGCAGCGCTTAAGGTATCAGAGGATATGTCTTGGCCTGCTTGGCTATTGACATGCCACATGACCATCTTGATGCCAATGGAAACAAGCAGTACGACAATAGCAATCAGATTGAAATCAAGATTACTGCCAGCAATAATGGCACTGACGGCATCCTTTAGAGCTGAAAAGCCCATGAAGAGAATCAAAAAGGCAATGATAAGTCCTGAGATGTATTCCATGCGGCCATGTCCATAAGGATGATCACGGTCAGGATGCTTGCCGGCCATCTTGAAACCAAAAAGCGATGCCAGATTGGATCCAACATCAGACAGATTATTAAATGCATCAGCTCTGATAGAGACAGAACCCGTTGCAATGGAAACCAGCAGCTTGAAAATGACCATCAGGATATTGCAGATAATGGAAAAGATGGAAATGATAGTGCCATAGCTTTCCCTGACTTCTGGCTTGTCTGTTTCCTGATAGTCCTTGATGAACAGTTTGCAAAGCAAAGTATACATATAAACCCCCCTAATAAAAGATGAGAATTACTTCTCATCTTCCTTGTGATATTTAATGACCAGATGTCTTTTGTTTCCTTCTCCTACTGAAATAGTGGAAACACCCTTGAAATCCTGCAGATACTGATGAATGACCTTTCTTTCATCATTAGGCATTGGATCAAGTTCACAGTCAACATGGCTCTTGGCAACCTTGATTGCTTCCCTTTTGGCCATCATCTTGATTTTCTTGTAACGGTCTTCCTTATAGTTGTTGACATCAACGACAACAGGAATTCTCTTCTTGAATGTCGCATTGACAGCAGCTTTCAGAACAGTGGAAATCGCTCTTAAGGTCTGACCGCCACGGCCAATGATAATAGCGTTGTTTTCGGCATCCAGAATGACCCGATAAACCTTGGCATTGTCCTTGTCCTTATTGATATCGACAATGATTTCAATGGATACAGCTTGGTTCAATTCGGTGAAATAAGCTCCTAGATAGTCAAAGATGAAATCCTTGATATCCTTTGGCGTATAAGCTTCAACAGTAACAGAATTGCCAATGCCAAACATGCCGAGCAATGACTTCTTTTCTTCAATGACATTATAGACAATGTCTTCGATTTCACATTGGTTGCTTGCAGCAATGTTTTTCAATGCTTCATCCAATGTTTTGGCAGTATAAGTCTTCATATTTATTACTTTCCTTCTCGATGAGTTAACTGGTCAATAGCAATAGTCTTGATGATATTGACTAGTGAATAGATGCAATAGTAAAGTGACAAGCCTGTTGGCCAGCTGATCATAATGATACCAATGAAGATGACCATACCATATGTCATCATGAAGTTGTTTGGTGTTTCTGGCTTGCGATAAGTCTTATGATGCTTGTCAGCTTCTGCCCTGGCTCTTCTTTCCGATACCAGCTGCGGAATCTTCATGGAAAGAATCTGCAGCAGCAGCATCATAACATAAATGCCTAGTCCGACCCATGTGCCAGCCTTGATAGCCTGCAATGGAGTTGTACTTAGGTGCATGCCCATGAAAACACCGTTAGTAACAGCATCAGATCTTCTGATGGCATTATACATGGCAATCAGTACAGGGAATTGGATAAAGGTCGCAACTAGAGAACCAAGTGGATTGATATTGTTCTTGGTATAAAGACTCTGCAATTCCTGAGCCTTGCGCATCTTGGAATTGTCATCATCCTTGCCTTCATATTTCTTTTCAATGCGGGCAACTTCCGGCTGAATGGCTTGCATTCTCTGCATTGAAACATTGGACTTGAAAGTGCAGACAAGAATAATGGCGTTAAGTATCAAAGTGACTAAAGCGATAGCCAGACCAACACCAACAGCAGGTGTCAGGAGGTTGATAGCCTGTGATAATGGATAAACCAAAATTGCCGAGAAGAAGCCTTCATCAAGCATCTCCTTGAATGTTGTTGTGGAATAGATGAGCTGGATATTGCCATTTTCATCAGTTGGCACTGTACATCCTGAAAGAAGGAATAATCCCAACAACAAGGTCAATACAAGCAGTAAACGTTTTTTATTCATGGATGTCTCCTTAAATTCATACTTTTATATTATAGCTTTTTTAATCAGCTTTTCCAAATCATTTCTATTATCCAGATAGGCATTTTCCTTGTATTTAGGCCTGATAATGACAATGAGATCCTTAGGACAGTTCTCAAAGTCAACTGTTTCCTGAATCATCATGCGAACCTGTCTTTTGATCTTGTTTCTTTCAACTGCATTTCCGAGCTTCTTGGAAACAGAGATGCCCACCCGGCTATGTTCAAGTTCCTTCTTACGGCTATAAATGACAAAACGTCCACTGGCTACTGAGCGGCGTTTGGCAATGATGGCATTGAACTCTTCGTTCTTTCTGACTCTATATTCCTTTTTCATAAATGATACAAAAAATAAAGCCACATCAGTGGCTTCATTCTTTTAAGCAGATAATACTTTTCTACCTTTTGCACGACGGCGGTTGATTACCTTGCGGCCACCTACAGTCTTCATACGTGCTCTGAATCCGTGCACGTTCTGGCGTTTTCTTTTACTTGGTTGATAAGTTCTTTTCATACTTTTTAGCCACCTCTCTTTTTAGCAATATCTACTAAATCATATACTTACAAGAGGCATTTGTCAATAAACTTAGCTCTTGATTGCCGTCTTCTTCTTGACTCTGTTTCTTAAGGCAATCGCCAATACTTCACTGATAGAACCAAATTCAATGGAAATCGAATCTCTGGTTTCCAGAATATGGCTCGCTCCTAATGATCTTAGTTCATCATAGGAAATCTTTTCAAGGTCATTGAGATAGATATTCAGATGAAGATTGCCAGTACCTACCGAGCTGACATTTTCTTCGCCACCAACAGCAAGCGCAATCTGCTTGGCCAGCTTTTCCTTATTGCCAGTCGCAAAGAGATCATAGGAGAAATAGTGGTAATAGAGATAAGTGATGATGATGCCGACAACAAAGAAGACAATGCCCAATAAGGCTACATTCATGATGGTCTTGCCATAAACGGCATTGCGGATATTGATAATGAAATCAGGGAATGATCCCGGCATAGCAGTAATGGTGCTGACGGAATGGCAGCTAAAGCCAAGGAAGAGGTTAAGATAGGACAAGAGTCCAAAAATCAGAGCTACTATCAGAAGATATGTTACAAGCAAGAGTGGTGCAGTTAATAGCAGATAGAGCTCAAGTGGCAAAGGATTGCCTGCCACAATTGACAGGATGCTAAATCCGACAATCGGCACAAGACTTTTTAATCTCTCCTTGTTGTCAGACATTGAAATGAGCATACCGGCAAGAATGCCTGGGACAAGGAAGATGTTGATGATGTAATAAGGGGTGATAAAGCGGCCAGCACCGGCATAGCTGGCATTGAGTTCACCCAGATAGTTCCAGATATTGACATCACCAAAGACTGTTTCGCCAGTTATTGCACTTGTAAATGAACCACCCATTGATGTGTACCAGAATGGTGTGCGGATAGCATCACCCAAGCCAATGATAGAGAGACTTCTTTCCAAAAAGCCATAAAGGCCAATACGGATGGGATCCATCAGATTCTGAGCGATATATTTGGTCAGAATGCCCAGATATGAATAGAAGATCGGGAAGATATAGGATGCCAAAAGTCCCAGAACAAAGCAAATGAAGATATTGGTAAGCAGTGCCGCTGTATCCTTATCAAAGAGATTGAGAATCGAATAGGAACTGCGATGACGGGATTGGGTAAAGGAGAATCTGGTCGCAAAAGCTACCAATATTGAACCAATAAAGCCAGTATCAATTGGCAGTTTGTTCAAAGGGAGATCCTTGAAGATGGAATTGATTGAAGTTCCACCTAAATAGGCTGCTCCTTCAATGGATTGTGGTGAAAACATCATGGTTGTGACGATAAAGGAGAAATAGCCTACTAGTGCCAGCATGATCGGCATTCCACTATTGGCCTTCTTGCAAACCATATTGACCATAAAGATCAAAGGAAGATTCAGGATAATCAGTTCACCTGTTCTTAAAGAGAATTCACCAATAAAGAGGATAAAGGAATTCCTGATGGTATAGAAGATATTGACACTTTCATTCTGAATCAGAAATCCTAGTGCTATAAGTGCAAAGCCAAAACAGGCTACTCTGATACCTGTTGAACAGCTTTCATACAAGCGCATTATTCTTTTCATATGTCTAATTTTACTACAAAACCATTTATAATAAAAACATGGAAGCCTTTAAAGAAAAAGAATACAAGATGCTGCTGAAAGAGGCTGAATACCAGATGATTCTTGATCATTTTGATCAAAGGCCCATCAGGCAGACCAATACCTATTATCTAAGCAATTCCAAAACAGCTGCTTTCCGAACAAGAAAGCGTCTAAATGAAACTGTCTTTACCCTTAAAGCCAAGAAGGATGACTATAATGATGAATATGAATTTGTGATTAAGGATAATCCCTTCAATGATCAAAGGGTCCTTGATCTTTTCAATCAATTCAATATTTCATCATATTCATTGATGGCAAAGCTGATTACTGATCGTCTTGTCATTAAATTGGATCAGGGTGAAATTAGTCTTGATAAGAATTGTTATCTTGGAATCATCGACTATGAAATCGAATATGAACTCTATGATGCCAATACCGCTGATAACAGTGAGCTCATTGCCTTTTTGCATCAGTTTCAGATCAGCTATCGGCCAAATCTCATTAGCAAATACAGACGTTGTATGGAGGAATATTATAAAATGAAAACAATTATCCTATTAGCACCCGGTGTTGAAGAATGTGAAGCCCTTCTAACCTATGACCTGCTCTATCGAGCAGGTGTTGATGTCAAGCTTGTGGGTCTCAAGGAGGAAATCATCTCATCCCATGATGTCAAGATCATTCCCCAACTCCTTATTGAAGATGTCAGGGAGGAGGAATGCAATTGCCTAATACTTCCAGGTGGCATCCCAGGTACACCAAATCTAGAAGCATGCCCAAGAGTCCAGGAACTGATTGACAGCTTCCTCAAGAATGGCAAATATGTCGCAGCCATCTGTGCAGCTCCATCAATCCTAGCTCATAAGGGACTATTGAAAGATGAGCACTTCATCTGCCATCCTGGCTTTGAATGTGGTCTCAAGCCAGCAAATGTCAAAGCCTATCGTGATGGTCAGATCATTACAGGCAAAGGCGTTGGCGCAACATTTGAATTCGCCTATGAGATTCTCAAGGTCTTAAGAGGTGAAGATGTAGCTGAAGAGATCATGAAGAAAACCCAATATCACTAAAAGCAGGCATTGCCTGCTTTTTTATTAGAAACCCATGTTCTTTCTTGTGCATTGATGCTTGATTGGCTTCCAATCAGCTTTGGCGAATAGTGATAGGAAACAGATTGGGATATAAGTACCCATAAAGAGCGGGAAAGTGAAGAGATAGAGAATCTTCTTTGCTGTTGAGCAACGAATATGTTTCCACTCACTAAGCGTGGTAATCAGACCCAGGAAGAACATCATGGCATAGGCATTCCCAATCAGTTCTGCAAAAGACATGATATCGCTTAGACAGAAGAGGTTAAGGACAAAGGACATCATGGAAAGGAAGAAGGCTGGCATCGCTGCCATCAACATGTCAAAGGCACCAAAGATACCCTTTGACAAGGCTTCAATGAGTCTTCCACCATATTGGCTAAAGACCTGCAGGTTGCCCTTGGTCCAGCGAATGCGCTGAGTAATGGACTGTTTGAAGTCCGTTGGCTGTTCATCAAAGAATTCAGCCTTTTCGCAATAGATTATCTTCTTGCCTTTGGCAATCTGATCAACTGAGAATTCGATGTCTTCTGTCAGAAGATGATAATTCCAACCGCCCATTTCCTTCAGGAGCTTGTTGGATATCATAAAACCGGTGCCCGAAACAGCTGCTGAAGTATTCAGAATTGTCCGGGCTTTATTCAAAAACTGGCTTTCTCTTAAGAACCATAAGGCGTAGCCTGCTGAGACCCAGTTGGAACCATAATTCTTGGAATTGCGATAGCTTGTAATGGCATCAACATCATCAGCAAACGACTTATTGATTTCCTTGATATAGTCTTTGCTTAAGATGTTGTCAGCATCAAAGACCAGATAGCCATCATATTCTTCTTTGATATTATCCAAAAGCTTCTGGAGAGCATAACCTTTGCCAACAATACTGCTATGGCGTTCAAAGGCATAAGCCCCCTTGCTTTTTGCTATCTCAAAGGTATCATCGGTGCAATTATCCGCCATGACATAGACATCAATCTTATCTTGCGGATAATCCTGCTCATGAATTGAGTCGACAAGATCACCAATGACATTTTCCTCATTGCGCGCACAGATGAGAATAGCATATCTTTTGTTTATTGCATTGACTGCCCGGCGGTTTTTCAAAAATAGGGATACTGGTATATAGAATAACTGATAGGCATAGCAAATAGTAAATAACAACGATGTAATGTAATTGATGTGACGGATATTCATAATGTCACCTCCTGCCATTATGATAAAAGTCTGCTCCCTTAAGAAAGTAGTGGCAAAATCCTTAAGATGTTCTTAAGAAAAAAGGATATCCTTTTGGATATCCTTGCTAGTGGGATGAGAGGAAGGAGAGTTTGACTTTGAAGAGATCGCCATCAATGCTGATAGTCATCTTGCCGCCCTGCAGTTCCGTAAAGCTGCGGGCTATGGAAAGGCCTAGACCATTACCTTCAGAACTGCGGGCATGATCGCCCCTGACAAAACGCTCGGTCAATTCATCAGCTGAAACATTCAATTGATCCCTTGATGTATTCTTGAAGGAGATTTCCGTATAGATGCCATTTCTCCTGGTCGTAATATAGACTCTGGTACCACTTTGACCATATTTTGCAATATTGTTCATAAGATTATCAAAGACTCTTAGCATCTTGCGATTATCGGTCTTGATAAAAAGTGGCTCTTCCAGCATATCGGGTACAATCTGAAGACCAGCCGAGGCAAACTTGTCAGTATATTCGCCAATGATCTGGGAGACAAAGATATTGACATCATAGTCCTGCATATCCATCTTGATCGCACCACTGTTGGCTTTGGACAATTCCACCAGATCTTCCAGCAGCCTTTTGAGCTTGACTGATTGTCTCGTCAAAACTTCACAATAGTCCTTAAGCTTTTCATCATCCTTGACCTCACTAGCAATCAGATTGCCATAATTGATGATGGAAGTCAGTGGAGTCTTGATGTCATGGGAGACATTGGCAATCAGTTCCGTCTTCATGCGTTCAGACTTGGTCTTGTCAATGACCGCCTTATTGATGCCCTCCTTGATGCTTGAGAGGTTTTCGGCGTGTTCCTTGAGTTCAAAATGCATTCTTGAACTATCACACTGATATTCCAAATCGCCTTCAGCCAGTCTTTTGCCAGTAATCAGCAGCTTATTGAAAGATGCAGCGCTGCCAACAGCCAGAACGAAGATGACAATCCGGCTCACAAGCCAGAAGAAGACATAAACATCACTGCCACCAGCTGCAAAGAAGAATAATTCCAGCATAAACAGCAACATCAGTCCAAAGGACACCTTTGGCACAATTGCCATCTCCTTGAAAAGATTAAGAAGACCATCAAAAAACTTCCTGATAAGACGATAAGCCCAGTTCAAAAGGGAGGTAGCCACCAGCTTCTTGCGAGAAAACTGGGAGACAATGATTCCTAGATAGAGGGAAATGCATAAGGGCATGATTAGGAAGAGTTCAGGATGTGGTTCCTGGAAAGCGCAGATCAGATAAGTAAAGAAGAGAAAAGACAGAAGATCAGATGGGAGATAATCAACAATTGAATGATCCAATAAGCCATTTTCGTCCTTCCCGGCATTAATCAAAAGAATAGCCAGTCCATAGATGGTTATCAAGATGGAAACAACTGATGAAACAAGACTGAAGTCATAGAAATCATAGCTGATATTAGCCATCGTCATATCAAAGCGATTGCTCAGATCCAAATCAGTGTATATTTCAATTGTATAGATCTTATCCTTGACGACAATGACATCTGAGGTCTGATAGACCCATAGCTGATCGCCACTTTTTCCAGCTAAAAAGTCATAGTGCTTTTTGCTTAAATCAATGCCTTTGTCTTCATAGACAACGCCATTATCATCAAGCAGACGGAACTTGGCGAAATTGCTGATAGGAATTGCATCTGTCATATAGCCATCCAGAAAGTCCTGGGCAAAAGGTGCCAGATAATCGCAATAGATGTCATCAACCACTTCAGCTTTGGTCTTATTGGCATAGCCTTGGTCTGTACCATAAATTAAGGCATAGATGGAGACAAAGCTCACCAAGGAAAAGAAGGTAATCATGACGATCAGGGTGAATTTGCCAATGGTTTTTTTGAAGAATCGCATTTACTGCCCCCTTCCTTTTGCCAGCTTATAGCCCTGGCCAAAGACAACAGTCAAATAACGTGGCTCATTGGGATCAATTTCAATCTTCTCCCTTAAATGGCGGATATGAACCGCAATGATATTATCAGAACCATAAAGAGGATTCTCACCCCAGACTGCCCGATAGATGTCCTTTGGTGAGAAGACCGTTCCTGGTTCCTTGATCAATAGCTTCAGTATTTCAAATTCCTTGGGTGTAAGAGCTATCTCCTCTCCATCAACCAGTACTCTTTTGGCATTATCATCCAGAACAATCGGTCCTGTTTCATAGATGCCGTTTTCCTTCTTGGCAGCACCCAGGCTCTTGTAACGTCTTAATTGGGAATTGACACGAGCACAGACCTCCAAAGGATTGAAAGGCTTGGTAATATAGTCATCAGCTCCCAGATTCAAACCAAGAATGATATCACTTTCTTCACTCTTGGCTGTCAAGAGGATTACCGGTATATTGCTGAACTCACGAATCTTGACTAGTGCCTGCAAGCCATCCATCCTGGGCATCATAATATCAAGCAAGACCAGGTCCACTTCCTGTTCCTTCATGATTTCCAAGGCCTTTTCACCATCACTGGCACTTAATAGATTGTAATTCGCATTAGAAAGATAGATTGTCAAAGCTTTGACAATATCCTTTTCGTCATCACAAATCAGTATTGAATACATAATTCAGCCCTCCAACTATATTTTAGCCTTGCAGTATAGCCATTCTTCTTAAGAATACCTTAAAAACAAAGGCTAAGCATTATTTATGATTATTGAATAAGATGAAAAGGCGTGGTTTTGATTCACGCCTTCCATTTGTAAAATGTCAGATCGGATGAATGAATTTCAGTCCATCATGCTAAATCTCCTGCCCATCCAAATAGCCTCCACTCAACTTCGCGATTTTCATCTTTTGCTTAAGGCCTCAAGAGTAACCCGATAACTGTCTTCTTCATATTCATATGATAGTTCTTGATAAGATAGATCAGGATAATAGCTGGCCATGATCTTCTGGACCAGGGCTTTCATCATCTTTGGATTCTTGACAAGAATAGGACCAATGATTTCTGTACCAATGACATTATTGAAGTGATAGCCTTCAAATTCATTGTCCTGAAGATTTTCATCCTTAAATAGATATTTGAATAAAGGATAAGGATTATTGCTAAAGATGAGACTTGACTTATTGATAAAGCCCACAATCTTTCCAAATTCACTATCCATGATGACATCGCCTGTAAAGCGCTTGTCTGTATGCTTGGTTGAAAATTCTACAAGCCCCAACGCTTCTTCATCATCAATCTTCTGACCCAAAAGTTCCATTGAATTGCCTGTCAAAAGCATTAAGCCACCAGCATTGATATAGGCTTGCAACTCATCTTTGCAACTTCTTAGATCATGAAGGACAACTTTCTGGTTTCTCTCACTTCCAGCTGAAAGATAGATGAATTGATAATCAGACAGCTTGATCTTATCACCTATGGTCTTTTGCTCAATCACACATTCAATGCCCTGATCAAGAAGATGCTTTTTCAAGACAACAAGATTGCCATAATCCCCATAGAGATTAAGAAAGTCATAATACCAATGCAATATCTTCATCATAAGACCTCCACTCTGCTTAAGAGCTTATCCTGATCAGAGAAGCAGGTGATGGCATAGATATGGCCAACTGCCTCCTTTTTCAGATAGTCAATAGCTGCTGGTATCTCCTTTAGAACTTTGACTTTGGCAAAATCAACATCGGCATACAAGAGCCTTTCTGCCACATCAGAACTATAAAGGCCAGCAATGACAATTCTTTTGATATTTGGACTGTTGAGCATTTCAAAGTCAATATCCCAAAGCCAGGAAGTCTCAGATGTAAAATACTTCCGGGAAATGGCATCAACCATCAAAAAGACCGTGACATCACCAGCATAGCTTTTGGCAACCCTTAATGACTGGTCATAGGAAATGGAATTCTCATGCTTAGAAGTAAGAAGCGTGCCCTTCTTATCACCAGCCATGAATTCCACAACCCTTCCATTCCTTAGGATATAGCCATTAAGTGCTTCCTTGACGGTTTCACCATCAATGCCCATGATCAAGGCTATTGAATAAGCAGCCAGAATGTTATAGGCATTATAGATGGACTTAAGAGCCAGTTCAATGCGGTATTTATCATCAAGGACAAGATAGCCTTCTGATAAATCAACCTCAGTCACACGATAATTGGCTTCCGGATGCTTGAAACCACACTTGGTGCAATGATAATTGCCTACATGATTGAAATGACGATAGTCATAGACCATTCTGCCTTTGCAGAGTGGACAGTATTTGCCATCATCATAGACTGATGGCATTTCCTTTTCTTCATATTGATCAACGCCAAAATAGTAGACCTTGTTCTTATGACCAATGCCATAAGTCGCAATCAAAGGCTCATCGGCATTCAGAATCAGTTTGGAACCATCATGAATGGAATCCCTGATAATGTCATAAATCCATTCAGGATGGCCATTTCTTGTCAATTGGTCGCGATAGAGATTGGTAATGATGTAATGGGTTGGCACAAAGTGCTTGAAAGTATGACGGGCATAGCGTTCATCAGTTTCAATCAGGACAACATCCTTCCTGATTCGTCCACTCAGCGTTGCGTTTTCCAAAAGGAAGGTGGTCACACCTTCAATCTGATTGGAACCCTCCTTGTTATAAGCCACTGAATAACCAGCCTTGACCAGGACCTGATAAATCATCTCCACTGTGGAAGTCTTGCCATTGGAACCAGTCACGGCGATGACATATTCAGGCATCTTCAGTTTCTTAAGGATATTAGGGTCAATCTTCAAAGCATATTTGCCTGGCAAAGAAGAGCCCCTTTTGATCATTTTGCCCACAAAACGCAGGATTTTGCATGTAATGATTGCTAATAGTTTTCTCATAACACAATTGTATAATAAGAGGCTCCTGATGGAGCCTTCTTTTATCGGATTTTAGAACCGGCAGGCAATTCTGACTGCAATACTTCAATTCTTCCTTCCTTGTCTTCAGCACACAGCAGCATGCCCATGGACTCTTCGCCTCTGATCTTCCGTGGTTCAAGATTAAGTACAGCTACAACCTTCCTGCCCTTTAGTTCTTCCGGCTTATAGAACTGGGCAATGCCAGATACAATCTGACGGACTTCACCACCAAAGTCAATCTGTGATATCAGGAGCTTATCGGCCTTTGGATGTTTTCTGCATTCAAGGATTTCACCAACCATCATCTCAGTCTTGGAGAAATCATCAAAGCTGATATTTGGCAGATGTTCAATCTTTGGTGTCTCCTCTGCTTCAAGTCTGGCTTTCAGTTCTGCCTCATCAATCCGGGCAAAGAGAATCTGTGGCTTATCAGTAACCTCGAAATCAGCACTTAGGCCAAAAGACAGCTGGTCAAAACCACCGCTTTCAACACCCAACTGATCAAGAATGCGTTTTGTAGTTGCTGGAATGAAAGCTTCCAGTTGAATAGCACACATTCTGACGCCTTCCAAAATGGTATAGAGGACATCATTAAGACGTGGCTTGGTTTCCTCGCTCTTGGCTAAGATCCAAGGAGCTGTTTCATCAATATATTTGTTAAGTCTTTCGAGTCTAGCAAAAATGGCCTTCAAAGCAGCTGGAGCATTAAGATCATCCATGCGCTTGCTGACATCTTCATTCATGCCATTCAATAGGGCAATGACTTCCTCATCAAGTTCAGTTGGCTTTTCATTTCTTCTGACTGAACCACCAAAATACTTATTGGTCATGGAAATAGTACGATTGACAAGATTGCCAAGGACATTGCATAGATCAGAATTCCTTCTTTCAATCATCAGCAATTCTGAGAAATTGCCATCAGATCCAAATGGCACTTCAGATAGAAGGAAATATCTGATGGTATCAACGCCATAGTCCTTGATAAAGACACGTGGATCCTTGTAGTTGCCCTTGGATTTGGAAATTTTGCCACCACCCATAGTCAGCCAGCCATGGCCATAAACTTTCTTTGGAAGCGGCAAACCCAAAGCCATCAACATGATAGGCCAGATAATAGTATGGAAGCGGAAGATTTCCTTGCCAACCAGATGAAGATCAGCTGGCCAGTACTTCCTGAATAAGGAATCATCTTCTGATAGATAGCCGAGGGCAGAAATATAGTTTGTCAAAGCATCAATCCAGACATAGACCGTCTGTGATTCATCAAAGGTTACCGGAATTCCCCACTTGACTGAGCTTCTGGAAACGCAAAGATCCTTTAAGCCAGGCTTTAGGAAGTTGTTGACCATCTCATTGTATCTTGATTCCGGTTGCATCAAGTCGCGATGGCTAGCCAAATATTCTTCCAGCTGTTTCTGATATTTGGAAAGCCGGAAGAAATAAGCATCTTCCTTAGTTAATTTGACTTCCCGGCCACAGTCTGGGCATTTGCCATCAATTAGCTGCGACTCTGTCCAGAATGATTCACATGGTGTGCAATACCAGCCTTCATAAGCACCTTTGTAGATATCACCTTGATCATATAGTTTCTGGAAGACCTTCTGGACTGTCTTGACATGATCTTCATCAGTAGTTCTGATAAAGCGGTCATATTCAATATCAAGCGCTTGCCAAAGATCCTTGGCATTATCAATGATTGGGTCAATGAATTCCTTGGGGGATACGCCCTTCTTCTTGGCTCTGTCTTCAATCTTCTGTCCATGTTCATCAGAACCAGTCAGAAAAAAGACATCATAGCCCTGCAGTTTCTTATAGCGGGCCAATGCGTCAGCGATGACGGTTGTGTAGCAATGGCCAACATGAAAATTATCGCTTGGGTAATAGATGGGGGTTGTTACATAATAGGTCTTCTTTTCTTCCATATTGCCTCCTAAAATAAAAAAGTGGTACTAAAGGGCGCGTAGTGCGCGGTACCACCTTAATTTCTTGCTTAATTCCTTAACGCGGTCAACGTCCATATCTACTTATCGATATGAATGCTCCAGATCCATGTTCAGCAGTATCAGCCATCTTCTTGCACCAAATGAAGACTCTCTATTGCACCTAAGCTGCTTACTCTATCCTTCAAAGCTCAAAAGAATTATAACATCTATTTGTAAAGATTCAAGTATTCCGTTTTATCAAGCCTGATTACAAGCAGATTGATGATAATGCCGATTAAGCCAAGTCCCATGACATAGACCCAGGCCATCAGGGAGCCAAAGCTGTCATAGATGCGACCGGTCAGAAAGATTGAACAGGATGAACCGGTCATAGTCGCAATGGAAATGACGGAAATCAGCCGACCCCGATAATTGGCTGGTATTCTTCTGGTGATATATGGCCTAGAGGAAATGGCTGAGAAGATTTCACCCCAGGTAAAGATGATGATAGCCACATAAGGCATAAAAGGCAGATCTATGAAAGTCCTGAAGACAAAAAGGCCCAATACCACTAATGATGTTCCCAGCAATTGCTTGATTGTATCTCTTGTCTTGAAGAAATAACGGGTAATCAGGGATGTAAAGATGATGACAACCAGACAATTGAGTGATGACATGGTGCCATAGATGATGGAGCCAAGATCAAGATATTGCCTTTCCAGTTCCAATGGCAAAAGATAGCCATACATGCCATAGACCCCTTCATAGATAAAGCAGGCAGCTATATAGAGAAAGATGGTCTTATGAGCTTTAAGATAAGGAAGGATCGATGCTTCGCCAATCTCCTTTTCATAGATATTGCCTTCATTATTTCCTTTGACATCCTTAATGAAAAATAAAATCAGAATTGTTGAAATCAGAATAGAGGAACCATTGATAATAAACAATAATCCCAAATGGTTCTTATAGAGGATGCCACCAAGAGTAGGCGAAAGGACCATGCCCAAATTGGTTCCAAGATAAGTCAGGCTATAGGCCTTTTCCCGATTGTCTGCACTTGATAAGTCCGCCACTAATGAAGTATAAGCTGGATCTTCAGCAAATTGGAAAAGAGCTGCAGCTGCAAACAGGAATAATGAGCTGATAGCAAATTCCCTGACGCCAATAAGATAATAGAGGCCGACTGAGAAGAGGTCACAAATGATGATCAGCTTCTTGCGGGAAAAGCGATCAGATAAAAAACCACCCAGCAAGGAAACCGGAATAGACAAAGCAGAAAGAATGATAGTGACAGTAGCTATCATCGTTGGTGTAAAATTCAGCTTGCCTGAGAGAATCAGTGTCATCATGGACCACACCAAAGAGCCCATTGCCGAAACAATGCGCCCGATAAAAAGAATATACATGGGTTTTCCTAGTCCCTGGTATTCACTGAAGAATTTCATGGTTTTTAAAAGAACAGCAATGCTGCTCTTAGATTTGTGCTTTCAAATAAGCAAAGAGGAAATTGCCAATATCGCCATCCATGACCTTATTGATATTTCCTTCTTCATAATTAGTACGATGATCCTTGACCATTGTATAAGGGCAGAAGACATATGATCTGATCTGGGAACCCCATTCAATCTTCTTCTGTTCGCCTTTCAAGGCTCTTTTTTCATTTTCCCTTTCTTCAATAGCCAGTTGGTAGAGCTTGGCTTTTAAGACATTCATGCATCTTTCCCGATTGAGGATCTGTGAACGCTCAGTCTGGGAGAAAGCGACAATGCCAGTTGGCAGATGCTTGATGCGGACTGCCGAATCGGTCTTGTTGATATGCTGACCACCGGCACCACTTGCTCGCATGGTATCAATTTCAAGGTCCTTTTCATCGATGTTGATTTCAATTTCATCATTGAATTCCGGCACAATTTCCACCGATGCAAAGGAAGTATGACGACGTCCTGAGGCATCAAATGGTGAGATGCGCACCAGACGATGGACACCGCTTTCGCCTTTCAAATAGCCATAGGCCAAATCCCCTTTGATGAGTACAGAGCAGGATTTCAATCCGGCATCACTTGCCTCTTCATAGGAGATGACTTCAAAGCCATAGCCATTTTTCTGAGCATAGCGCTGATACATGCGGAAAAGCATTTCTGCCCAGTCCTGGGATTCCGTACCACCGGCACCTGGGTGGATTTCCAGGATTGCATTGGCATGGTCGTAATCATTGGATAAGAGCACTTTGATTTCAAAGGCATCAAAGTTATGAGCTGTTTCCTCATACATTTCATTAGCCAATTCAAACATCTCCGGATCAAAGTCCTTGGATAAGTCATCAAGTGATGAAAGGAGATCCTCAATAGCAGCCTTGTTGGAAAAGTAGAGAGCATAGAGTTCCTTGTCCATATTGTATTCAGAGATGACCTGTCTTGCTTTCTTTTGGTCATTCCAAAAATCAGCAGCAGACTGCAATTCTTCAAGTTCTTTGATTTTCTTCTCTAAATGAGCTAAGTCAAAGAGAGTCGCCTAAATCTTTTAGCTTCCTTAGGGAAGTGTTTAGGCTTTGTTTCATTTCATATATTTCCATTTATCTTTCTTCCTTTATGATAACTCGCAGATTATTGCAGAAAGTTACAACATCACTGGAAATGGTATTCATCATTTCTTCAAACAGCATGAAACCTTCTTCAATATAAGCCTGCAGAGGATTATTCTGGGCATAGCTTCTTAAACCAATGCCATCCCTGAGCTTGGACATGATGTCAATATGATTGGTCCAGGCACGATCCATCAGTCTTAAGACCATGTTCTTCTCATGGGCATGGATCTGCATCTTGACTGGTTCAACCTTCTTTTCATAAGCACCAAACATGATATCCTTGATTTTCCTAATGCATCCTTCCTTGTCAAGACCTCTGATGCTTTCCGAATCAATAAGTGGACCACCAACTGTCTTAAGAGACTTGCAAATGGCATCATAATCAATGCTTTCCTTCTTGCCTTCAACCGTTGTGCCATTAGCCACATGGCTTTCAATGACTCTCTCATACATGTTTTCAATGACAGAATGGATATCTTCATGTTCAAGGATGAAATTACGCTGTTCATACATGGTTTCCCTTTGCTGTCTTAAGACATCATCATAATCAAGCAAAGACTTGCGAACATCAAAATGCATTCCTTCAACACGTTTCTGGGCTGAGGCAATAGCCTTGGTAACCATCTTGTTTTCTATAGCTTCATCACCCATCTGGGCAAAGAGATCAGACATGCGCTCAGAACCAAATCTCACCATCAGATCATCTTCCAAGGAGACAAAGAATTTGGAATAGCCAGGATCACCCTGTCGACCTGAACGTCCTCTTAGCTGATTATCAATACGTCTTGATTCATGCCTTTCTGAACCCAAAACTGCCAAGCCACCCAAAGCTCTTGATTCTTCAGTCAATTTGATATCGGTACCACGGCCAGCCATATTGGTGGCAATGGTTACAGCGCCCTTGCGTCCAGCCTTGGCAATGATCTCAGCTTCACGTGCATGGTTTTTGGCATTGAGCACTTCATGCTTGATTCGTGCTCCCTTTAACATGCGGGATACCAGTTCAGAAGTTTCAACCGAAATCGTACCAACTAGTACCGGCTGTCCTTTATCATATAATTCCTTGACTTCCCTGACCAAGGCATCAAATTTTGCTCTCTTGGTGCCAAAGACCAGATCTGGATAATCTATACGCTGAATAGCCCGATGAGTTGGGATTTCAACAACACGCATATTGTAGATGGAAAGAAATTCTTCCTCTTCAGTCTTAGCTGTACCAGTCATACCTGCCAACTTATGATAAAGACGGAAGAAATTCTGGTAAGTAATTGTGGCCATTGTCACTGTTTCCTGCTTGATAGCGACGTTTTCCTTAGCCTGGATAGCCTGATGCAAGCCATCAGAATATTCTCTGCCCGGCATCTTGCGACCTGTATTCTGGTCAACGATGATGATTTCACCTTCTTCAACAACATATTCAACATCACGATGCATGATATAGTTGGCCTTTAAAGCGGTATTGACATAATGAACAAGACTAGCATTGTCTGGGTCAAAGAGATTATTCACTTTAAAGAAGCTTTCACCCTTTCTGACACCATCTTCTGTCAATTGGATATTGCGACCCTTGATATCAATGACATAATCTTCATCTTCCTTTAAGCGCTTGACAAATTTGTCCGCGTTCCGATAGAGATTGGCCGTTGCCTTGGTTCCACCGGAAATGATCAATGGTGTTCTTGATTCATCAATCAGAATGGAGTCGACTTCATCCACCAACGCATAATTCAGAGGTCTTAGTACCCTGTCCTCAACTCTTGTGACCATATTGTCTCTTAAGTAGTCAAAGCCCACTTCCGAATTGGTTGTATAGGTAATATCACATTCATAGGCTTTGCGCTTCTGGGCAGGTGTCAATTGTCTTAGGTTAAGTCCAACGGTCAATCCCAGGAACTTATGGATCTGACCCATCCAGTTGGCATCTCTTTCTGCCAAATATTCATTGACAGTGATGACATGAACACCTTTGCCTTCCAAGGCATTAAGATAGACAGCCATAACAGATGTCAAGGTCTTGCCCTCACCAGTCTTCATTTCGGCAATATCACCTCGATGCAGGACTGCTGCACCTTCTAGCTGGCAGAAATAAGGATATTCACCAATGACACGGCGAGCCGCTTCTCTGGCAACTGCAAAGGCTTCACACATGATGTCATCAAGGGTTTCCCCTTTGGCTAATCTTTCTTTGAATTCAACTGTCTTATGCTTTAAATCCTCATCGCTGAGATTTTCCATTTCTCTGGATAATGACTCAACGGGCTTAACGGATTTTTCAATATCATTCAGGATTTTCTTATCACTATTGAACAATTTATCTAAAATTCCCATTAATATACCTCCAAACATATCAATTATAACATATAAGAATCTTACATAATAAAAAGGCTGACTGCAGCCTTTTTCGGTAACAACACTATCCGATATTCCTAATATTGCGAGCCTGTGGGCCTTTATCGCATTCAACGACATCAAACTCGACTCTTGCATTCTCATCAATAGTCTTGTATCCGTCCATCACTAGCTGCGAATAATGGAAAAATACGTCGTTGCCTTCATCAGTAGTGATAAACCCAAAGCCCTTTACCTTGTTAAAACGCTTAACTTTACCTAACATTCAAGTAGCTCCTTTTACTAAAATGACTATATCACTTTTAAATACAAATTGAAAGCGTTTTCAATACTTTTTTGCACTGGCAAGTGCTATAATTTTGATTTTAGCTGTTTTTGGCAGCACTTTGATGATTCCCTTAATGGTACTGCCGGTTGTAATGACATCATCTGCTATCAGTATCTTCCCTCCATAATCACCAATAAAACGATAATTATCGCACATTTTCACTCTTTCCCTTCCGTTTTTGCCATATTGGGAAAGCTCATTTTTCATGCTGAGACCATTGACCTTGGCCATTTTCAATTCGCCATAAATCTCTTCCAGATGATCAAAACCCCTTTGTTTCCTCTTTTCCAAAGTCGATGGTGCATAAAGGAGATGATAACCATGGTATTTAGCTTTGATGTAATCAGATAGACCATATAGGAAGACATCCTTCAATGCCTCATCACCGCATTCCTTATATTGAAGAAGCAGATCCTTGAATAAGGAATCATATTCATAGAAGGTCTCAGCATCCTTGCCATCAATCTTGAACCTTTGATGATGGAATTTCATTCTCCTGCGGCATTTGACACACAGGGGATCTTCTTTGATCAAAAGTGAAAAGAGGCTCTCCTTCTTCTTTTCATGATCGCAATAAAGACATTTCAAGTTCTCTGTTCGCCTCCTTCAAGTAGTCAATGGCCTTTTTGATGTCCTGATGGTAACAGGTGGCTAGGATGTAGGCTTCCCCTCCCAAATCTTCAACATCCCGGCCAACCCGGCCAACCATCTGCACAATTGATCCCTGATCAAAGCTCTTGTATCTTATCAACAAGGCTACCTCAACCCCTTTGATAGTTATGCCTCTTTCTAGAACTGCTGTTGAGAAGATGAACTGATATTTCCCCTTTCGAAAATCATTGATGTTTTCATTTCTTTCAGGTAAATCAGAATAGACATAAGTACAGCTGAAGAAGTTTTTGCAAAGATGATAAAGCACCTTTGCCGTCATCTTTCTTTCAGTAAAGATGATCATCTGCCTTTTTGTCTTCTTCATGATCACTATCAGCCTCATTAGCAGAATCAGCCAGGGCAGATAATAGACTTTTGGCAGCACCATCGGTACAAGCGAGGGCCTGACCAAGAGTTTGACATGACCATAATCGCCTTTCTTCAAAACACTGAGAATAAAAGGGCTGACGGTCGCCGTCGAGAAGATGATTCTGCCTCTAGCTGAAGAGATGGCAATATTCATCAAGGTCAGATTATCCTTTAATGGGAAGGCATCAACTTCATCGATTACCAGCAAGTCAAAGCTTTGATAATAGCGATAGAGCTGATGAATTGTACAGATAATCAGATCACCGCTGATAACAGCACTATGGCCCCCATAAACACTGACCACTTTGAGTTTATGGAAAATGCGCTGATAGCGGATGGCTAGTTCCTTGACTACTTCCACTCTGGCAATTGCCAAACAAACCTTCTTGCCTTCCTTCAAATAGGAGGCCATGGCTTCAACCATGATTTCGCTCTTGCCTGCTCCACAGACTGCCTCCAGCAAAACATTCTTTTCCTTAAGATACTCCACGCACTTCCTGGAAGCCTCTTTCTGAAATCTGGTCAGTTCAAAACCCAATTCATAATCACCATCACCTTTGATATCATAAGCAATTGGCGCTGGCTCTTCTTCAATCATCAGCCTTTTGAAAGGTATACATTTACGGCAATAGGTGCCAGCCTTGCCATGATAGAAATAGCTTTCATCTTCATTTCCACATCTTTTGCATCTCATATTAACTTATTGCCAGCAAATGGGCATTTTCCTAAATGCTATAATTGTTTTATGAGATTAGATAAGTACTTAGCCGATATGTCCATCGGTACTCGCAATGAAGTCAAGGAATACATCAGAAAAGGCCGTGTCAAAGTCAATGGACTTCCCATTAAAAAAGCTGACTACAAGACCAAGGAAGGTGATGTCATCAGCTTTGATGATCAACAGGTCAATTATCTGCAATATGAATACTACCTATTGAATAAACCAGCCGGCTATCTAAGTGCTACAGAAGACAGATATGATCCAACGGTCATGGAACTCATCAAATCAAAAAGAAAGGATCTCTTCCCTGTTGGCCGTCTTGACAAGGATACAGAAGGGCTTTTGCTGATCTGCAATGATGGGGAGCTTAATCACCAGCTGCTTTCACCAAAAAGCCATGTCTATAAGAAATATTATGTTGAAGTAGACAAGCCCCTTCCTGAAAATGCCAAGGAGATTCTTGAGAAGCCACTTGATTTAGGCGACTTCATCACCCAGGGTGGCATCTATGAAGCCATTGATGATCATCATGCCTATCTATCAATCGCTGAGGGCAAGTTCCATCAGGTCAAGCGCATGTTTGAAAAACTTGATACCAAAGTCATCTATCTTCAAAGAATCGAGTTTGGTCCCTTGAAACTGGAAGATTTGCCCCTTGGCAGTTATCGGCCTTTGACAAAAGAAGAAATCAGCTCATTAAAGAGCTGATTTTCTTATTTCCTATCTTTTAGCAAATCTCTGATTTCCAGAAGGATTTCCTCAGTGCTTGGACCCTTCTTTTCAGGTACAGCAGGCTGTTCTTCCTTCTTGCGCTTTAGGCTGTTCATCACTCTTACTACCGAGAAGAGAACAAAAGCTACAAGCAGAAAATTGACAACATTCTGGATGAAATTGCCATAGGCTAGAACTGCACCATTGGCTGTTGTATAAGCAAGATCGGCAAATGAGATGCCACCAACGACAATGCCAACAAATGGCATGATGATGTCATTGACAAGCGATGTAACAATGGCTGTAAAAGATGAACCCACAACAACACCAACGGCCATATCAACTACGTTGCCACGGGCAATGAATTCCTTGAATTCATTAAAGAACTTTTTCATATTTCCTCCACTTATTTGAATAAATCTTCTGGCACTTCCTTGGAAATAGGTTCCGCTAGTTCAGTTGGATTTTCAAAGACATAGCTGAACATTCTTAGGGATTTGGCAAAATAGAAGCCATCCGCAATTCTTTCGTCAAGTGTGAATGTCATTTCCACACTATCCTTGCCAGTCATTTCATCATGCTTGATGGTTCCAATCGTCATCATGATGGAATTAGTGCCAAAGTTTGACAAATGATGATAGCAGGAATTGGAACCAATGGAACCTAGATTTGACATCAGTACAGTTGAATAGTTGGGATCACCAGCTGCCAATGACTTCGGATAGATACCAAAGTATTCAAATACTCTTAGTAGCCAGAAGAATATTTCCAGAATGAAACGTGGGAGCTTGCCAACCTTGTCCATCAGATCGCCAACATCATTGGTCTTCTTGCTACGAGCAGTCTTGACATCTCCCAGGATCAGCTTTGAGAAGTCATTGACATTCATTTCCGGTTTAGCCTTGATAAACATCAGCAGTTCCTGCGCTTCATCATTGAAGGTCTGCTTAGCGACAAATGATAAGGTAATGTCATTTCTCTTGTAGAAGCATTTGCCAGCAATGAAGGTATTCATCAAAGGACGATGATAAATTGTTTTGGCCACTGCTGTTGCAATGCAATGAAAGAGCTTGAGATTAGTTCCTGCTTCCTTGTTTCTCTCTTCAATATACTTATTTAATGCCGTAATATCAAATTCCTGGGTCAAAGAGACCTCAGATTCCGATCTTTTTGGCATGATGTAAGGAACAATTGAATGAAAACCATCCAAATCCTTGATCCTTACAGCATCAAAACGCTTGTTTTTCCCCATAATCTCCCCTTATTCTTAAAATCTTTTACATTATAAACCTATTAGTGCAGGCAAATGCTTAATAATCAATGAAAAAGCCAAGTTTTTCCTCGGCTTTACTTAACTGATACAATTTTCATGGTATTTGTTGAACCAACGCCCTGTGGATAACCAGCACAGATGATAATCAATGAACCTTCCTTGATGCCATTGGATTTGGCAACAGAACATGCCAGTTCAACTTCATTGCTCAAGTCATTTCTGACCTTGGAATATTGAGGGACAACACCCCAGCATAATTGCAATTTGGATTGGACAGAATGATCAAAGGTAACAGCATAGATTGGGACATCAGGACGGTATTCAGAAAGCTTATGGCAGTTCTGGCCACTCTGGGTAAAGGCAACAATAGCCGCAATATCAAGCTGCAATGTTGCATCAGAAATGGAAATGGCAATGGCATCCTGGATTGTCTTCTTGGCATTGCGTTTTGCGGCTTCCAGCCTTTCAGAATATGGTACATGCTTTTCCGCTTCCATGACAATTGAAGACATCGTCCTGACAGCTTCAACTGGATAGTTGCCACCGGCAGTTTCCCCTGACAGCATCACAGCATCTGAACCATCAAGAACGGCATTATAGACATCCGAAGCTTCAGCTCTTGTGCACATTGGGTTGACCATCATGGAATCAAGCATCTGGGTAGCAGTAACTACTGGCTTACCATAATGGTTAGCCAAAGCAATCATCTTCTTCTGGAAGAATGGTACCTTGGCCGTTTCAACTTCCATGCCGAAATCACCACGAGCCACCATAACGCCATCTGCTGCTTCCAGGATTTCATCAAGGTTTTCATACCCTTCTTCATTTTCAATCTTGGCAATGATCTGGATTTTTGGCTTGCCCATCTGAGTGATGATCTTACGGATATCCTGAACATCTTCAGCTCTTCTTGTAAAAGATGCGGCAATATAGTCAACATCCATTTCGCAGCCAAAGACGATATCATCATAGTCCTTCTTGGAAATGAATGGCATTGTCAATTTGACACCCGGTACATTGCAGTTCTTATGGGATGAAAGATAGCCATTGACTTCCACACGGCACTTCATTTCTTCGCCGTTGTTTTCCAATACTGTCAGTCTTTCCTTGCCATCATTGACCAGAATATAGTTGCCTGGCTTAATATCATCAAACAGTTCCTTGCAACGGATGGTAAAGCGGTCATGCGTTCCAAGGATTTCTTCCTTGCAGACAGTGACGATATCACCAGCCTGGTATTCTTCCTTGTCCTTTTCAAAATCACCTAAACGGATTTCCGGACCGGATGTATCAAGCATGATACCGATATTCATGTTATTTTCAGCCATGACTTTTCTGATGGTTTTTATCTTAGCACCATGTTCTTCATGAGAACCATGTGAGAAGTTGAGACGTGCTACATTCATGCCTTCCTTTGCCAGTCTTTTGATCATTTCATAGCTTTGGCTTGAAGGTCCAATCGTACAAACAATCTTGGTCTGCTTGTTCATAAAGCTTCCTCCTCTAAACAAAATTCTAGTTAATTATAGTACATTTTCATTGCATTTTTTTCACCTTTTTCAATGAATGTGGTTTCATTTACATAAAAATTACAGGATTGTTTCCAATCCTGTAATTATTTGGTCTTCAGATAGTAATCATAGAGTTCATTTGCTGAAAGCTGATACTTATTGGCAACTTGCTTGATAGCCATCTTGGCCTTTAATCCATTATCGATAAGTTCAATTGCTTCAGGCAAAACATCATCAAAGGAAACCTTTTTAGTATCCCTTGGGCAGCCTTCAATCAAAAGGACAATCTCACCCTTGAGATTATCATGCTCAGCCAATTCAGAGAGCCTTCCTCTAAGATATTCCTCATGGATCTTAGTCAATTCCCTGGCAATGACTGCCTTGCGGTCACCTAAGGTTGCAAGTGCGAGCTTGACAGTCCGGTTAATGCGATGAGGGGCTTCATAGAAGATCATGGTATAAGGAAAGTCCTTGAGCTTCAGCAGTTCCTTTTCAGCTGCTGCAGGCTTGGCATTCAAAAAGCCATAGAAGAGATAGTGGTTGGTATCAAGTCCTGACGCTACTAAGGCATTGATGCCGGCATTGGGACCAGAAATAGTCACAATATTGAAGCCTTGGGCAATGACCTTCTCACAAAGAAGATAGCCAGGATCAGAAATCAAAGGATAGCCAGCATCAGAAACCAAGGCAACATCCTTTCCGCTTTCAAGCATTTCCATAATGCCCTTGGTACTGTCCTCTTCATTGAAATTATGATAGGCAATAAGCCTTTTATGGATTGCAAAATGGCTTAAAAGCTTGAGAGTATTCCTCGTGTCTTCACAAGCAATGACTTCAACCTCGCTTAAGACCTTCAGGGCTCTTGGCGTTATTTCATTCAGATTGCCAATTGGTGTTGCAACAAGATAGAGGGTAGGCTTATTTACCATCCTTGCCTTCCCCTTCTTTTTTGGCATTTGCCTTCTGGAATTTGCCCTTGGCTAATAGTTCGTCAAGAGTAATAAATAAGGCATTGTCAGGGTTTTCCAGTTTGCAATTGCGGGCAATGACATTAATGGAAGTAATGCGATAGCGATTGCCTTCAAATTCTACCACGCTATTGAGCTTTGGCAGATCCTTTCTTAGTTCCTTATAGGTGTCATCTTCATATCTTAGGCAGCACATCAGATTGCCACATTGGCCACTGAGCTTCTGGATATTAAGAGCCAAAAGCTGGTTTTTTGCCATATTAATGGAGATTCTTTCAAAGTCATTGAGATATCGGGTACAACAGAGCTCTCTTCCACAGACACCAATGCCGGAAACCATCTTGGCCTTGTCTCTGGTACCAACTTGCCTTAAATCAATGCGACAATGGAAGATGGAAGCCAAAACCTTCAATAATTCACGGAAATCCACTCTGTCATCAGCGACATAGATGAAAGTGATCTTGGCCCGATCAAGCGTATATTCAGCGGAGATGATATTCATGCCCAGTTTCAGCTTATCGCTTTCCTTCTGGCAGATATCCTTGGCCTTGATGGCATCTTCCTTGTTTTTAAGGTAGTTGGCCGCATCATGTTCATCAGCTTTGCGGATGATCGTCTTCACTTCCATTGAAACATTTGGCGTATCAAAAGGATCAGCGACAACCCTGGCATATTCAAGACCTCTTTGGGTCTCAACTACCACATAGTCACCATTTGCGATTGAATTATCCAAAGTTGAAAATGTATAAGTCTTGTTTGTTGTTTCAAACTTGACGGATAGATATTTTAAGTTTTCTTCCATATTAGCACCTACTTGTATATGATATTATTTCAAAAGCCATTTGGTCAAACAACAGCTTGCGATCAGCACTTGAGGAAAAACGGCTGTAAATGTCATTAATAATGCCCAGGAGTTCAACTGGCTGCTTTCTTTGCAAGTTTGATAAATAGCTATCATATTCATGATCATTCTGGCGCTTATCAGAAATGGCATCTTCAAGCATGGTTCTGAAGATCTTCATGAAATATTCACTGCCATCCATAAAGCCATTTTCCCGGCCTCTTCCAAAAGGCAGATAGAACTGCTTATATAACAAGGCTGGAAGATCATAAGGGGTGTCCAGATGGTCAATCACCATTTTGACGGCATCCAGCGCCAGCAAATAGCTGTTGTCATCTGTCTTGATTTCCTCATTGAAGCTGTGGAAGACATTAACAAGAAGATAGGCATCAATTGTTTCAAAACCTGCATTTTCATAAAGCTCCCTTGCTTCAGAAAAGTCATGGGTCTTAAAGGTTATGGTCTGGCATCTTGAGACAATTGTTGGAAGCAGGCCATCAATATCATCGGTAATAAAGATGCCATAAGTATTATCATTGCTTGGCTCTTCCATGAATTTCAAAAGATGGTTCATAGCTTTGCTTGACATATGGTTGATATTGTCAATGATATAGATTTTCTTGCCGCTTTTTTCCAAAGCAGTCCTGGAAAACTCATTCAGCAGATCTTCAATCTGCTCATCCTTGATTGATTCCTTGCGGCCATCCAGATATCTGACATCATAATAAAGGCCCTGCTTGATTCGGTTGCAGGTCTTGCAGGTTTCACAAGCAAAGTCACCCTTGCCTTCCACAATGCTTTGCGCTAAAAGAATTGCAGTCCTGGTCTTTAGGGGATTAAGGTCACCGGCAAATAGATAGCTATGGGCAACAGAATCACTTAGCAGAGCATTTCTTAATGTGGCATAGACAATGCTTTCCTTCTTTTTGATTTCTTCCTTAACCATTGATGAGCCCCATTATGACATTAAGGCAATCACTGGTGACTGTTTCGATATCGTTGCTGGCATCAAT
>JAQXQU010000112.1 GCA_029101345.1 Erysipelotrichaceae bacterium | reverse complement strand
ACAATATTATTAAATCAATAACAATAGATAATGTCAGGGGCTTTGAGCACTGGAATCTTGAACAAGCGATTTTTCCTAATAGACCAAATATTTTAGTGGCTCCTAATGGCTTTGGGAAAAGTTCAATTGCAACAGCTTTTGCATCCTTGTCAGGAAATAGAATTGAAGTCAAGAAGGAGAACAAACCAAATGAAATAGAAACACTAGTTTCTCAACTCAAGGTAGAACTAACAACTGGGCAGCAACTAATTGCAAACAGCACAATTAATTCTATCTCAGATGCTTTTGATATATATGTCGTACAGAGCCAACTCTTACCAAAAGCAACTGCACAAAGATATGGTAAGATTGTTACTGCAAAGGCTTCTATGAATATAAAGCCCACAACGATATACAAAACAATTCCCCAGAAATGTGTTTTTTCTTACAACCTCAACAGATTAAGAAAATTGTTTGGGGGAAGTGGAAAAATCCTCTCTGACATTTCCCCGCTTTATTCACGAGTTAATTTTATTAAGAAGGCGGAAAGAAAAATTAATTTTCATGTATTTGAATTACAGTCATTCAAGAAGAATATATCCTCTGTCGTTGCAAATATTACAAGCCTTTCAAAATTAAAAGTTTCAATAATTAAGCAAGAGATAGAAAGCAAGAAATTGTTTGAGACAGTATGTCAAGATTACATAGAGTTATCTTCCTTAATACAAAATGAGCTTAATATCGATAGCGAAGTGGAAGCAATGCTTTCTGCTTGGCAATATATTACTGTACGCAGTGAAATGAAAGGGGACTTCCGTAAGGCGATTGACTATGCGGAATACAAGGAAAGGCGAGCCCAACTGGATAAAACCCTTGATAACTTAAATCCTGTTAGAGACAGATTTGACATCAAGTCAAAGGAAGAAAAACGCTCTTTAATCATAGAATGGCCAAAAGCTCATCTGATATCCAGTGGACAACGGGATATAATGGTGTTTGTTGCCAAACTTATGGAATGCGAATTTCAGTCAAGAAGAAATTGCATATTAGTTATTGATGAATTCTTTGATTATCTCGATGATGCTAATATAATTGCTTTTCAGTATTACATTTCTTCTCTTATTAACTCATTCAAGAAAGAGAAAAGACTTATTTTTCCAATATTGCTAACTCATTTGGATCCCAATTATCTCAAGCATTTCTGTTTTAATGATAAACGTATGAATGTTTGTTATTTGAAAAATTTCAATTGTCGAATTAGCAAAGCAATGAAGAAATTGGTTTGCAAAAGAGAAGATGAAAATATTAAAGACAATTTGGATATGTATTATTTCCATTTTAATCCGAATAATGAAAATATCGACATCTCAGATGATTTTTTGAAACTATCCTTAAATACTGATTGGGGCACACCTGTTGCATTTAAGAAGAAGGTTGATAGAGAATGTCGTACATATTTATTGGAACCTGACAAATGCTATGATCCGTTAGCAGTGTGTTTTTCTGTAAGGCAAAAAATAGAAGAACTTGTTTACAACCAACTGCACTCGGAAGGCGAAAAGAACCGGTTTCTATCTGAGCATGGTACGAATGAAAAGTTAAACTATGCTCAGACTCAAGGAGTCTCTTATCCAGAAACTTATCACTTATTAGGAATTATTTATAATCATCCTCTACATATTGCCGGTGATACTGACATATCTCAACCTTTGGGAATGAAATTCGACAATCCTGCAATTAGAAGCATGATAAAGCATCTATGGGAAGACTAAAATAGAGTATGAGAATAACAATAGCGCCATACTAAAATGTCTATTAATAATATCCGAATATGGAGACAAAAGAATTGAGACCCAATCCCGAAGACCGCATCATTTGTGTAAAAGTAGGGAAAGTAAAAAGGGAGAATCTCTATGAGATGACCCGTAAGTATTGGAAGGTTAATATAAGCCGAGCAAGAAAGGCTACGCACGTTCTTGCTATTGTTAATGGAATTGTGGAAGAAGTCTATAATCCTGTAGATTGGAAATACACCGAAGACCCTAAACACATTGGAAGGTGTGAGTTTCTGGGAGTAGAAGACGAACATACAACATACATTGGAAAAGACGTAACAACCTTCTATGGCAAAAGCCAAAATCCTGTGAAGTACATAAATATGTGACAATATAAAACAGAACAAAACGTTATAAATATATGGCACTTACAATAGCAGAACTGAAGGAACTGATACAAGCTGACGAGCATCGTCAGTTGGAGTTGAAAAAGACCACGGGTGAACTGAAGGATGGCATGCATTCTGCTTGTGCCTTCTTGAATACAGAAGGTGGTTGGCTCATCTTCGGAGTCGCTCCCAAATCATTGAAGATTCAGGGCCAGCAGGTTACTGATAATACCCAACGGGAGATTGCCCAGGCTCTGAGTTACATGGAACCGCAAGTTGATGTGCGGGTCGAGTATATCGACATTCCTGATCGGCCAGACCACAAAGTGATTGCCATGCACTTTGATGGATGGGCGTGGGGAATGGTGCC
>JAQXQU010000111.1 GCA_029101345.1 Erysipelotrichaceae bacterium | reverse complement strand
AAATGCGAAGTAATAGCCTTATTTTTGCGTTTTAGAAAGAGATGGTTATTATGCGTCACAGCTATAATAATTCAAAAATACCTCCTTATTTGCGCTCCATTTACGAACTATACGGACGTCTGCTAGATGACATCAAATTATTTGAAATCATAAAGAACAATACGCTTTACGAGATGTCTGGGGTCAAGGGCATAGACTATTCCAGAAACAAAGGAACATTCAACAAAGAGATGTACGACAAAAAATATTATCAGCTATCAGATGAACTATCTGAAATAGATGAATCAATACAGATTTGCAAATCTTTTATCGTTGCAATGGACAATACTTTGAAGAGAATAAAGGATCAGAATGTAGCAAAGGAGATAAAAGCAATATACTGTAAACCTTACGACGAAAGGATCAATGATCTAGTGAAAAAAATCGGCAATTATTTATAAATCACCTGTTTTGTCGTAGTGATGGTGGACTGATGTTCAGTAGCACCCACATAGGGTACATAGCCCGTATTTAGAAAACGCCTTTTTTTACGTGTCAAATTATTCAAATTTTGAATTGTCTAACAACGCTTATGCCGACATCGAACAATCAGAAAAATGAATCATCTTTTATTGTGTGCAACACAAATAAATCTATAAAACAAAAAGCTCATCAATCGATGAGCTAAATGTTATATTAAAGACGAATACTGACTATTGTTTCCTAATAATTAAGCACCTTAACCTTTGAAGGGAACGCACCAAATCCAGTTCCAATGCCAGAGTTATCTTCCAAGATTACAATCAACCCCTCAGCTTCGAGTTTTTTTAAAGTCCTAATTGTGCAATTGCATCCCTGAGTATAAACAATGCCATTTTGCGCATCAATTATGCGCTGTGCTTGCCTCAATTCTCTTTTTTTGACTTTCTTTATATCTATGGTGATCTTTCTAGCCTCATCTATCTGGCTTTTACAATACTCCATCGTTTCACTTTGAACTTTGGTTAGCTTCATATCCACTCTCCTTTTTTTAATTATAGCAAATCATCACATTGCATAATGTCAAAAACGGGTTTATATAAATGCCATATGTATTAATGGAGTCATGAAAAACATTTTATAAAGAAAAGCCATCTTTCGGTCAGAATTTGATCGTCAAATGGCTTTGTTCATTAGCTGATTGCAAATTACAGTATACAAGCGCTAATCGAAATTATAAAATGTAAACGGGTAATATGCGCTTTGTTTCACTTATCAAGTGGAATGAAGCCTTTTTTATTATCATCAAGTTCATTGAGATCAGACAGAAATCTCACATCATCCCTTGATGGAAAACTATATTGATTGGACATCCTAATAATCTCTGAATTTACAACCGATCTATACGATTTGATGAAATTGTTTTTTGCATATGACATATCATTTGTATCAAAATCAGCCATTGCTCTAAGCTCTCCAACAGTACCTAATGCCCTTTTTGTAAGTTCTGAGAGTTTTTCATATTCTTCCATTGCATTATATCTTGAATTTTGTGCTGCCTTTCTCACCATATTCCAAGCATCCATCTCAGACAAACACCCACTATTCGCAAGTCTGATTCTTGAAATCTCTTGCTTTATTTGGGCTACATTCGGAACATATTCTCTTGTATCAGTACTAACGATACGGTCAACAGCACAAAGGACTTCATCTGCATCATATTCCTTAAACTGTCTATGCCACGCCAAAGTCATTTCTTTGCTAAATCCTAGAGTCATGTTCTTGAAGGACTGTGGGTAGTGAATCATCAATAAATGCAATATGTTTTTTGTGTCATCGATTGTCATACAAATAAATTAACCTCCTTATCATCGACATCACCGTTTTTGTTCAAAGGGAATAAGCCTTGCCAACAATTCATTGTTGACTGGTTCAAGATTTCAATTTGTTCCACTCTATCAGTAGTCATGGATTCTAATTTCTTTAGAATCATTTTTTTGGCAGAATCAGTTAAAGGCTTTCTTATCTTTTTCCTCATTTCCTCAAAATCAAGTAGAGCACGATCGAAATCATCTAAAGCTATAAGATTTTGTCTTTCTATTCTTTCTTCACCTTCTTCTCTTTCTTTAGTTGTTGTGTTTCGTTTGCGTTTTGAATGAGTTTTGATTGTCATTTGTTTGTGGTTTTGATTGTCATTTTCAAAGCTATCGCCTTGGTAATAAGCCCATTTATTCAGCTTTATTAGCGTAAATCTGTTTGTGGTTTTGATTGTTATTTCTTCTCCATCCATCTTTTTTAATAGAAGCCGTACTTTTGATTCGGTTAAATTAGTCAGTTCGCACAAATGCTTAATAGAAGTAACCATTTCACCACTTTCTATCACCATTCCATCCCATTTCTTCTCTTTCCAATTGGCCTTTAAAAGAATCGTAATAAACAATGTCAGAGCATTTTTGTTGTGGAATAGTCTCCATTCAGTCAACGATCTATAGATTTTTACATAGCTTCTGTCTTCTAAATAGAGTAAATCCTTTTCAGCCATCAGATAATGACTCCATCTTTGGTTATCTCCCTATCAAGATTGTCATATACAAAGCGTTTCAATTCATCTTCTGGATAAAGATAGTATCTTCCAACCTTGATTGCTCTGATGATTCCGTTCTTTCTGAACGAATCCAGAAGTGATCTGTTAATTCCAAGATACTCGACAGCCTGTTTTGTGTTGTATGTTAATCTTTCCATAATTACCCCCTTTCATCTGCAATGACATCAATAATTCCCATTATCCTTTTCTGCTCTTCGTCTTGAAGTTCTTTTCTGAGCATTCTTGAGAAGTTGCCATCGTTCTTGTTAAGCTTTTCTGCTATTTGCCACAGGAATACTTTTTTCAGTTTTGCATACTCTCGAATCTTGCTGTTATTCATCAATAATCACCAACCTTTCTAATTGTTCTTGAATGCATAGCTACAAGATGCTAACATTATTATAGAGAACAGATGTTGCTGTTGTTCTCTTACTAAAGCATAGCACCAAATATTTCATTATTATTTGCTGATGCTCCTTTTTAGTAAAGGGAACTATTACAATATTTGTTCTCTACTAAAAAACAAAAGGAGACAGCATATGGAACAACTTATCGATGAAAATTGGAAATCTAGTTTATCTAAGCTTTTAAAAGAAGAACTTATTGCAAGGCAAACATCAGACAGTTCCTATTCGCAAAACAAATTTGCAGAAGATTTGGGTTTGCAAAAATCTCAGTTATCTGCCCTAATCAACAAAGGAAATAAAAGACCATCAATTGATGTAATGTATAGAATAGCTACAGAAATGAATGTTTCCATAGACTACCTTTTAGGGCTGTCGAAAATCAGAACAACAAATCCCACAAGAGAAATGATGAAAGTTTCGGAATTATCAGATCTTCTCAACATTCCTTACAGAGTAGCCCATAATCTGATTAACATTTACCTAAAGGATGATACAAGGCAAACATTTATCAATCTTCTTTACAATCCAATCGCATTAAGACCATTCATCAAATGCATTGAAGAATACTATGATTTTGATGAATACGAAACCAATTCTGCTGAGTTCACTTATAAGTGGATAAGCAACAATAATCTTCATAAAAAAACTATTACGCTTTCAGCAGATGGATTGGAAAGGTTCTATCAATCAAATGTGTTAGAGTCAGTTAAGAAGATGAAAGAATCATCACCAGAAGAAGAAGAACATCTTAACAATGCAATTGGGTATGCAGAGCAAATGGTTAAATATTTGCAAGAAGATATGGATAAAGTCAAAACCTTTGGTTATTCCGAAATTACGAAAGGCATATTTGATTTGTATACAGACATTGCTCCAGATGTTGACGATGAAGACCATATAAAAGAATACATAGATGTTTGTTTGGAGATAATAGATGATCATATTCACGACGAAAAGGAGCGTTTGGATATGCTTAAAAAGACGTTAGAAAGTAGGCATTTCATGGATGAAACAAACGATTTCTGGGTGGATTATCTTAAAAAAGCTAACGGAGACATTTGATTATGAAGAAAACTCCGTACATAACAGAAAGAATAGGATCTCCCGTTACAGATCCAATAACAGGCAAGAAAAGGCAATTCACAACTTATCAGCTTAAAATCCCTTATCTCGACCAGACAGGCAAAGAAACAAGCTTTACCAAGTCATTCTCAGAAAAAGCATATGGAACAAAGCAAAGGGCTTTGGCTGTAGCAAAGGAAACAAGGGACTCCAAATTAAAGGACATCAGATTAGGAATGATAGTCAAGGAAAAGAAAGTGACATTGGACGAAGTATATAAAGCTACAATGGACTTTCACAAAATGACAGTCACAACACGAAGAAAATATGATTCCCTTTACAGAATGCACATATTGAACATTATTGATAGAGATACCGATTTCAAAAGCATTTCATTCACAGATATTAACAAAACGTTAATCAAGATCTCCGAAGTCTGCACGCACAAGGAAGTAACAAGGCTATTCTCCCTATGGAAAAGAATGTATAGATTTGCTGTCAATTCCGATTGGATCGTAAAAGACCAGACTATGAAGATAAACGAAATGCCAAAGAGCGATAAATACGTAGTCAAAAAGGACAGAACAGCTTCCAAAGAAGAAGTATTTGAAATGATGAGCATAATTGATGAACACATTGAATCACCAATTAAGAGAGAAAGATACAAAGGGGCTTTAGCCATAATGTATGCAACAGGAATTAGACCGTCCGAGTGCTTTGCATTGGAAATCAATAGCATTGACTTTGATTCAAATCTTCTTAGGATCTATCAGCGTGTTGGATCTGATTCCGAGAGATCTGGTGTACTTACAAAGACAAAGACAGAACTTTCAGTAAGAAATATTCCAATTCCATCAGAACTGATTCCCATTCTTAACAGCCTTATCAGCATATCTACAGATGGTTATCTGTTCAAAAAGGAAAACGGATTGTTCTTAACGGGTAGTGAATTTTCAAATGATATGAACATTCTTGCAAAGCATACAAAGAAAGGATCATTCAGAGCCTATAACCTAAGACATCAGTTTGCTA
>JAQXQU010000110.1 GCA_029101345.1 Erysipelotrichaceae bacterium | reverse complement strand
AGAAGAATAATCATAATAGCGTTGGCAATAATTATTGTGATAGGAGGATCATTATTCATGATTGATTTGATAAAAGCCAATAAGCATTTTGAAAAGCCTTTATCAAGCTGTAGCTATTATTCAGGTGGCGGAATGACGGGTGGCTATGCTAGCAGGATTGTCAAGGCTTCTGATGGCAAAGCCATTATCGAGATCAGCAATGCCAGCTGGCATTGTTCACTTCCGATAAGCTTTGAATATGAAGCTGATAGCATAATCCTAAAAGAGATTGAAGACATTTTTTATGATTACCGGATGTCCAATTACGATGGCTTGAAGAATAGCCCTTTCTTTGCGGCTGATGCACCAACCAGCAGCTACAGCTTCATCTTTGGTGATGAAAAGGTCTCCTTTGCTTCTAATCAGATAATCCCCGCAAAGGGCAGTGAGGCTTTAGGGAAGATCCTTGATTTGATTGATGATTATTGCAAGAGCCACCAGCCACTTCCTAGTCTGGATTTAAGCGAATTAAGCAGTGAAGACATTGAAAAAGGCACCTTGGTAAATGAAGGCGAAAGAGATCTGAAGATTTATGATTATCGAAACAGGACACTTTCCTATTACATTAACAATGGTCTTTCTGATTATGAATTTAATGATGCCTATAGGCTTTATTATGAAGGGATGCTTCTTGTCTCAAGTGATCATGGAGATAAGATGGTCTCCTATGCCAATACCAGTGAAGTCTATGAGATCAGATTATCTGATTATCTAAAGGCAGGCAGCTATCGTCTTGAAATAGCAGATATGGAAGTAGGATTTGAAATCAAATAGGATAGGATAGTACAAAGGAAACTATGTACTTTTTAGGTGGCTTATGAAAGAGATGATCAAAAGAGCTGATGAATTCATGGTTAAGGAGATCATGAAGATGGAATATTATCAGGACAATAACAGACGCATGGCAGAATATCGCATTGAACATTCAAGAAGAGTGGCTAATATTGCCAAGAATATCGCTTCTTCTGAAGGCTTTGATGAAGATTATGCCTATATTGGTGGCCTATTGCATGATATAGGTTATGCTATTGACTATAAGACAAAGGAAGAATATTGCAATCATGGTCGTTATGGGGCAAAGATAGCCAGACCTTTTCTTTTAGAGCTGGGGATTAATGAAGATATAGTCAATGAAATCTGTTATGGCATTGCTATTCATGTTGATGATGAAGCAGATTTTAATGGTGAAAGAACAGCCTTGGCCCTTTGCATTGGCGATGCTGATAACATTGACCGCTTTGATGCCTTCAGATTATATGAGTCAGTACTTGATGCCAATTATCGGGAATTGCCTCTTAATGAACAATATGAATTCTGTACAAAGCGTATTGAACGCTTGAAGCTATTGGCCGATTTCCCCATGTCATCAAAAACTGCCAGGGATTTATGGCAGGAAAAGATCAGATATCAGATTTCTTTTATTGAAAGACTAAAAAAGCAGGTAGACAACAGCTACCTGCAAATTGATTAGGAATTGTTGACAGCCTGCCTTCTTTCACGGTTATCAGTGGCTTCCTTGAAGAGGGCATAGGCTGTTGAAGCAATTGGCACTGATACCAGCATGCCAACCGGACCGCCAATGCCACCACCAATTGTAACAGCTGCCAAGATCCACATGCCTGGCAGATTAACACGGCTGCCCATGACTTTTGGATAGATGACATTTCCTTCCAGCTGCTGAAGAACAACAATGAACAAAAGGAAGAAGACAGTCTTTAGAGGATCAACAGTCAAAATCATAAAAGCGCCAACACCTGCCCCAATAAAGGCTCCAACAACGGGAATCAAGGCTGTAACACCGACTAATGCACCAACCATCGGAGCATAAGGGAAGCGGAAGATCCACATGCCAACCATGCAAAGGACACCGAGGATGACAGCTTCCAGCGATTGGCCGGAGATGAAATTGCGAAAGTTGACATTGGCAACACTGACGGCATGGATGAACCACTCACCATACCTCTTTGGTACCCAGACTTGAATCAGGCGTGTAGCCTGTTTTTTCAATTCATCTTTGCTAAAGAGAATATAAATGGCAAAGACAAAGGAGATGAAGAAGTCAAAGATACCACCAATGAGTGAAGTCACTGTACCAAAGGCAGCATTAACCATCGAACCGCCCTGGGTCTTTAGCCACTGTTCAACATTGGAGAGAATATTGTTCCAGTCAGTATTGAGCAGAATATTGCCAAAAGGCAGTTCCATCAGTTCTTCCTGGCTCATGGAACTGAGTTTGTTGATGGCATCAATTGCCCCATCGACAATAATTGATACCGCACTGGCCAGTTCAGGAATGACCAGTCTGATAATGCCGGCAATAATGCCGACAATCAGTACTAATGAGAGCAGGAAAGCCAGTGGTCTTCCTAGCTTCTGAAGATGTTTGTTTTTTGTGATTTTGAAAAGCTGCATTTCAAAGAAACGCATAGGTACATTAAGGATGACTGCAATGACGACACCTAATAACAGCGGCATCAGCAAGCCTACAGCATAGTTAAAGGCATTGGCAACATGGCTGATATTCTGGACACCTAAGAAGATGAGGATGATAGCTGTTGCAATCCCAAGTATCCATTTGGTAATGCGCTTTTTCTGTTCCTTGTCGATTTCCATATTCAGAACCTCTTTTCTAGGGTATGCATGACTTATGACAATATTATTATATTAGGGCTTTGAAATTCTATAAAGCAAGATGCAGATATCGATAGAAGGTTAATGAATAATTAAGAAAAGAACCTGCAATTATCTATTGTCAGCTTTGGCTGTTTCATGAAGGATGATAAGGGACTTCTTTTGCAATGGCTTTGCATCAACAGTATCACCGTGTAGAGATTATGCATCCTTCAGCTTTCCTATCATGTTTTTAGGGCTATTGCATTTGCCAAATCAGCAATAAGGACTCTTATGCCTAGACTGCCAGCGCTTTTGTAATATTTAAAAAGGTCAATTATAATTGACATATGAAAACATTGTTTCTTGATGTTGATGACACCCTTTATCTAAGATCGGAACCCTTTATCAAGGCTTGTGAGGAGGTCTTGAAAAAGGAGGGAATCATCATTGACTATGATGAATTCTATACCAGGAGATCCTATTTCTCAGATATTTATCTGGAAGACTATGATGCTGGAATTATCAGTCTTGATAAAATGCATGAATTGAGAATGAATAGTGCATTAAAGGATTATGGATTTGAACTTGCAATGGATAAAATCAAGGAATTTGAAAGAGCCTATAGCAAATATAAGAAGGAGATTGTCCTAGATAAACGCCTTAAGGACATGCTGGAGATATTTCGCAAGCATCAGGTCAAGATGACCATCATCACTAACGGCAATTCAGATAATCAAAGAGGAAAAGCCTATGCCTTAGGTCTAGATCAATATATAAGTGAAGACAAGTGGATAATTTCTGGTGAGATTGGTGCCAGTAAGCCGAATATCCTGATCTTTAGGGAAGCTGAAAGAATCATGGAAAGCAGAAGTGAAGATTGCTATATCGTTGGTGATAATTATGATGGGGATATTGCTGGCGGGCATAGGGCAGGATGGAAAACCATCTGGTATAACCATCGAAGAATTGATAGGAGAGATAAGATCTTTGATTATGAAACAGCTGATTTGGCAGAATTGATCAAACTGCTTTTGAATATATTCATAAAGGGGGAAGCATGAGAGTAAATGATTTATGTGCAAGCTGCCTATTAAGAGGGCAAAGAAAGAAAACTGATAATGCTGAATATCTGGCAAGAGTTGAAGAAATGATTGCAAATCGCACTGATGATGATAGTTCTCCGGTTTTGGGCTATAGGTTTCATGAATTGTTCAAGGAATATGGCGGTACCCTTAAATCCTTTGCAAAGGAAAAGAGACAGTATAATGATCTGGCTTTATCAATTGAAGGCAAGATATCAGAAAGAATTTCCAAGGCTGAGTATCCGCTAGCCAAGGCTTTGATGTATTCAAGGGTCGGCAATTATATTGATTTTGGGGCCATGGTCAATGTCAATGAAGAAGAATTCCTCTCGCTTCTTGAAAAAGCGGAAATCAAGGAAGAAGAACTATCAGTGCTATCATCGATGGAAGAACAGCTGAATAAGGCCAAGAGCTTTCTTCTGCTTGCCGATAATGCTGGTGAAATCGTCTTTGACAAGCTTCTTGTGATTGAACTTCAGAAGCTCTTCCCTCATCTTAAGAT
>JAQXQU010000109.1 GCA_029101345.1 Erysipelotrichaceae bacterium | reverse complement strand
ATGTTCACCATCATCATCCATTCTGACTATATAATCACCAGTGGCCTTGGAATAGGCAGCCATCAAAGCTGATGATTCGCCAAAGTTCTTGGCTAGGTCATATGCCTTGATATGTTCATCATTTCTTGCCAGTTCAGCAATGACCTTAAAGGTATTATCAGGTGAACCATCACAGACCAGAATGATTTCATAATCATAGTCTGGATGCTTGCTCATCTCTTCCTTAATGCCAGCTGTCAATTTGCCAATAGTCTCTTCAGATTTATAACAAGGTGTAGTTATTGAGATCTTTTTCTTCATATTTTCTCCATTTACACATACTTTCTCATATTAGATTATACTTTTCTATCACCAAAAAGAAAAGGAAGCTACTTGGCAACTTCCTTTACATATTCATCATAATCCCTGATATATTCTTTTCCATCATAATGGGTGCTAGCCAGCACCAATAAAACCGAATCGCTTGAGAAGTCATACATGTCTTTCCAAACCATCTTTGGAATATAGACACCCATCATGGGCTTGTTTAGTTCAACAACAAATTCTTCTCTGCCATCAGTAATTCTGACCTTGGAATTGCCAGCGACATTAATGAGAACAAACTCGCTTTCCCGATTGGCATGCTGGCCCCTGATGACAGTAGAATCCGAACCATAGATATAGAAGACCCTCTTGATGGCAAATGGAATATTCTGCTCGCCTTCAATGACGACCAGTTTTCCTCTTTCATCACCAAGATCCTTGAAATTGATAATTGGACACTTTTCCTTTAATGACATAATCAACCCTTGAAGCTATTTAGTGCAGCAATGACATAGTCCTGTTCCTCTTTGGTAATGCCGTTGTACATCGGAATAGATAATACTTCATTGGCATATTGTTCTGCAATTGGGAAGGAACCTTCATGATAGCCCAGGTATTTATAGGCATTGGAAAGATGAGGTGGAATCGGATAGTGGATAATATTGCCAATCTCCTTGGAATTAAGGAACTTGATCAGTTCATCCCTTTTTGGACTATGGATGACATATTGGTGCCAGACATTATTGGAACCAGGTCTAGTCATCAGAGGCCTAATCAAAGGGTTATGGATATTTTCGTTATAATAAGCAGCGATTCTCTCCCTTTCCTTATTGAATTCATCAATATACTGGAGCTTGACTCTTAAGAGGCCAGCCTGTAATTCGTCAAGTCTTGAATTCATGCCAACCAATTCATTCTGATAACGGACTGCGGAACCATAATTTCTGATCATCCTGGCATTATCGGCATCTTCCTTATCCTTGCAGGTCAATGCCCCACCATCACCAAAAGCTCCTAAACCCTTGGTTGGATAGAAGCTGAAGCAGCCAATATCACCAACGGAACCAACCATCTGACCCTTCCAGGTTGTACCATGGCTCTGAGCACAGTCCTCAATAACCTTTAAGCCATATTTATGAGCCACATCACAGATGGTTGTCATATCACAAGCCTGGCCATAGAGATGAACAGCCAGAATAGCTTTGGTCTTTGGTGTGATCTTTTCTTCAATCTTGGTGGCATCAATATTGTCATATTCATCTGGTTCAACAAAGACTGGAGTTCCGCCATTCATGGTAATGCCCATGACACAGGCAATATAGGCATTGGATGAGACGATGACTTCATCGCCTTCCTTGATGCCAATAAGTCTAAAGGCTATCTGCAAAGCATCAAGACCGCTGGCTAGACCAACACAATGATTAGCCCCAACATAGCCAGCAAATTCCTTTTCAAATTCCTCAACTTCTTTGCCCAGAATATACCACCCACTGCTTAGGACTTCAGTAGCTTTCTTGGCATATTCATCAGCGTGCAGATCATATTGTCTTTTGAGATTATTCGCTTGGATTTTCATGATTATCCTCCCCATTCTCATCATTTCTTCTTTCAACTTTGATTACCAGCTTCTTCCTGATCACATCCTTAATGAACTGATAACTTTTAATAATGGCAATACCGATGATTGATATGAAGAAGAAGCCCTTCAAACCAGCCATGATATCAGCTAATTCCATATTGCCCGTACCTGTCATATCCTGACCAATTTCTATAAATAAGGTGAGAGCCACCAGAACTGTAAAGACATAGATCCAGGAGACAATGATCGTCTTGTTTCGATTTGCAAGCCATTTGAAGATTGGATGGACAATCAAAAGAATAATGGCACCAGTAAAGCCAATGACCAGGAAATGCAGGGTCTTATCACTTAAGGCTATGCCGGAATTGTCATTGATTGACATGATATAGGTATGAACTAAGTTGATAAGCTTGACGACATAATTGAGAAAAGTCTTGAAAAGACTCTGATTAACAATAATTTCTTCCATGGATACTATTATATAACATCCTAAATCCTATCACCAACTTCCACCCTTCCCCACTCTTCAATTTATAAAGAATATCCTAAGTGATAGAATAAATACGATATGTCAGAAAACAAATACGCAAAACTGATCAAAAATACCTCTATTCTCTTTATCGCCAACTTCGGTACCCAGGTCCTATCCTTTTTGCTGG
>JAQXQU010000108.1 GCA_029101345.1 Erysipelotrichaceae bacterium | reverse complement strand
TGTGATTTTGGTGTCGCATAAAACATTATCGTTATACACTTCTGCAATGAAGAAAAGCATTAGTGATGAATGGAAGAAGGTTGAAGGTCGATTCAAGCCAACTTCTATTAATGTGAAATATGATCAGTGCTTGTCTTTGATTGGACATATTATTCCAAAAACATCTCAGTGGAAGAGTTTTAAGGCAAAGTTCGATAAAGAATTAAACAATTTATATAACCAGGCATGGGATTTCAAGGGATTTATGTTGCCTCCTGAATCTGAAGGTGAGAACCCTTTTGAAAATGGATATCCACTTCATCCAATAACATTGTTTGCTCTTGATAGATTGTCAAAAAAGGTTGCACAGAATGAAAGAACATTCTTTACATATCTTGCAGGGGATGAAGATAATTCTTTGTTCTCTCAGTTGATGAAATATGACTTGGATGAGTTTCACTTCATTGGACTTGATGCAATATACGATTATTTCGAAATTAATATCAAAGCATTCAAGACAGATGAATCATACGATGTATATAAGAAATTACAATATGCTTTAAGTAAGTTGGGATTAGACGATGCAGGATATCAGACAAAAATATTAAAAGCGATAGCGGCTGTAAATATTATATCTGATACGGATTCACTTATTGCTGATGCAGAAACACTTGCAAGTGTTGTTGATGGCAATCCGAAGGACGTGCAGCTGGCAATTAGTGAACTTGAAAAGAAGAAGATTATTAAATTCATGCGTCAGTATGGATATTACGATTTCTTTGATAGCAGTATCTTTGACTTGGAAGCAATGATTGAGGAACAGGTTGCTGGTGTCAGCGATGAGATGGTTATTAGCATGCTCAATGAAAAGTTTGCGGACTTTGCAGTATATCCATACAGATATAATGAGCAATTCCATATGAATCGAGTTTTTGTTCCCGCATTTGCACACAAATCTGATCTTGTAAAAAAATCCTTCCAGAATAAGCTGCCTAAGTATTATGATGGCGCAGTTATGTTTGTACTTGATGCCCAAGCTGATGAGGAAGAATACAAGCAGATTGAAGGTATGCCAGAAAGGACACTGCTTATTGTAAATGGCAAGTCCAAAATACTTGAGGCAGAGGTTAAGAGATATATTGCAGTTCAGTATTATTGTTCAAAAAAAGATGAGCTTGCAAAAGATGATCCGACAGTGGTTAATGAGCTTTCATTATATCTTAATGAGCAGGAGTCAATTGTTTCGGAGTTAATAAGAAAGTGGCGTTCGCTTCAATTCCAGGGAACATTTGTAATGCTGAATGGAATTGTACAAGATGTTTCTACTGAGAAGGAACTTTCAAATATTCTCTCAGACATAATGGATGAAGTCTTTGGACGTACATTGATTGTTAATAATGATTTGTTAAATAAAAATGTACTTTCGGGTGCAATAAAACAAGCAAGGAAGAAAGCATTGGAATACATCATTGGTCAGGAAGATGTATATGCAGAATGCGGTTATCTTTCACCTGAATTCAATATCATAAGGGCGGCACTTTCCAAGAATGGTATCGTTCCGAATGAAGAGGTTGAGAATCCAGAGTATAGAGTGGATGTTAATAACCTTAACAGATTTGCAGATGGAGTTGTTTCTGGCGAGCCTTTGATGGAGGCAATATTCAATAAGCTCCTTGAGGCTGAGAGTGCAAGGATGCCATTGAGCGAGTTGTATAGGCTGCTTAAAGGAGAACCGTTTGGATTAAGAGACGGATATATTCCAGTGCTTGTAGCGTATGCGCTTAGAAGATACCAAAACGTTTCATTCTATTTCCATGGAAATGAACATTCCTATACTGTAGATGAGCTTGTTAAGGCTCTGGAAGAGCCAGAAAATTATACTCTTTTTATATGTAATTGGAATGAGGAAGAAACAGAGTATATTGAAGCGTTAGAGAAACTGTTTAGTAATTATCTTCCAGATGGAGACGGATTAAACAGATTAGAAGAATTATTTAGAGCAATGAATGCTCATTATGCTTCTATTTCGAAGAGTGCGCGTACTACAGAGGTGTATGTTTCCGAAATAGCGAAGGCATATAGAAAGATAATGAATTTATCTTATAAAGATTACAATAGCTTTTTCTTTGAAACATTACCTTCGCTGAATGGTAATCTTCAGGAATTGGTTATTCAGTTATCTAATATTAAGAATGAATTGGAGTCTGTGAGTGAAAAACAATATGTTCGAGCTCTTAGAGTAGTAAAGCAGGTGTTTAATGTAGATGAGAATGAGGATTTGCTGACAGCACTACATACACTTTATGTGGAGAGTTGGGAAGTAAAGAGCCAGAGAGCATTCGATTATACAACAAATGGAGTTCTCGACCTTGTGTCTAAAGTTAATTATTATACGGAAGAAGAATTCGTAAATGAATTAGCTAAAGCTGTTACAGGATTTGAACTGAGTTATTGGGCAGATAATAAAATCAATGATTTTGAAGAAATCCTAAAAGATACAGTTAACAGATTGCATGAATATGATCCGACAGAAGGACTGCAGGAAGGTGAAATGAAAATTACCATCGAATCTGCTGATGGAAACCCTGTTATTTCACAGTTCTCTCAGAGCGAATTATCATCAACCGGTCAGATGATGCTGAACAAGA
>JAQXQU010000107.1 GCA_029101345.1 Erysipelotrichaceae bacterium | reverse complement strand
GCGAAAAGGGATGCTGCCTTGCGGTAACATCCCTTTTGTCGCTCGGTTATTCAATTTTTGAGCTAACCTGTTTGCCCACTGCCCTTAAAAGCGTTGATTTTACTGGATTCTTGCTTGTTTTCTTATGTCAACGCTCTTAATGGCGGCTTTCGTTATCAGTGGCCATCAAGGAACTCCACGATCAATCACAGCCCTTGACTTGCCTGCCCATAACAGATAGATTGAATTTGAATACTATGAAGAATGAGAGAATTGATTATTATCCCGGAATATTTGACAAGCTCAAGAACGAACAGAACATCGAAAGATGGGATTTGGACGGAAGCTGCAGCTTTACTGAACTGATGTGGGGCTTGGGATTTGAAATGGACTGCTGCAAGTCGTTTGATGAATACTGCAAGAGCGTCGGGATTGATATCCATAGCGGAAGCAAAAGTGAGCGTGAAGGGCGGAGGCGCATTCTGTATGCCCTTGAGAAGGCTCCGATTGGCATCGTAGGCAACTACCTGTTCTCCTACTGGCGATATCTGACACATTGGTCATTTGGCTATAGCAAGTACGATGAAGATATGCTGAAAAGGATCCTTTTGATACTTGAAGGGAAGTACGAAGAAGTCTCAGCCAAATAAGTGGACTGTTGCTGCAGCTGGTTGCCTGGGGCAAGGAACACAGGAAGCTAATTCCAAAGGAATAGACATCAACCATCAAAGCCCACAGGCTGAAGAGGATTCCTCAGTCCAGTGGAACAGCAAGGATACATACGACAAGCCAACAACTTGCAAAGTATAAAAAAAGAGCCCCTACTCTTACAAGTTCACTTTAGGGAGACTCCTGCTTTATCTAGATCTTTTCACGGACCATCATCAAGGCATAACCCAGCCGGTTCTCGCCAGGCCACTTTTTGACATCAAAACGGTCCGGATTCCACATTGATAAGCCAATGCCCCAGATAATATCACTCACTGCACATTCAGCTAAGTAAGCCTTGCCAGTAGCTTTGAGCTTGTTCTTGAGGTCCTCATTCTGCGAGAACTTGGCTAATAGTCCCTCATAAACAATCAGCTGACGCAAACCATTCCAGATGTTTTCATCATAGCCAGCAACAATCCTTCCCAGGTCTTTGATTTCAGCCACATCATTGGTCTTAAGTATTTCCTTAGCAATCGCTTCATCATGGAAGCAGATAGCCTTGCTGTGCATCATATATTGTTCCATCGATGAATATTTGATACCACCAATGACAAAATCACTTAAGTACCAGTTGCTCAGATAGCCGTTCTCTTCATCCGGTTTGTGAAAACAGACAACATTCATAATAGACACCTTTATTCTTTTATAACTGGAAATAGATCATGAATTTCATGACAAATTCACCAAAGAGATAAGCCATGATCATTGCCAATAACAGATAGAGAATCTGGGCCTGGCGAGGACGATTAGGCTTCAGGAAGCGATTGAAATCAAGAGCGCTTAGTCCATATAAGGAGATGGCAAAGCTGATAAAATAGATCAATAGTCTTAGATAGAATCTAGTCATTGCTGAATCTTCCTTTCCGATATGCTCTTATCAGATTGAGATCATCATCCATAATCAATAATTCAGCCATCTTCCCCTTGGCAATTGTTCCATGCAGTTTTGAAAGACCATAGAACTTATAGGCATTTAATGAAGTCATGGCCAGAATATCGGTATAGTGATAGCCTAAAGCATAAAGCCTGCGAGCACTTTTCGCCATTATAGCTTTGTTTTTGCTACAAAGCATGATCTTCTCAAGGTCCATATTGTTGAGGATTAATCTGATAACTCCATCATCAACATCATCCAGGCATAATTCCTTATAACGCTCATCATAAAATGCCTTATTGATAGGACTTGTTCCCTTGACATTAAAAGGTGTATGCCTATCATCAAATAGATCATAATAGGCATCATATTCTTCACCTTGATAGCCTCCTTTGGATAAGAAAACCCTGATACCCTTAGCTCTCATGTCTCTAATATCCCTTTCATCATAGTTTTCCAATTGGAGACTAAAAGCCTTGACACCTTCTCTTTCCTTAAGATCAAGAGGTTCATAGAGATTTAAGCCTAGACATGATTCATCTCTCTGGTATTCATATTCACTTGATGCAATGTAGTTGGCGGCTTCAGCTTCTTTATTGTGACCGGTCCTTGCATCAAAATAGGCCGGCATGACAATTGCTCCAGCAAGATCAATTTCTTCATATTCGGACAAGTCCTTTTTGATCTTGTTGTCATGAGGATAGACATCAGTGATGATCTCATCTTCAATCCCAATGGCACCATTTAGATACTCATGGGTATTATCTGCGATGATATGGGCATTTCTTAAGATTATTCTCTTCAACTTATTCACCTAAAGCCTTGATCAGTTTTGGCAACAGCTGCTTCTTTCGAGAAACCAGGCCACTGACAAAGCCACCATTGATTCCTTCTTCACCTAAAGCTTCCTTGACCTTATAGCTCTTTTCACCAGCATAGAGGATATAGGAACCACTGCCATTTGGCCTTGTGAACATGACAATCATCAGACTATAGTGATTGCTCTTGCAGGCATCAGAAAGAAACTCCAGAATTTCATCCTTAATCTGGATGAATTCATCCTCTGATTTGCAAATTGCCTGGGACAAGCCATATTTGATGCCATCAGTTTCAAAGTCCTTGAAGTCATCAAAGACGATTTCCCTGACTTTTTTATCAAGCAGCGAGGCATTAGCTGATACCAGACCTTCTGCTATTTCATCATGGCTGATCTTAGCAATTTCTTCGAGCTTATGGGCAATATCAATATCAATCTGGGTCGTTGTTGGTGAATTGAAGTTCATCGTATCAGCGACAATCGCTCCTAGCAATAAGCCAGCCATCGATTGATCAAGTTCAATGTTCTCATCCATATACATCTTGGCAATGATGGTTGCCGTTGCGCCTACAGCCATAGTTGTAATATTGATAGGATTGGTTGATTCAAAACCACCAAAACGATGATGATCAACAATCTCCAGTACTTCACCTGAATCAATATCATCAATGGATTGTTTCTTTTCATTGTGGTCAACGAGAATCAGAGCCTTCTTTGTATAGTTCAGCAAGTGGTAACGGGATACGGAACCAACTACCACTTCATTCTCATCTAAGACTGGATAGGAACGATAACGGGACTTGGACAGCTTCTGCATGACTTCTTCAACCGTATCAGTTGTATGAACAGCAATGACCTTGTTAGCAGGAACCATGATTTCCTTGGCAGGTGGTGTCTCATATAAAAGACGTGATACTCTTAAAGGTGAATATTTGGACCTGATCAGGGATACACCATTTTCCTTGGCTAAAAGGACAAGGGAGTCCCTAATGAAATCCTCATTGAGGTTGATGATCAGGCTTGCTCCAGCATCAATGGCATGAAGAACAATATCTGACTTGTTGTTAACAATGACAATACTGCCTTTTTCAATCTCTTCTGATTCAATTGGATCTATCAGAACCTGGCCATTGGACTTGAAATTCTCAGCCTTATGAACAATCTTCCCCCTTAAGACCTTGGCAATAGACTCAACATTGGCCTTCTTCAGGATGTTTTCAAGCTCTCTTTCGGTTGAGACCCAAAGCGAGGTCAGATCATCAAAGGTAATCATGCCAAGCATATGCTTGTTTTCATCAACGACAATGACACCGCGATGCTTTAAACCCAATAAGGCTTTGACAGCATCATGCATGGTCGCATCTTCAGTAATGGTAATGGCCTCATCCATTTCAATATCCCTTAAAACGGAACGGGCTGTCAAAAGACGCACTGGCTCATCATATTGGAACTTTTCCAAGAGCCACTCAGTTTCGGAAGAAACGGAACCCAAACGTCCAGCTATGGCATTAACGCCCTTCAGTCTTTTGTATTCAGCATAAGCGATACTGGAAACAATGGAATCGGTATCTGGATTCTTATGTCCGGTTATATATACAGGTCTTTTCATAATGCCTCCCTTATTTCCTCTTCTGAGATTGGACCACTTCTGATAATTCTGATGTCATCTGTGACATCAACAATGGTACTAGCCGCATTGCCTGTCGCATCAGCTTTGACAATGCCATCAATTCTTGCATTAAGTTCTCCATAGACACTTTCCCATTTCAAAAGAGAACCACTATCTGAGAGATTGGCGCTAGTCACAAGCAATGGCTTATTGACCCTATTTATCAGCTCTATTATCCACTTGTCATCAGGCATTCGAATGGCAATCGTCTTCTTGCCCAAGGTCACAAAGTCTGGCAGATTCTTCTTTTCATAAATCAATGTAAGAGGCCCTGGCATCAAGCGATCCATCAGTTTCCTGGCATTGGCATTTACAACTGCTACCTGCTCTATCATCTTCTTTGATGAACACATCATTGGAAGTGCCTTATCATAGCTGCGGTTCTTGGCTTTCATGATCTTGTTAATGGCATTCAGGTCATCATAGACACAGGCCAGACCAAAGACCGTATCGGTTGGAAAGGCTATGATCTTGCCCTTTAATAGTCCATCCCTGATGGTTTCCAGATCCTTTTTTTCATAGAGAACAGTATCCATTATTCCCCTTTCCCCATTATCACTTTAAAGAGATACAGCATTGCAAAAATGAATCCCAAAAAGATTCCGATGACGACATGATGATATTTATATCCCAGATAACTAGGAATGCCAATGCACATTATCATGGTAAATGCCATTCCAGTCACATATGCAAACTGTTTCATATTATTATTATAGACCACCAAATGCCTTTTTATGGCTTTAAGGAAGTATAATTATTGATAGAGAAAGTAGGTTTATTATGGCAGATCAGAAATATCTAGACTATATCATCGAACAATTGAAAAACATCCTGGCAATTGATTCCCCGACCGGCTATACCAAGGAAGCAGCGGCTTATGTAGCCAAGCAATATGAACTATTAGGCTATCAGCCTAAGATCACAACCAAGGGATCGGTGCTGGTTGATCTTGGTGGTGAAGATAAAGAAGATGCCATTCTTTTGGCAGCTCATTGTGATACTCTTGGTGGCATGGTCAAGGAAATCAAGGCCAATGGCAATTTGCGAATTACGCCTCTTGGTGGCATGAATCCCAATAATTCTGAAACTGAGAATGTCAAAATCATCACCAAGACCGATAAGGTCTATGAAGGTACCTTACAGCTTGATAATGCTTCCATTCATGTCAATCGTGAATATAATGATACCAAAAGAAGCTTTGATAATATGGAGGTAGTCCTTGATGAAATAACTGCCAGCAAGGAAGAAACACAGAAGCTTGGGATAAGCGTTGGTGATATTGTCTGTTTTGCTACGCGAACAAGAATTACCAGCAGTGGCTTTATCAAATCAAGATTCCTTGATGATAAGCTCTCGGTAGCTATTCTTTTAGGCTATGCCAAATATCTTAAGGATAACAGCATTGTCCTCAAGCATAAGATGTATCACTATGTTACTGTCTATGAAGAAGTCGGCCATGGTGGAGCTGCTTCAATTCCAAGCGGTGTCAAGGAGATGATTTCTGTTGATATGGGCTGCGTAGGTGAAGGTCTTGGCTGCAATGAAAGACAGGTCTCAATCTGTGCCAAGGATTCCCATGGACCATATAACTATGAGGTGGTCAAAGGTCTCATTGATGCAGCAAAGGATAACAATCTTGATTATTGTGTTGACATCTATCCCTTCTATGGCAGTGATGTTGATGTGGCACTAGCAGCTGGCTATGAATTAAGACATGGTCTTATTGGTGCAGGTGTCTATGCCTCCCATGGCTATGAAAGAAGCCATATTGATGGTGTCAGGAATACCCTTGATCTTTTGATCAGCTATTGCAAGTAAGGCGTGCTTTCACGCCTTTGTTTGTTAGCCATTTGTCTATGGTATACTTAAGGGGATAGGTTCTAATATGAAAGATACAAGAAAATACTTTTTTGTCGGTGCTCGCTTCTTTGTCTTGGAGAAAATGCTGGAGATGGGGCTTGATATCACAGTCATTGCAACTGTTAAGGATTCACCAGCAGACAAGATACTAAGTGCTAAGAATATTGAACACCTGACTATTACATCAAAAAAGCAGCTTTTGGAACTGATTGAAAACACGTCTTTTGATGTTCTGGTTTCCAATGGCTGTCCTTATATCCTGCCAATATCCAAGCTTAGAAAGAGCAATGAAGTCTATGTCAATATCCATCCATCCCTTTTACCGGATTTAAGGGGCTTCCATCCTGTCAATGGCGCTATTCTCTTTAATCGTCCCCAGGGTGCAACCTGTCATCTGATGGATGATGGGATTGATACTGGTGGCATCATTGCCCAATGCAAAGTAACAGATAAGCCAACAATGCCACTTGATCTGCTTTATCAATTGTCATTCCTAGCTGAAGCCAAGGCTTTCATGAAAGCCCATGAACTGGATTTTATTCCTGAAAAGGAAAAAAGAAGTCTTGAAGGAACCATCTATTATTCAAGAAAGGAAGAAGACCAGACCATTACCATTGAGGATGATATGGATTCCATCTTCACTAAGGTCAAAGCCTTTCAGGTGGCTGGCCAATATGCTCATTTCCTTCATCATGATGTTATCTACTATGTCTTGGATATCATGAGAATTGAGACTGATATGTTCGCTGATGACAACTACAGGAACAATGAGATCATCCATATCTATCAGAATAATGTCTTAACCAAGGACAATGATAGTTACATCTTATGGCGTCTATCAAGTGATGAGGGCCTGGTCAAAGGGGAGGCACTTCTTTAATGTATGCTTGTTTCTTTAAAAGACTGATTGGCTTCACACTTGCACTTATGGCCATCATCATTCTTGCGCCTTTGATGCTGGTACTGACTGTTTTGGGGCGTATTATCATGAAAGGCAACCCCTTCTTTGTTCAGCCCCGACCTGGTAAAGACGAGAAGGTCTTCAATCTCATCAAATTCCGTTCCATGACTGAAGAAAAGGATGAAAATGGCAATTATCTTCCTGATGAAAAACGTTTGACTCCCTATGGCATGTTTCTAAGAAAATCATCATTTGATGAACTGCCAGAACTCTTCAATATCCTCAAAGGGGATATGGCAATCATTGGTCCTCGACCCCTGTTAGTAAGCTATCTGCCCTTATATACCAAGGAAGAACATCATCGTCATGATGTAAGACCGGGTTTAACAGGACTTGCTCAGATGCATGGAAGAAATTTCCTGACCTGGGAAGAAGTCTTTGCCTATGATCTTGAATATGTTAATAACATTACTTTTATCAACGATCTGAAAATCATCATTGGCACCATCAAAACAGTTCTCTTCAATGCCGATGTCGAAGACAGATCGAAAGCCTATTACAAGGATGGCAAACTAGTCAT
>JAQXQU010000106.1 GCA_029101345.1 Erysipelotrichaceae bacterium | reverse complement strand
TGACAGATGTATTTGATGATCAGTTCTAAAATCCAGCAGATATTGAAAGAGTCAAGAAACAGATGGATAATGCCAGAAAGGCGAGATAAGACAAGCTGGGAAATTTCCCAGCTTTTTGATTAATCTGGCAATTATTATTGTATAATCAAGTAATATCGGAGGTGCTTATGCTGATTATACCGGAATACTATGAACCAATTCTTGATGTAAGAGAGACACAGGATGCCATCAAGCTGATTCGTGACAAGTTTCAAAAAGAGATTGGCATTCACTTGAATCTTGACAGGGTCTCTGCCCCTTTGTTTGTTGAAAGAAGTTCTGGTTTGAATGATAATCTCAATGGTGTTGAAAAACCGGTTGATTTCAGGATAAATGGCTTTGACCAGATAGAAATAGTCCATTCCTTGGCCAAGTGGAAACGTATGGCATTAAGCAAATATGGCTTTAGGAAGGGTGAAGGCCTATATGCAAATATGAATGCTATCCGTAAGGATGAGAATATGGATAATCTGCATTCCATCTATGTTGATCAATGGGATTGGGAAAAGGTCATTGACAAGTCAGAACGCAATATTGATACATTAAAGAAAACTGTCCGAGAAATAGTCAAGGTTATCAAGCATCTTGAACATGAAGTCTGGTATGCTTATCCAAATGGTGTTTACAAGATTCCCAAGGAAGTCTTCTTCATTACATCTGAGGAATTGTTGCAAAGATATCCAGATCTTAATCCTAAGGAACGTGAGAATGCCATCTGCAGAGAAAAGGGCTGTGTCTTCTTGATGCAGATAGGTGATAAATTGTCAAATGGTGAAGTCCATGATGGAAGAGCTCCTGACTATGATGACTGGTCATTAAATGGTGATCTTCTTTACTGGTATGAACCATTAGCCTGTGCGTTGGAGATTTCATCAATGGGCATTCGCGTTGATGAAGAATCACTTATCAGCCAGTGTGAAAAAGCCAATTGCTTAGATCGTCTAAGTCTTCCATATCACAAGGCTATCTTGAACAAGGAACTACCATATACCATTGGCGGAGGCATTGGCCAGTCAAGACTTTGCATGCTGCTACTAAAGAAAGCCCATATCGGTGAAGTTCAGGCTTCTTTGTGGCCTCAGGACATGATTGCTGAATGCAAAAGACATAACATCAATCTTTTATAAGCATTTCAAGCCATAGCATAAACTGCTATGGTTTTTTAAAATCTTTGTTATTTGTTTATAAGAACGATTTGCAAAGATTTCTTCAAGAAGGAAGAAGTTCTGACATTTCCAAAGAAGAGACGATCTTTTATGACTCAGTTTGTCAATAATAAGTATATTTTATAAGAAACCAAGGAGATTAAGAACATGAATGCTAGAGAATGCATAATGAACAGGTATTGCTAATATGACAATTATTCGGCTATAAAAGAGTTGGAAATGATAATGGAGGATAGATAATCTGCACCTTTTGGCAACAATATGAAGACAACAAGCTTCATCACCGTTGATGATAGGATCTGTGACAGGATAATAGATCTAGTGAAAGTGCAGATAATTATTACTTGTCTCTTTTTTACCAGTTGGAAAAGCAATTGATGAAATCCAAGAGCTGATGAAGAAGCTGTTTGAAGAAAGAGTCTTTATTAATTGCATTAGAGGTTGAAAATCGGATAAACCAAAGCAAACTATTTCTGATATGAAATACATAAATAATCTAATGGAAGGTGTGACTGGCTGAAAGATATCGTTTCATTAGACAAATATGCTTATGAGCATTTTGAATAATTTGCTATTTTCTTTTTTGGCGTGTTATTTATTGATTAGCACAATCTCCGCAATGTCCATGTAAACCAAAACAATCCAATCATTGGTTTTATTTGCAGAATTTTTGTGATTGATTAATATTTGAAAAATGCTTTCCCAAAACAAAAAGGCGCAAGCGCCTTTTTCTTTAATGATGTATTGTGTTTTTGCTTATTTCTGGATCTTTCTGGCAATGAAGATGACTAGGCAGCCACCAAGGATTGAGACTAGGCAATCACCAATCATATTAGTGGATCTAAAGCCAATGACGCCAATCACAAAGGCACCAACAACACCACCAACAATGCCTAATAGCAGATTACCAGCCATTGAAAAGTTGGTATTCATCAGTTTTCCGGCTACAGCTCCTGAAAAAGCTCCGGCAAGAACCCATAATAGTAATCTAATCATATTGACCTCCTATAGTTCCTTTTTAATTGTATTGAGAAGACCGCCATTCCTAATGATAATAATCTCCTGTTCAGTCAGGTTATGCTTAACCTTGAAACGATAGTCCTTGGATTTATTATAGACAGTGGTCTCTTTATCTAATGATAGTTCAAGCACATCCTCAAATACAAGTTCATCCAGCAAATCGATCTTTTCATAATCATCACGGCTTTCAAATACAAAAGGTATCAGTCCGGCATTGATGAGATTCTGACGGTGAATACGAGCATATGATAACGCAATGACAGCTTTGATTCCTAAATGCATTGGTGCTAGAGCTGCATGCTCTCTTGATGAACCTTGACCATAGTTTTCTCCAGCGATGATGATGCCACCATCATTGTTTAGACAACGTTTGGCAAAACCTTCATCAATCTGGGAGAAACAGAATTCGGATATCTTGTTGATATTGGAACGATATGGAAGAATCTTGGCACCAGCAGGCATGATGTGATCGGTTGTTATGTTATCAGGGACCTTGATCATGACTTTCTTGTCAATGGTTTCTGTTAATGGCCTGTTAATAGGGAAGGGCTTGATATTTGGACCATAGATGACCTCTTTATCATCACATAATGGCCTAACAAGCATTTCATCATCTACAAGATAGCTTTCTGGCAATTGGCATCTTTCATAATCTGCTTCTTCTGAAGAACAGAGATAGCCTTTGATAGCAGAATAAGCAGCTGTTTCTGGTGAAACCAGATAGATGCTGGCACTTAGTGTACCACTTCGGCCATAGAAATTGCGATTGAAGGTTCTTAAGGAAATGGCATCACTGCAAGGGGATTGACCCATGCCGATGCAAGGACCGCAGGTTGCTTCAAGCAGTCTGGCACCAGAGGCAATAATGGTTGCAAGTGCACCATTTTCAGCTAGCATTCTCAAGACCTGCTTGGAACCAAAGGAGATGGCTAAAGAGACGTCCTTATGTACTTTATGGCCCTTTAGAATAGCAGCTACATTCATAAGATCAGTAAATGATGAGTTGGTACAGCTGCCAATCAGAACCTGGTTGACCTTTAAACCCGCAAGCTCCTTGACAGTCTTGATATTATCGGGCGAATGTGGGCAGGCAACAAGTGGTTCCAAAGTTGATAGGTCAATGGTGATCGTTTCGTCGTAAATAGCATCATCATCAGCCTTCATTTCAACATAATCCTCACTTCTTCCCTGCTTGGTGAGGAATTCCCTGGTGTTTTCATCACTTGGGAAGATGGAAGTAGTTGCGCCTAGTTCAGCCCCCATGTTGGTAATGGTTGATCTTTCAGGTACTGAGAGGCTTTTGATGCCTTCACCTGCATATTCGATAACCTTGCCAACACCACCTTTGACACTCATGATTTCAAGGACTTTCAGAATGATATCCTTGGCACTGCAGCCATGTCTTAGTTTTCCAAGAAGTTCAACCTTGACTACCTTTGGACAGATCAAGGCAAAAGGTCTGCCAGCCATAGCACAAGCAACATCCAAACCACCAGCGCCAATTGAGAGGCTTCCCATACCGCCCGCAGTAGGTGTATGGGAATCGGAGCCTAATAGGGTCTTGCCAGGTTTGGCAAATCTTTCAAGATGTACCTGATGGCAGATGCCATTGCCACAACGGGAATAGATGACTCCATACTTGTTAGCAACGCTTTGGAGATATCTGTGGTCATCAGCATTTTCAAATCCGGATTGCAGTGTATTATGGTCAACATAGGAAACCGATACTTCAGTCTTGATCTTGTCAATACCCATGGCTTCAAGCTGCAGATAAGCCATAGTTCCAGTGGCATCCTGGGTCAAAGTCTGATCGATTCTGATTGTAATGGGTTTTCCTGCGATAAGTTCACCTTGAACCAGGTGCTTTGCAAGAATCTTGTAAGTTAGCGTTGGCATATGATATCCTCCTGCCATTATTAGTTTATTATAGTTTTTATTGCTTAAAAAGTTAAATGAATTAAAATAGAACTATTAGGTGAGATTATGAATGATGAATTGTTAAGAATATTCAAACAATCAGAGATTGATAACGAAATCAGGAATGAAGAGTATGGCAAATGGGGAGTCAAGAAGGGCTTAAGAAATGAAGACAACACCGGTGTCCTGATTGGCTTGACCAGAATTGCGGATGTCATTGGCTACAAGATGGTTGATGGCAAAAAGGAAGATGATGAGGGAAGGCTGATTTATCGTGGCATCCCCATCAATCAGATAACTGATAATCTATCGGAAGAACCGATTCAGGGCTTTGAGGAGATTTCCTTTCTGATTCTCTTTGGCCATTTGCCAAATAGGGAAGAATTAAGAATCTATAAGGAAGAGCTCAAAAGCCATTATGAACTGCCGGTTGAATACTTGAGCATGAATATACTTTCCAATCCTTCCATGAATGTCATGAATAAGATCCAGCGCAGTCTTTTGATGCTGTATGAGATTGATGACAACCCTGATGATTCTTCGCCTGAGAATACCATCAGACAAGGTCTGAATGTCATAGCCAAGATGCCAGCTATCATGGTCTATGCCTATCAATCCAAACATCATCTGCTTGATGGTGGTTCATTGATCATTCATCATATGGATTTAAGCAGGAGCATAGCTGAAAACATCCTGCTTCTGTTAAGACCTGATGGCAAATATGATAAGGAAGAAGCCTGGCTTCTTGATCTGATGCTGATACTGCATATGGATCATGGTGCTGGCAATAATTCCACTTTCTCCAATATTGTTGTATCATCAACCGGGACTGATCTTTATTCCTGTCTGGCTGCCGGTGTTGGCTCCTTGAAAGGGCCAAGGCATGGTGGAGCTAATATTAAAGCTTTTTCCATTTCGGGGGATTTCAATAATCCCCTTTTGTTATGCGTACTTTTTGATATTCGATAGCTAAAATATAGTATAATATTGGTAGATTTTATTGCGTTTTGCTTTCATTTTTGTACAGACCATATGGCT
>JAQXQU010000105.1 GCA_029101345.1 Erysipelotrichaceae bacterium | reverse complement strand
GTAAAACAGCTCTCTACAGCGGGTGAAGACCGTGAACTGGAACAGTTGTTGCTTCAGCAGCGCATCTTCATCCGTTATGCGTCGAATATCCATGTCTTCGATGAGAAGGTAAGCAGTAAGGAGAACTTCCAGCAACAGCGGCGCCGTTGGATGTCGGCACAGCTCCATAGCCTGCTCACATTGCTCCCCCTCCTCCCTCACGCCATCCGCACGGGTAACATCAATCTCATCGACAAGACCCTGCAACAAGCATTGGTGCCACGCAGTCTGCTGCTGGCAGGCATTCTTTTCTTTGCCCTCCTCACGTTGGTGGCTGTTCCTGTATGGACAGCAAAATGGTGGATACTGGCAGCAGTCATTGCCCTATCCCTCTTCTTTGCCATCCCTCGCCGGCTACGCAATGCCACCATCTGGCGACAGCTGACTGCCCTCCCTCATTTAATCTGGGAGATGTTGCGCAACCTCAACAAACTCGATAAAGATAATAAGGAGTTCTCGCACACGCAACACGGAACCGAAGGTCGCCGGTAAAGGCAAACGAAGGATGATAACTATACTTTAAATCAAAAGTCTCTTTATATTTAAACCGCTAGAAGAATTATATAGGCAATGAAATTGACAGAAATATTTTCAAAAGAGGAGTATAATAAGCTCACACAGTTCACCGAGCAGGAAACATCGTGGCTCGAAAACCGTATTTACCAAGGCGTTAATGACGATGGCAAACAAGTAGCAAAGGTTAATTGTATAATTCGCGAAAAAGAGGTAGAAGTGAAACCAGAAGAAGTCGTACGTCAACTTTACGTTCACAAACTAATCGAAGAATACGGATATCCCAAAGAGCGCATCGAATTAGAGAAAACTGTAATGATGGGGCGTGGTGAAGAAAAACGTGCCGACATCGTAATTTACGAAGACGAACATAAAACTGCTCCTTATATAGTAGTGGAGTGTAAAGCACCAGGGAAAGAAAAGGTTGACGGTCAGTTAGATAGCTACTGCAAAACCCTTGGTGCAAGCATTGCCGTGGAAGTAGATGGCGGTGAGGTAAAAGAGTATTATTTTAACAGACAGAGTTCGCAGAACAAGAACTACAAGTTTGATAAAATAGACCGTCTCCCAAAATTCAATGAAACACTCGACCAAATTCTGAACCACAGTTTTACCATCAAGGACCTTGTCATTGAGGACGAAAAGAGTACAACATCTTTGAAAGACGTGATATTAGAATTAGAAGACAAAATCTTTGCTAATTTTGGAGGAGATGTTTTTGAGGAGGTTTTCAAGTTTCTTTTCGCTAAACTATACGATGAGTATTGTTCCGCTGATGATAACGATCGTCTTTCAAATGCAATTAACGATGGGTTCATATCTCACGTCGCAGAGTTCAAAAAAGATGCCAATTTCCGCCAATTAGAGTTTCGCTCGCTCGGATCTGAGCATCAGGTTATGGACAAAGTACAGAAACTTTTTGAAAAAGCCCAGAAAAAATGGGTCGGTATTTTTCCAAAAGAGACAAAGTTTGAACTTGGCGCTTCCGACGTAAAGTTAGTTGTGAATTATCTTGAAAACGTAAAACTATTCAACTCAAACCTCGATGTTGTGGATGATGCCTTTGAACACTTGATGAAGAAGTCTCAGAAAGCAGAAAAAGGCCAGTTCTTTACACCACGTTATGTAATTGACATGTGTGTAAAGATGATGAATCCTACGGAACATGACGCAATGATTGACACTGCAAGCGGAAGTTGTGGTTTTCCAATGCACACCATCTTCCATGTTTGGAACAAGATGAATCCACAAAAACATAATTTCGTTAACACGAAGCGAAGTCAGCGTGAAACAGATTATGTAAATGAGAAAGTTTTCGCTATTGACTTTGACGAGGTATGCGTCCGTGTAGGGAAAATGCTAAACATCATCGCTGGCGACGGCAAGACTAATGTCCTTGAGTTAAATACTCTCGATTATAATGTATGGAACGGTAGTAAGTATTTGCAAAAGGAAGATTGGCCTCAAAAATACATTGAGGGATTTCACAGACTTGAAGAATATGCAAGCAATGGCGAAAAAGGAACTTACAGAAAATATGACTTTGATCTAATGCTTGGTAATCCGCCTTTTGCTGGCGACCGTACTGATCCAAAAGTCATAGGACTTTACACACTCGGTTTCAACGATAAGGGAAAATTAAAGAATAATATTGGTCGTGATATACTTTTCATAGAGCGCAATCTTAATTTCTTGAAACCTGGTGGACGTATGGGTGTGGTCTTACCACAAGGCGATTTTAACAATTCAAGTGAAAAATACCTGCGAGACTTCATAGCTGAGAAGTGTCGCATTTTGGCCGTTGTAGGCTTACACCCAAATACTTTTCTTCAGCATACTGGAACAAAGACAAGTGTCCTCTTTGTACAAAAGTGGGATGACAAACTTTGTCCCAAAGTTGATGATTACAATATCTTCTTTGCCACCATGCAGGAACCGACTGTAAACAACAGAAAAGAGAAGATTTATGTGACAGAGAATTATGTTACATGGACAAAATATACTTATTCAATAAAAAACGGAAACATCGTACAACAGGCAGTAGAACAGAAAACCAAATGGAACTCCACTGACTTTATACAAGACCTTTTTATTGATGATTATGGAAAACTCGAAACACACAGGAAATGGATAAAAAAACCGGTGACGTTTAAGAAGAAGCCTTTGAGCAAGAAGGATGCGCAGAACAAGAAATTACTTGAACTTGCTGACGAGGTTACTTTGGAAGAATGGCTTGACCTTTCCGCAGTTTTACGAAGGTACTATAAAGAAGTTGTGAACGGTGGCAAAGACTGCGATAACTACACAGCAGTCGAAATTGGACCAGACGAATACGCAGTCTTGCCTAAAGAGGTGCAAAAGTTTTACCTTATGACGGAAAACGTAAAAGAGCGCAGTCATGTACGTTTGAAAGATACACACGGACACATCTTCGTAAAACATGACCTCTATAATCACGACCCAGAACTCGATGCTCTGTGGACAAGTCGCGATGCGAGGTTAAAAGGAAGATACTGCAAGGATGGCATTGCCGAAGCCTTTGCTGAGTTTGCCAAAAGGGAAGGGCTGTCTTTTTTTGCGGATGCCCCTTTGATGAAGTAAAATACAGATCTTTGTTAGAGGGGCTGGAAATTTCTGAAATCAGCAATAATAGTTTAGAGCGTACATTAAGGTTGGATGCTGAATTTTATTCGAAATTCAACCTTGGACAACAAAAATTGTTCAATGACATTGGTGCTCAATCGCTTTCAAAATTTGCGACTATTTCAGACGGCAATCACATGTCTATAAGTGATAACTTTGTGGATGATGGGATACCATATTATAGAGGAGGTGACATATATAATGTGTTCATCGAAACGACACCTTCACCCTTACGTATCCCGAAACCTGTATTTGACATGCCAACTATGCAACGTTCGCATTTACAAAAAGGCGATGTTTTAATGTCTATAGTTGGCGCAATTATAGGAAATGTTTCTTTGGTTACTACGAATAACCTCGCAACATGTAGCTGCAAATTAGCTATCATTCGACCTAATCAGGATGAAATTCTTCCAGAATATCTGGGTATGTATTTAATGAGCAAATTTGGGCAGCAACAAATACAAAAGTTCAGAAGGGGGTCAGGGCAAACTGGGCTTATTTTGGAAGATTTTGACCAATTGTTAATACCCAAGGTAAGCAAAAATCTGCAAGAGAGGATAAAAGGTATAGTCAACAGCTCTTATGAATCTTATATAAAGAGTCAAAGTTTGTATGATTCTGCTGAACAATACCTCCTGGATTGTTTAGGCTTGACTGATTTCACCATCAATCCCGATGCGCATAATGTGAAGTCCTTCAAAGATTCTTTCATTGCATCTGGGCGTTTCGACGCAGAGTATTATCTGCCTAAATATGAGGATTACGCTAATCTCATAAGACAATATGATGGTGGTGCTGACACCATTGGCAATATATGTGAGGTGAAAGATCGAAACTTTAATCCCGAAACTGACAAAGAATATCTATACATAGAACTTGCAAACGTCGGAAATCATGGTGAGCTAACTGGTTGTAGCACTATGTCGGGGTCAGAGCTGCCGTCAAGGGCACGTCGCATTGTACATACAGGCGACGTGGTTATTTCTTCACTCGAAGGTTCCATTGACAGCTGTGCACTTATTCCACAGGAATATGACAGTGCACTATGTTCTACCGGCTTCTATGTGATGAAATCAGACAAATTGAATCCGGAAACTCTACTCACTTTATTTAAGTCCTTACCTATACAACAACTAATGATTCGTGGCTGTTCAGGTGCTATTATGTCTGCTATAAGCAGGGTGGAACTGGACACTATCCCCTTGCCACTAATTCATCAAGATGTGCAAGAAGAGATTGCCAAACACGTTCAAAAGAGTTTTACCCTTCGTCTTCAAGCAAAAAACATGCTTGATGAAGCCAAATTGACCGTCGAGAATGCCATCCTATTAGGGGGGGGTAAATGGATGATATACAACAACTTACAAAACAACGCCAATACTGAATATAGAATTGCAATGTTGTTACTACTTGACAATATAAACTATCCATACTGCCACACTAACCCAAAGAGAGGTGTGACACACAAGAGGTTATCAAGTAGTTTTGCAAAAAGTGGAAGGATGGATGCTGAATACTATCAACCAAAGTACGATAGACTATTCACTTATCTAAATGGGTTCCCTTGCTCTACTTTAGGAGAGTTGACTTCTATTCAGAAATCTGTAGAGCCAGGCAGCGACGCTTATCAAGATATTGGAATCCCATTCGTTAGGGTGCAAGACCTTTCAAAGTTCGGTATAACAGAAACGGATGTACACCTTTCAGAAAATGATTACCCGGCTGTCATACGTCCAAAGAAGGACACGATTCTGTTAAGCAAAGACGGAAGTGTTGGCATCGCCTACAAAGTGGAAGAGGACATTAATTGCATTACATCTGGAGCAATCCTTCACCTGACTGTGAAAGACTGCAAAGTGTTACCTGACTATTTAACACTTGTACTTAACTCCACTATTGTGAAGATGCAGGCAGAACGTGATGCTGGTGGTTCTATTATTCAACATTGGAAACCATCAGAAATAGAGATGGTCAAAATCCCTATTCTACCAAAAACGATTCAAAAGGAGTTGTCTAATAAGGTACAATTATGTTTTGCTCTTCGCAAAGAGAGTGAACAGCTCCTTCAAGATGCCAAGTCATTGGTTGAAAATGTGATATATAAGAATCGATACAAATAACAATCCTATACGTTTAGGGCAGAGAACAATACAAATTATGGATCTGTTTGAAATTAAAGAATACTCAATGGAAACTATCAACAGCCTTATTGAAGATGAGGTTGAGGAGAATATTCACCTTGACTACAAGGCTTCTGGAGCATTGGGAAAGAAAGATGAAAAAAGGTATGAAATAGTGAAAGATGTTTCCGCTTTCGCCAATTCAGATGGTGGCATCATTATATATGGGCTAACTGAAGAAAATCACAAGCCAAAGGATTTTGATTTCGTTGATGGAAATGTTTTTACTAAAGAATGGCTGGAAAACATTATAAACCAAGTTCAACCACATATAGAAGGACTCATAATATATCCAATAAGAAATGATGGTAACATCGAACAGAGTATTTATATTGTCAAAATACCCCGAAGTGAAAAAGCTCCTCACATGGCAAGAGACCATAAATACTATAAGCGATTCAATTACAAGTCCGAAGCAATGGACGATTACGAGGTTAAGGATATTCTTCACAGAAAATATAGTCCTTCTCTACAAATTGTTAATGGCACACTTCAAGATGAAGATGTTGAAGAAGGTGATGAGACCGTGACTTTTTCATTCACGGCTTGGATTCGTAATACAGGCAGAGTTATAAGCAAAGATTACAAATTTAGTGCCTCGTTTTTCAACCTTCCAAAGGGAACGTCGGGCAAGTATCAGCCATATGAAGGAAAAGTGTTGTCTATGTATGTGTGTGACTATTGCTGGAAAATGACTTCACCGAGTAAAGAACCTTTATTCCCTGGTGAACTTATAGAAACGGGACACTATAAATTTCACATCCCAATTGCTAACGATCCAGATGAGATTTTCAGCAATGTATATATTAAGATGACCCTTTTGTACGAAGATGGTGGAAAAGACACGATGTTGGTCAATCTTGACGAGAATAACAAAGTCGTACTTTATGGAGAGAAAGACATATCAGACTTTGTAAAGAAAGACCATCCGGATTTTAGCCTAATAGATATATTATAGATTAACGTGAGTTCGATGAATTCATAAATAGACTCAGCTGTGTGTCTCATGTACGTTGTACATTAGACACACGGCTTTTTGGGAAACATACAATAAGCGGCGATAGCTCCCAACAGGTTCACGATGAAATTGTCAAAGCACCTGTGTCTTGAATTTTCCACTCGTCGGCAAGGTGCAGCAGACCGTCCACGAAGTCAGTGAAAATGTCATTGCGGCATGCAGAGTAATCAGTATCCTATCATCATTGAATCAATGTCGATGTCATCTTTATCATCTTTTGTCATCTGATTTTTCAACACTACCTTACCCTTGCCATCCAAGGGGGGAAAGAGACTCTCAAAATCATCGTTGACTAAGAAACCCTGTTTTTTGAGCTTTTCTTCATCGGTCATAGCTTCTTTTTTTTTTGAAACTCGTGCACAAACATCCCTTGCTCAGCGTCCCACCTAAGTTCACCCAACCAGGAGCTTATCATCATGTCGCTATAGTACTCCACCTCTACCCTTGCCTTATCAGCAGCGTCATTGAGATCTGAGATAATGTTATTATCCGCAGGAACTCCTTCGAGATAGCTCAACCAAATATGGATGGTGCTGTAAATGAGATAGACAATGAAATATGTCATCTCTAGCGCAAATACCAAGCCCAGCAGAAGGGCATACCACGATGTTTTACATATACGTTTTATCATGTTTCTTCTGATTATTGATTATTGATTACTGATTGCTGATTATTGATTACTGATTATTGATTATTGATTGCTGATTTTGTTGATTTGTCAATTTGTCAATTTGTCAATTTGTCAACATTATCTCTATTTTTCGCCTCGGGTAACCAATGATATTATCACTTGATAATAATAATATTATTATATTATATATATATATTATAGAGCTCTTTCTCCTATGTCCCCTTAGCTTTCTCCTTATTTCCTCCTATTTTCCGAAATTGTCAAAATCTCGCACTCTCCTATAAAAAATCAGCGTTTCAAGAGGTTTTGGGAGAAAATTTTGGGCTTATTGTTGACAAATTGACAATTGACAAATTGACAATTTATTCTCGCTTAACAGCAGTCACATTATTAAGTGTAGAAACACATTTTTTCCATTTTTTATTATCAACTTTCTCAATCAGCCCTGCCATTTTCAGACGAGAAATAACACTTCTTACCGTCTTGTCGTTATTATACCCCCTCGCTATCTGTTCGTAGGTGAACACCTCGGGCAGCTCCTCATATTTTCGCTGGAAGAGACTCGACCGCTCACGGGGCTTGGCCTTAGATGCCGTGTTTGCGAAACTATCTAAGAGGGCGTTGCCCCATTGATAGATAGAGATAAACATCAGATAGTCACCGATGAGACGCGCAAAGGCAAGGTCGTTCTCCGTGATGCGCAGCTTGCCTGTCTTCTTGAACGTTTCATACTGGCGCATGATGGCACGAGGCAGGGCATAGCGCACCATGTAGATGGGTATTCGTTTTCGGAAATAGTCCACCAATTGGTCATCCTCCAAGGCGGCAAGGTCACACTGACGGGCACACCACTCATAGGCGTAGTCGGTGAGCTTCTCGCAGGGGATATTACCTGACAGCTCGTCGAGCTTATAGCCCCACAGGCGTAGCCGCTCGTGGCGGTCATTACCCTGGTCATCCCTCTGCGTTTCGCTCTTTGCCAGCGATGCCTTTTCGATCATGCGGTAGTCGGTGCGAGGCATGATCCATAGAGCCATACGGGTGATGTAGCCATCGGTGATGCTGCCGCCTCGCATTTTTTTATCGAGAGCATCCATGGGTCCTGAAATTACCTGATTCCAGTTCACCTGTATCAATCCGTTGACCGACTGCTCATTGGCGTAATCCACACCCGCAAACTCGTTCTGAAATGATTT